>JAFWBJ010000117.1 GCA_017507145.1 Clostridia bacterium | reverse complement strand
GTCGTCTCCGGCTCGTCCCCGTATGCGGTGGAGGGCTTGATGGAAACGGACTCGTAATCCTCGTCATCAATATGATGCAGCGAACGGACTTTTTCCTGCTTCTTGCGCTGGCGGTTGGACATATTGGCCTCACGCTCAGCCGCCTTCAGATCTTCCTCGGTCATCACCGGGACCGGCATCAGCTTAGCGATCACAATCTGCTTGATGGCGGTCACAACGTTCTTGAACATCCAGTACACACCGATGGCACCGGGAACGATGAACGCGATATATACGCTCATCAGCGGCATCATGAAGTCCATCATCGCGTTGGAGCAGCCGGCGGACTTGTCATTTTCGGCGGTAGTGGGCTGGTAGGTGAACTTGCGGGTGATCTTCGAGCTGAAGAAAGCAAAAACGAAGGTCAGGACGGGAATGGCAATCAGCCAGTCGAAGGTCTCGAAGCTGGGGGTACGGGCAAGGTCGATTGCGCCGCCGAACACAACGAAGTTGGGCAGATCAGCTGCCGACGCGATGTGCTCGGAGAAGCCTTCGATTCCGGTGAAATGGCTGAAATTGTCGCGGATAATGCCCATCTGCTGGATGGTCTCATTGCCGCGCGCAACAAAGGACTCATATCCGGGCAGCGCCTTGATCGCCTCGTTGACAGCGGTAATGGTCTCATTGCTCAGCTGGCAGATATACTTGAGCGGGTTGATAACTACCTGATAGAGGGCGAGAATAATCGGGAACTGAATCAGCAGCGGCAGACAACCCTGCATGGGGTTGTAGTTCTCGCGCTGGTACATTTCCATGATCTCATTCTGCACCTTCTGCTGAGTGGACTGGTCATTGCGTCCCTTATACTTGTTGCGAATCGCCATTTCCTTGGGACGCAGGCGGGCCTGGCGAATGGAATTTTTCTGCTGCTTAATGCTGAAGGGGAGCAGCAGGATTTCGACAACGATGGCGAACAGGAAAAGAGCCAGAACATAGTCGCCGGTCAGCTTGTCGAAAAAGCGCAGGATCGCGCCGGGAATACCGATCAAAAAATCGAGCATGGGTGGAAACATTCCTCTCTCATATGGGATTGCGCCGGGGAATGGGTGTGCGGATCAGTGTGCAGAGTCCTCTCCCCCGCCCCGCCGGCTTCGCTTCTCGGGCACAGGATCGTAGCCGCCCGGGCAAAAGGGATTGCACCGGAGGATACGCCAGACCGTCAGCGCGAGGCCAACAAAAAAGCCGCGTTTCTGAAATGCCTCAAGGGCATAGGCTGAGCATGTCGGGGTAAACCGACAGCTGGGCGTTCGTTTCAGTGGGGATATAAATTTTCGGTAGAACCGAATCAGGGCAATACAGAGATACTTCATGATTCTGCCTGCCTGAGCATGTCCAGCTTACTAAGCGCCCGCCGCAGATCGCGCTCAACCTCACCGGCTTTCGCCTCGGTCGCACGCTCACGCGCAGCAAGCACCACCAAAAAACCGGTCTTCACACCAGGGTCGCACTCAAGTGCGCGCATCGCCTCGCGAAGCACGCGCTTTGCCCGATTGCGCTGGACCGCGCCGCCCAGCTTCTTGCTGACGGTCAGCCCAATGCGGTTGACATAGCGCTTCTGCGGATGCGCATCGCGCAGACGCCGTGCGGCATAATCGCGCAGGACATAAACCGTCACCGTCGATGTGACAGCACGCTTTCCCTTGGCGTATGCTTTGGCATACAGGTGGTTCTCTGTAATCGCAGTAAATTTCATTGTTCTCGCTTCCGTGTGTACGAAAAGCCCTCACCTGCCCATTCGCAAAGCAAGCCGCATTCGGGCAGGGAGACCATTTCCGCAACATAATCAATCTGGTATGATCTTATAATATAATGGTAAAAAACGCGTGAATATCAAAAACCCCGACCGCTCAGACATTACGGCATAGCTCGTATTGTTGAGCCATCGGAGGTTTTCACGATGATTAGTGGGTCAGTCTCTTTCTGCCCTTTGCACGTCTTCTCTTCAGCACTTTGATTCCATCGGCCGTGCTCATTCTCTTTCTGAAGCCGTGAACCTTGCTTCTCTGACGCTTTTTCGGTTGATATGTTCTCAGCATCTTCTGCACCTCCTTAACATAGAAATCGGAAGCGTGGCAATACGCTCGCACACAATGACACAGTATATTATAAACGAAAGCCCCCCCTTCTGTCAAGAGTTTTTGCAAAAAAATCTTTTTTACGCAAAAAATCTCTGTACATCAGGGGGGCCATTCGGACCCGATGCCGAGCGAGCCTCGGAATCAGCGTCCCGCCGGCAAGGCGATCAGCACCTCTTCACGGCTTTGCGCCAGCGCAAACATCCGCTCATAGTTGGCGCGTGTGGTTGCCCTGCAGTCCAAGCCGACATGCGCGGCGATTCCGCTTCTCGGCGGAATCACCGTAATATCCAGCATATACGGCGCGAGCTTCTCATACAGCTCTTTCAAGCACTGCGGGTCGCTCACCTCTACGTAGAAGGAAAAATTGTTCTTATCCCGGGTATTATGTTCAAATCGCGTAAAAACGGTTATGGTCAGAATGACGGCGACAAAAGCCAGCAGAGCAGCGAAGTAGAAGCCGATTCCCACCGCCAGGCCGATGCAGGCAGTTGCCCAAAGTCCTGCGGCCGTCGTCAGGCCGGTGACCTCGCGATTGCGGATAATGATCGTCCCCACCCCGAGAAAACCGATGCCCGAAACCACCTGTGCACCCACACGCAGCGGATCGCTGGGGAAACCCAGAACCGACACACTGTACAGACCGACCATCGTCGCCATCGCCGCGCCGAGGCAGACCAGAATATGCGTGCGCAGACCGGCCGCACGGCCATGCGAGCCACGCTCCATGCCGATAAAGCCGCCCAGCAGAACCGACAGCAGCAGGCGAGCCGACACCGACCACACATTCAAGCCAACCAGAATCTCCATGATTGCCTTCATTGCACCGGCACCTCCGCCTGCTCCCGCCCTTTCGTGGCGCGCAGTCCGCAGACAATGAACCACACCAGAATCACGCATCCGGCCACAAAAGTAAAGAGGTAGTTGGTCAGGCTGGTTACATTCATCACGCCGAAGCAAACAATGGAATAAAGGAAATAGATCAGCGCACAGACCGACAGCACACGGAAATTATCGGTCGCGATCAGCGACAGGCTCAGCAGAACAATCACGCTGGAGCAAAGCTCACCGAACGCCTCGCCCAGCAGGATATGATCGCCCCAGAAGACCGACAGCAAAAAGAAGATCATCCCAAAGATCAGCATAATCAGCCCCGCAATGATCCGCGCCGAGGGGATGCGGATCAGAACATTCTCCTCACCCTTCGGCTTATCCGCCTCTGCCTTCGGTCCGAACACCAGCTCGTCCAGGCTTACCTCAAACAGGCCGGTCATGCGGATCAGCTTGTCCAGATCGGGTACAGCCAGATTGTTCTCCCATTTCGACACCGACTGTCTGGACACATCCAGCGCATCGGCAAGGTCGTTCTGTGACCATCCGCGGGCGCTTCGGTACTGAAAAATATTTTCGCTCAGTTTTACGTTCATTTCGCACTCTTCCTCCTTGAGAAGTCGGGAAGCCGTTCGCCTCCACCCGTAATCCGGCTAAAATTCTACCACAATTCCGATGTAAAGTCTATCAATCACGCTTGAAAATCGCGCAACCGGCGATTGCATCGTGCGAAAAAGGCCGTTTTTGCCGAAATATCCCCGCTGCACAAAAAACAAAAGCACTTCTGACAGAATTCTCTGTCAGAAGCACTCTGTTCAATTATCTCACCCGCAGCATCAATTATGCGCCGATGCGCGGTACTGCGCAACATATTCCTCCAGGCAAAGTCCGCTTTCATAGATGCGGGTCGCATGATAACGTCCCACATAGCGGTAGTGCCAGGGCTCATAGCTGATGCCGGTAATCTCGGTCTTGTCGGCCGGGTAGCGGAGAATGAATCCAAATTTGTGCGCGTTCGCCGACATCCAGCGGAAGGCCGCCGTATTCCCAAAGGCAATATCGGCCGAGGGCAGATTGTGCATATCCACGCACAGGCCGCTCTGATGCTCGCTGGAGCCGGGCACTGCTACCACAGTAGCAGCCTTGGCCTCGGCCTCAGCACGCGGCAGCGACGGATACATGGCCACGCGCTGCTCAAACAGCTGGGTCTGATAGGAAAACGAGCGGTATGCGCTGGTCACCGACACATCGGTCACCCCACAGGCGCGCATCTCGATGAAGAAGGCCTCCAGCGCTCGGGCGGCATACTCCCGCATCTGCTGGGTCGCACGGCCGTCCTTGCGCGTGTCGGCAATTTTGGTCAGATCGGACGGAATGTAGGTCCCGTCCAGCTTGTTATCCAAGTTGATCAGCGTCAGATATGCATCGCGGTCAGCCGGGTTCATATATTGCTCATAAGCCGACAGATCGGCCTTGAACGGAATGGCCGGCGTGTCGCCAAACTCTGCCTTCTCATCCACCGCCAGCGCAGTCGGGCTGCCCTTGAGCAAAAAACCCAACGGCTCAGCCGCATCCAGTGCCAGGTGAACGCGATCCGCTTCCAGCGTGACCAACACGCCCTGCATCCAATCGCGCACAAAGCTCAGCGGAACCCACAGCGCCTCGGTATCGCCCGAACCGCGCAGAAGAACCGCGCCGTCCATCGTCAGCCAGTCACCGTTGACCTCGGCCGACGCACTGCCCACCGTCAGGCGCACATACTCCCCCGACGGACAGCTAAACTTCTGCGTTTCCTGCGTACCGGTAATCGACAGGTCAACCAGATCGGCCAGCGCCGTCATCGAGCAGTACTGCACACCCGCATGCACCGCTTCCGCATAATTCAAGGTCATCTCGGCCTGCGGCTCGACCACCGTCTTGCCGTCCGCCGTCCATTCACCGCCGAAGAGGTAGGTCACCTCCTGCGGATGGGGCCGGCGCTCGGTGCGGTGCAGCGAGAAGAAAAAAATCCCACCGCCAATCGCGAAAATCAAGCCGAGCATAATCAAATAAAGGACAAACCGATTCCAAAACAGGCGGCGCGCTTCTGCACGGCGCGCCCTGCGCTCGGCTTCCTCGCGTCTGGCTCGCTCAGCGGCTGCCCGCTGACGTGCTGCGGCGGCTGCCTGACGGCGAGCCTGCTCCTCAGCGGCATACCGCGCCCATTCGGCGCGCTGGCGCTCCTGTTCGGGTGTCAGGCCGGATCGTCTGGGAGGGCGATTCATCGGTTCACCTCGTTTCAAGCACAAAGAAAAAGGGAGAGGTAGGCGAGTTCATGATCTTGATCTGCGTCACGCAGATCTGTCTGCGGTCGAGGGTGGCAAAATATTCCGCCAGCATCTTCCCTTCCGCCTCACCCTCAGCGTGGCCGGGATAAACGGCGATCAGCAGGATGCTGTCCTCGCCCAAAAGCGAGATGGCCGCCTCAACCGCCGGCATGGTGGTCTGGCGCAGCGTGGTCAGCGACTTGTCGCCGCCGGGCAGATAGCCCAGATTGAACATCCCCGCCCGAATCGGCCCATCCACGAACTCACGCACACGGTGGTGCGAGGCACAGATCAGCGTCACATTGTCCGGACAGCCCTCAGCCGCCAGAGTCTTGGCCGACGACTCCAGCGCCGCCTCCTGAATGTCAAACGCCCAAACGTGGCCCTCCGGCCCAACCGCCTTCGAGAGAAAAGCCGTGTCATGCCCGTTGCCCATCGTGAAATCGACCGCACGGTCGCCCTCGCGCAGATGCGCCAGGATAAACTGCTTCTGCAGGGCAAGAAGATCCAGCATATGGTTATTCTTGGTCGGCTTCATTTATTTGACCGCCTCGCGCAGCTTCTCAATCCCCACACGCAGCGGAACATCGGGAACGAAGACCGCAGAGGTGCCGGCAACGAAAATATTCGCACCCGCGTCGCTCATCTTGCGCGCATTCTCAAAGGAAACGTTGCCGTCAGCCTCGATGTCCACATGCTCGTACCCGTTCGCATCCAGATAAGCACGCAGGCGAGCGATCTTCTCCAGCGTCTGCGGCACCATCTTCTGCCCCGCGAAGCCGGGATTGACCGTCATCACCAGAATGCCGTCCACATCGGGCAGAATTTCATCCAGTACGCTCAGCGAAGTGCCGGGGTTCAGTGCAACCATCGCCTTCGCACCCTTCGCGCGAATGCAAGCCAGCGCACGCTGAAGATGCGTGCATGCCTCGGCATGCACCGAAATATAGTCCCCCTCGCGCACTTCAAACCAATCCAGCTTGCCGTCCACATCCGATACCATCAGATGAATATCCAGCGGAATATCGGTCGCGCGGTGCAGCTTCTTGATATAGTCAGTGCCCAGCGTAAAATTCGGTACAAACACACCGTCCATAATGTCAATGTGCAAATACTCAATCCCACATGCCTTCATCTCGCGCAGATCATCGCCCAAGCACAGGAAATCCGCACACATCATCGACGGCGCAATCATTTTCTTCAGCATAATCATCCATTCCTTTCTATATCCAGAACATTATTGGAAAGTTTTTGCAGGGGTCTGGGGGCGCTTTTTTCAAAAAGCACCCCCAGCGGGGTTTGGGGCAGAGCCCCATCACATCACAATCATCACCTTATTATAAAACGCCTCGCGTCCACCCATCATATCAAATGCGGCGCGAACCTCCTCAAGCGGATAGGTGTGCGTAATCAGCGGTTTTGCCGACAACGCGCCCGACGCCATTGCCTCAAGTGCGGCCTTCCAGTCGTTGACGCGGGAGTTGTAGGACGAGTTCCAAGTGCCGGTAAGCGTCAGCTGCTTGCGCAGGATCTGCTGATACACCGCCTGCGGGATGTCCATATCGCGGGATGCGTTGCCCATCAGCACCAGCCGGCCGAACGGCTCTGCCGCCGCGATCGCCCCCTGCAGGGCCGACGGCGCACCCGCACCCTCGATGACCACATCGTACTTCGCCCCCTCAGTCTGGCGGCCAAAGCCCATCGTCTCGGCAAAGACCAGCTTGCGCTCGTCAATATCGGCAAAGGCCACCGAAGCGGCGCCCATGCTCATCGCCCACTGGCCGAGCATCAGCCCAATCGGACCGGCACCGAAGACCAGCACGCGCTCGCCGCCCGAAATGCCGGCCCGCATGATGGCGTGGCGGGCAACTGCGGCAGGCTCGCACATCGCGGCCTCCTCCAGGCTCAGCCCCTCGGGAACGGGAATCAAATTCCAAATCTTGACGGCCAGATACTCCTCCATCGCACCGTCTCGGCGGGAACCGTAATAGTCGTAGTCGGCGCAAAGCGGATACTCCTCCTCCGCGCACATCGCACACTTCCGGCAGGGGAGCAACGGAAAAATCGCCGCACGCGTGCCGATCAGCGCAGGATCGGCGGCATCGACCACCTCACCCGCGAACTCGTGACCGAGCACCAGCGGAAAATGATAAACCTTGCCCGCAAAAACGCGGGGCAGATCAGAGCCGCAGATACCGGCAGCACGCACGCGCAGGATGACCTCATCCTCGCCGCGCACCGGCATCGGGCGTTCCTCAATGACTAAAGTGTTGGTGGCAGTTAACACAGCTGCTCGCATCATATAACCTCCCGGTTTGCCAAATTACGCACATCGCGTATCAAAAAACCATTCTCTTTAATTATACACTGCCGCCGTGCTTTTTTCAAGTAGATCAGCAAAAAAAGCACAAATCGTTAAACAAAAAACACAACTCTCTCCCTGCCGCCGACATCGCAAAATGCCGGATTATACGTGCACTGCCTGCAACAACCAGCCATATTCTGTGGAAAAACGGAGAAAATAAGCATAATCCCCCGAAAGGAGAAGATGATGTTTTCTGCTTTATTTCGCGCGTGCCGCCGCAGCATGCCGAATGACCTTTGTTTTGCCCTGCGCTGTCTCTGCGCCGCGGGCATGATCATGCTGATCACCCTAACGCCGCTCGCACAGGCCGTCCCTCCCACTGAAGAAGCCGCTGTCCCGGTTTCGCTGAATCTGCAGGCCTGCGCCCTCTCGGACGATATGCGCCTGGATCTGCTGGCGCGGGTCATTGCCGCCGAGATGGGCAGCCGGAGTTATGCCGCGCAGGTAGCATTCGGCGCCATGCTCTGCAACCGCCTTGCCGACCCACGCTATCCGACCGAGCTTGGTGCTGTCCTCAGCGATGCAGGTCTGCGCGCCGTCAGCGGCGACATTCCCACCCGCGCCATGCGCGCTGCCCGTGCAGCTCTGCTGGGCGTGGACCCCAGCGCGGGAGCTACCGTCTGCTATGCCCGCACCGAATCCCCGCCCCCGCACTTCACCGCCACCGCCGAGTTCGACGGTATCATCTTCGGCCGCGAATAACCGAACAAAAGGGAGGAGCCGCATGCGGCTCCTCCCTCTTTGCGTTCGCAAAAATTCACCTGCCCGACACCAGCGCCGGTCTGCGGAAATATTTCTTACATTTTACAATTTGATCTTGAAATATCGCCGCGAATTTGCTATATTATGGTTACAGTTGCCCGTGGTGCTCAACCCTTCGGTGCCACCAGAAAAGCATTGGGCAGGCGGCGGCCAAGGGTGGGATTCTTCGAGGTGTTGCGATTGATCACCTCACCGCGGTAGGCCAGCACGCAGCTCGACCCGCCGTCACAGCAGGCGGCGTTGACCGCGCCGTATTTCATCATAATGTTGGCCATCTCACCGACCGTGATGCCAATGCTGTACGAAAGATCGCGGCCGTCAATGACGAGGAAGATCACCGCGCCGTCCTCGCGCTGGCCGATGGCTGTCCGGGGCTGAAGTCCCCAGCCGGCCGAGTCAAAGACCTTCTGCTCTCCGTCGGCGATCAGCACCGGGCTGAACTGGATACCGTCCCGGATATTGTACTTCGTCCAATCATCGAGCAAGCCCACCACCAACCGATCGGTTTCAGTGAAGACGATTGAACTGTAAAAATCACTGTATTCCCCCGTCAGTACGCCGCGCGAGCAGCTCTTGCCAACCGGCAGTGCACCGCTCCCCAGACCTTCAGGGTCGTCGAAGCCGCTGGCGTTGATGCCGGCAATCGCGCCGTATTCGGCCAGCATGGACGGGATACGCAGACCCTCATCGGCAAGCGTGGTTTTCCCGACAAAGACGCGGGCCGGATCATCGATCAGCATGGCATAGCCGCGGTAGCCCATGCCGCTCACCTCTGTGATGTATAGCCCCTCGGCCAGATCGTTGACCGTCACAGGATAGCCCGCATAGTCGGGCTGGCCGACCACCAGATTGGCCTGATCGAGAATATCGGCCGGGGCAGCTGTTGTCTGAGGCGCGGCTGTTGTCTCGGGCATGGCCGTCGTTTCAGGCGCCGCTGTCGTTTCGGGTGTGACCGTCGTTTCGGGTGTGACCGTTGTCTGGGGCGATGTCGTCGTTTCGGGCAAAAATGTTGTCCCGGGCGCGGCCGGGCGCTCATCCAGATATGCGCCGCCGCCCAGCGCCTCAAGGCCGGGATTGGCCAGCTCACCCATCACGCCGTCCACGATGCTGCGCGGGATAAAAGCCGTCGCCAGCCACTTGTGGTTGGCTGTCGTCATGGCCGTTTCGATCCACAGATTGCGCAGGCTGCGCAAAAGCGGGATGGGTGAAAAAACAAAGAGCAGATACGCCGCTGTCACGGCTGCCAGACCGATGCCGGCGATCACCGCCGCACGGCCGCGGCGCACGCTGCGCGGATTCTTTTGCATAGCCGCCTTACCGTTCCTTTCTCCGGGCAAAGATGCCGCAGGAAGGCAGGTATCGGACCTCCGTTCTGCGCCGTGCCAAAAAAATGCACCGCAGCAAGAAAAAGCCAAGAAAAAGCGGAACTTTTTTCCAGACCTGCCGTCTATCTATATTATACATAAATTTACCAAAGAAAGCAAGGGTGAACATGGAGCCAATCATCAAAATTCGCAATCTCCGTAAGGTGTACCGAATCGGGTCCGAACGCGTGGTTGCGCTGGACAATATTGATCTGGACATTGCCGCCGGTGAGATCTGCTGTATTCTCGGCACCTCCGGCTCGGGCAAATCGACGCTATTGAATATGCTGGCCGGTCTCGAGCGGCCAACGCGCGGCTCGGTGGAAATCCTCGGCACCGACATCGCCCGCGCCAGCGAAAAGCAGCTTGCCCGCTTCCGCCGGGAGAAGATCGGATTTATCTTTCAATCATATAATCTGCTCGGCTCGCTCAATGCGCTGGAGAATGTTGCCCTTCCGCTGACCTTCCGCCGTGTCCCACGGCGCAAGCGTGAACTGGCAGCAAAGAAAATGCTCAAGGCCGTTGGTCTTAGCAAGCATATCCGTCACCGTCCCAACCAAATGTCGGGCGGTCAGCAGCAGCGCGTGGGTATCGCGCGCGCCTACGTCACCGAGCCGCCGGTGGTCTTCGCCGACGAACCGACCGGCAACCTCGACTCCAAGACAACCGTCGAGGTCATGGAGATGATCACCGCCATCGCGCGTGAGCGCAAGCAAACGCTGATCATCGTCACGCACGACCGCGAGATCGCAGACTATGCCGACCGCATCCTCTTCCTGCTTGACGGCCGGATCGAAAGCGACACCCGCGTCGAACATCCCCAAACCCCGCCGGCCGAACCGGCTTAAATCCGTCCGTATACACTTACATCAAAGAAAGGTATCGCCATGACAAGAACACGCAACTCTATCGCCATCTTTCTGCTGCTCGCCCTGCTGCTGGGCAGTTTCACGCTTCCCGCAGCCGCAGCCGAATCGGGACTTTTGACCGGCGGCTCGTCGGGCGCCGCGCTGGAGGCCGGCCGGATCGGCCAGATCCCCTTCACGCTGGCTTATCCGACCACCCCCATCTACCCCGGCTTCACCTTCTCGCCCGACAGCGGTCTGCCCATCCCCATCGCCCCCACGCAGTCGGGCATCATCACCCAGATGACGGCCACCCTCAATCTGCCCACCTCCTCCCCCCTCTCGCTGTACGGCACCGGCACACTCCAGTTCGGTCAGCTTCTGCGCGGCGGAGCGGTCAACGGCGCATTTGAAGTTGCCGTCGCCGAGGACGCACGTCCCGCCACTTACAGCGTCAGCGTGGACGTCAGCTACACCTACTATGCTTATGTCGCAAACAGCGATTCTCCCTTCGGCTCGTCGCTGTCAAGCACCCCCTCGACCGGATCGCTGAGCTTTGAGATCCCGGTCACCGTCCTCAACCCCGAGTACGAGGCTCTGACCGCCAAGTCGGTCTTCTCCGTCGTCTCCCGCGACATTCCCGACCGCGTGACAGCCGGCGATTCCTTCACCGCGTCGGTCACCGTCCGCAACTCGACCGCATACCGGCTCGAGGATGTCACCGTCACGCTGGATGCGCCCAACTGCTATTTTGAAGATGACACCAACGTCAAGCGGCTGAGCATCAACGCGCGCGGCACGGCACGCGCCGCCTTCCGGCTGAAGGCCGCCTCCACCGCATCGGTCGGCAGCCACCAGGTCCGGGCCACCGTCTCCTACCGCAATCCCGCCGGCGAGACGGTCAGCGAGGAATTCTACATGCTGCTCAACATCTCGGCCGCCGCCTCTGCGCTGCCGGCCGACGTACAGATCGTCGAGCTCAAGCTTCCCGATGCCGCACGGGCAGGTGACACCCTGACCGCTTCGGTTACCGTCAAAAACAACTCCACCGACCGCACCGCCGAGTCAATCACCCTCTCGCTGGCGGAGTCCGGTTCGCTGCAGCTGCGCTCGGCCGATAAGCTGGTGATTCCCACCCTCGCTCCCGGTCAGAGTGCCACCCTCACCGTAGACTATGCCGCGCCCGCCAACGCCGCATCGGCATACTGCGTCTTTACCGCTAAGGTCAGCTTCACCACCGCCGGCCAGGCAAATACGGAGACGCGCAGCCTGCAGGGCGGCTTCTATCTCACCGCACGCGAGATGCCGTCGGTCGAGATCACCGCCTTCACTCTGCCCAGCGCCATCAAAGCCGGCGAGACCTTCACTGCCACCGTCACCGTCAAGAACACCTCGGCAGACCAGGCCGCCACGGCACTGAATCTTTCGCTCAGCCAGCAAAGCGGCCTGCTGACCCGCTCGGCCACCAAGCTGACCGTCCCCACCCTCGCCCCCGGTGAGGAAAAGACCCTCACGGTCACCTACGCCGCACCTCATGATGCGGAGGACGCCTACTGCCTCTTCACCGCATCCTATACATATACCGCCGAGGGTCTTGGCCGCTCCGAAACCCGCAGCCAGGACAACGGCACCTACCTCACCGCCAAGGAGCAGCCCGCCCTTGAACTGACCGGCATCTCCATCCCGGCAGAGGTCAATGCCGAGACCGACTTCACCATCACAGCCACCGTCCGCAACAACGGCGGCCCGGCCGAGAACCTCTACTTCTCGATCGAGCCCGATGCAGGCTTTGTCTATAAGTCCAGCACCGCGAAGCTGATCAAGTCGCTTGGAAAGGGCGAATCGACCACCCTCTCCTTCAAGCTCTACGGCAGCGAGACCATCTCCGAGGGCTACAAATCCATTCGTCTCACCTGCACCGCAGACGGAAAAGCCCTGCTTGAGGAATACACCGGCACCAACATCCTCGTCCCCGAGAAGAAGAATACCGACAAAAACGATGTCCCCGTCATCATCATCTCAAGCTACGATTACGGCGAATCGGTCTTCGGAGGGCAGACCTTCACCCTCAACCTCACCTTCCGCAACACCTCCAAGACCACCGGCGCCAAGGACCTCAAGATCACCGTCTCCTCTTCGTCGGGCGACGGCGTCACCGCCTTCACGCCGGCCAACTCCTCCAATACCTTCTTCATTGAGTCGCTCGCGCCCCAAGAAACGGTGACCCAGAGCATTGACCTGCTGGTCAAGGGCGACCTCGCACCCAAATCCTACGGCATTTTCGTCCACCTGGAGTATAAAAACGAATCGGGTACCGCCGGCGACAGCGCCGACGAGACCCTCGCCATCCCCGTCAAGCAGGAGGTGCGCTTCAACATCGGCGAGATCTCCTCGCTGACCGACATCACCACCATGGAGGAGGCCTACCTGACCGCCACCTTCGGCAACCTCGGCAAATCGCCCATCTACAACGTTATCGTTAAGGTCACCGGCGAGGGCTTCAGCTGCTATTCGCCCGAGTACTACGCCGGCAACATTGAGGCGGGAAAGCACATCTCCTATGACTTCTACCTCATGCCCAACGGCCCCGGATTTGCCACCGGAACCCTGACCTACTCCTACGAGGATGCCAACGGCGAGCAGTTCACCGAAACGCAGGAATTCAGCTTCAACATCATGGAATCCCAGATGAACATGGGCGGTATGGGCGGCATGATAGAGATGCCGATGGAGCCCATCTTTGACGAGGAAACCGGCTATTTCATCGACCCGATGACCGGCGAATATCTTGATCCCGAAACCATGATGCCGGTCGACCCGAGCCAGCTTGAGGGCGGCTTCAAGATGCCGATCTGGGGCTGGTGCGCCATCGGCGGCGGTGCGCTGGCCGTACTGATCGTCGTCATCGTCCTCGTTCGCCGCGCAAAGAAGAGAAAGCAAGAGGAAGACGATGCGGATCTTTGATATCATCGCTATGGGCACGCGCAACCTGCTCCGGCGCAAGATGCGGACATTTCTGACCGTCATCGGCGTCGTGGTGGGCAGCGCCGCCATCGTGGTCATGGTCAGCATGACGGTCGGCATGAACATCAGCCTTGATGAGACCATCGCCAGTATGGGCGACCTGACCGTCATTCAGATTAACACCTTCAACTCTCATCAGAACGCCGACGGCGAGTGGGAATATGACGAAAATGAGCTGACGGACGAACTCTTCCAGAAAATCAAGCAAATGGACGGCGTCGAGGCAGCAACTCCCCTTCTTGTCTGCTGGCAGTACGACTTCCGCTTCTATGCGGGCAGACGCTACCGCACCAACTATTCCAATCTCTACGGCGTCTATCCCGAAGCACTGGAGCACATGGGGATCACACTTGACCGTGGGGAGATGCCCGATGCCGATGACACCGACTTTGTCATCTTCGGGCCCGACACCGTCTACAACTTCCGTGATCCCAACAAGGTCATCCGCAACCACTACAAGGAATACTACAACAGCGACGGCACCCGCAAACCGCCGAAGGTAGACGTACTGACCGAGAACATCTACGTCCAGGCATACAGTTATCAGTACCCGTCAATGGGAAATGGTATGATTATGGGCGGCGGCTCTTCCTCTGGCCAAGACCGCAATTCCCGCATGACTAAGCATTACTTCACCAAGGTCGGCGTCACGGCCGAGGACAATGAGAGCGACTATCGCTGGTACGATTTCATCCACATCGACACCATGCGCGACATGATTCTCGAACAGGAGAAAGCGGCAAAAGTCAAGGCATCCGAATCTCAGGCCTATAATTATGAGGCCATCTTCATCAAGGCCACCGACATGGCGGCGGCCGATGCCATTCAGGCCGAGCTCAAGGAAATGGGGCTGTCAATCAACAGTCTCTCGGACACGCGAAAAGCCATGCAGGAAAACCAGGCTGCCATTCAGTACGTGCTGGCCGGTATCGGCGGCATGACCCTGCTCGTCGCCGCCATCAGCATCGCCAACACGATGGTCATGAGCATCTACGAACGTACCCGCGAGATCGGCATGATGAAGGCCATCGGCTGCCCGATCAGTTCGATCAAGTTCATGTTCCTCTATGAGGCCTCGATGATCGGCTTCATGGGCGGCGTGCTCGGCGTCGGGCTTGCCTACGGGCTTTCCTACGCCTTCAACAACATCGAGTCGCTGGCCTCCGCGCTCGGCGTGAACACAATGGGCTCGGGCAATCTCTCGGTCATCCCCTTCTGGCTGGTGATCCTGGCCATTATCTTCTCGACCCTGATCGGTCTGCTGGCCGGCTACATCCCCGCTGTCCGCGCGACCAAGATCAGCGCACTTGAGGCAATCAAGAGCGACAGCTAAACGCAAAAACGCCCCGACCGCAGTCGGGGCGTTCTTCTTTTGGTTGTTTACAGCTTGTTGCGCATGATCTTGCCGCTGACGGTCTTGGGGAGCTCGTCGCGGAAGACGACAATACGGGGATACTTGTAGGGCGCGGTGTGCTGTTTGACGTAGGTCTGAATTTCCTTCTTGAGTTCCTCGGTCGGCTCGGTGCCCTTGACGAGGACGATCGACGCCTTGACAACCTGGCCGCGGATCTCATCGGGTGCAGCCGAGACGCCGCACTCGAGGACGTAAGGCAGCTCCATGATGACGCTCTCGATCTCGAAGGGACCGATGCGGTAGCCCGACGACTTGATCAGATCATCGACGCGGCCAACGTACCAATAGTAGCCGTCCTCATCGCACCATGCCGTATCGCCGGTGTGATAGAGGCCGTCATGCCAGACCTCGGCAGTCTTCTCATCGTTGAGGTAGTAGCCGGTGAAGAGGCCGCAGGTCTTGCCCGGCTCGGTGCGGACGCAGATCTCGCCCGTCTGACCGACCGGCACCGGATTGCCGTCGGCATCAACCAGCACGATGTCGTAAAGCGGCACCGGCTTGCCCATCGAACCAACCTTCGGCGTCATGCCGCGCAGGTTGCCGAGCATAATGGTGCTCTCCGACTGACCGAAGCCCTCCATGACCGACAGGCCTGTCGCCTTCTTGAACTGATGGAAGACTTCGGGGTTGAGCGCCTCGCCGGCAATCGATGCGTGCTTGATCGAGGAAAGGTCGTAGTCTGCGAGGTTCTCCTTGATCATAAAGCGGTACATAGTCGGGGGTGCGCAGAAGGTGGTAACGCCGTACTTGGCGAACATCGGCAGGATATCGGCAGCGTTGAAGCGGTCGAAGTCATAGACAAAGACGGCAGCCTCGCAGAGCCACTGGCCGTAGAGCTTACCCCACATGGCCTTCGCCCAGCCGGTGTCCGAGATGGTCAGATGCAGACCGTCGGGGTCGACGCAGTGCCAATACTTCGCGGTGATGAAGTGGCCGAGCGGATACTTGAAATTGTGGCGAGCGATCTTGGGGTAACCGGTCGTGCCCGAGGTGAAGTACATCAGCATCGGGTCGTCACCGCAGGCGGTGTCGGCGGTGCGCTCGAAGTGGCTGGAGTACATCGTAAATTCGTCGTCGAAATCGTGCCAGCCGGCGCGGCTGCCGCAGGTGAGGATCTTCACCTTCAGCTCAGGGCAGGTGGCCTCGGCGATCTCAACCTGCTCAGCAACGGCGGAGTTTGCCGTGCAGACGATGGCCGACACGCCAGCCGCCTTGATGCGGTACTCGATGTCATGCGCCAGCAGCTGATCGGTGGCGGGGATGGCCACAGCGCCCAGCTTGTGCAGGCCCATCATGGCGTACCAGAACTGATAGTTGCGCTTGAGGACGAGCATCACGCGGTCGCCCTTCTTGATCCCCAGCGCCTTGAAGTAGTTGGCGGCGCGGTTGGACTGGCGGCTCATCTCGTAGAAGGTGATGCGGCGCTCGTTCTTCTCGCGGTCGATGTGCAGCATGGCCAGCTTGTCCGGCTTGGATGCGGCCAGCGCATCGACGATGTCATAAGCAAAGTTGAAGTTCTGCTCGTTCTGGAAGGAGATGGCCTTCAGCGAGCCGTCCTTGTCCTCGACGGGCAGGATGAATTTGTTCCAGACGCGCTCCGGCTCAGCTTCGCGCTCGGCTGCCGGCTCGGCCGCCTTGACCGCGGGCGCCTCGGTCTGCTCGCTGATCTCGGGAATCGCCTCACCGGTCGGATTGAGGACGATGGCATAGAAGATGCAGTCCTGACCGTCGACCGCGATCATGCCGTGCGGCGTCGAGCTGTCGTAGTAAATGGTGTCGCCCTCGCCCAGCACCTCGGTGTGCTCACCGACCTGCACCTTGAGGCGGCCGCTGATGACGATATCCAGTTCCTGCCCCGAGTGGGTGGTCAGCTCGATGTCGGTCGTCTCAGCCTCGGGCGTGTAGGCCGCGCGAACATACAGCGGCTCGGAAATCTTATTTTTGAAGGCAGGCGCGAGGTTGAAATACTCCATGCCATGCGCCGACGCAATGCGCTGACCGTTCTCCTTGCGGGTGACGGTATAGGCGCTCAGATTCGGGCTGGTGCCTTCAATAATGTCGTTGACATCGACGCCCAGCGCCAGTGCGCAGCGATAGATAAAGGCGAAGTTAAGATCCTCGCGGCCGCTCTCGCAGCGCTCATATTCATCGACTGAGACAGCCGTCTTACGCGCCATCTCCGCCGTCGTGAGCCCCTCAATCTCGCGCAGCTCGCGGATTCGAGCCGCCATCTCGCCCAACTTGTAAGCGAGCGCAGTTGTTTTTGCCATGATCATACCCTCCGAACAGTAAAAATCGAAAAAAGAAAACCCGTCTCAAAGTTTCTTTGAGACGGGTGAATAACCCGCGGTACCACTCAAATTGCGTCCATCGACGCCGCTTCGGACTCTGTCAAGCCCTGTGGCCTTTACGCAGCTTCACGGGAGGCTCTACTCTCGCCCGGGGCGATTTCTGCACTCCGGCTCAGAAGTGACATGCAGAGGAGGTCGATTACCGGCTTTCACCCACCGCCGGCTCTCTGGAATCGCCGTTTCGCCTGCAATTCTTCGTCAACGCCTTTAATTGGGCAATAGTATAGCACATTTTTCGCCGCTTGTCAAGAGTATTTTCCGATTTTTCGCACAATTCCCGCAAAGAGCTGACGCATGACCAATGCAAAAAAATTATTTCTCAATTTATCTAATTAAAGTATTGCATTTTCAGCATCACTATGTTATAATAACGTTACCTTGATTGCCGGATCGGGATATTTCCGTCGGCCGCGTGCTGCCCGGCAAAACAGGAAAAGAAAGTGAGGTAACACGATATGAAACGATTTTTCTCGCTGATCCTGGCGCTTCTGCTCTGCGCCCTCCCGCTTTGCGCTTGCTCTTCTTCCCAGAATCACAACAAATTTGTTATTCTCGAAGAGAATTTCGGCGATGAGCTCTACGCCATCGGCTTCCGCAAGGGCGATGTCGCCCTGATGCTCACCGTCCAGACCCAGCTCGACGCCATGATGGCTGACGGCAAGGCTGCCGAGATCTCGACCAAGTGGTTCGGTTCCGACAAGCTGCTCAAGGATCAGGCCTTCCCCAATGATTCCGCTGTCTCTGCCGGCGACAATTCGCTGCAGTACATCCTGGACAAGGGTACCTTCATCGTCGGCCTTGACCCGGCCTTCCCGCCGATGGGCTACACCGATGACACCACCGGTGAACTGGTCGGCTTCGACATCGACCTGGCCCGTGAGGTCTGCCGCCGTCTTGAGGTTGAGCTGGTTCTCCAGCCCATCGACTGGTCTGCTAAGGAGATGGAGCTTGCCAACAAGAGCATCGACTGCATCTGGAACGGCTTCTCGGTCAATGACGAGCGCATCGCCGCACTGACCCTCTCCAAGCCTTACCTCGCCAACGCACAGATCATCATGGTTCCCGAAGGTTCCGACATCAAGACCAAGGCTGATCTGGTTGGCAAGACCGTCGGTCTCCAGAGCGGCTCCTCCGCTTATGAGGCCGTCATGGCTGACAGCATCGCTTCCTCCATCGGCAAGGTTGAGGAATACGCTGACAACCTCAGCGCATTCATGGATCTTAAGGCCGGCCGCATCGACGCTTTTGTTGTTGACCGTGTCGTAGGCGAGTACATGCTGACAACCGACGCAGAGTAATCCATTCTGCATCCCAACAGCGGGTCGCATACTCTGCGGCCCGTCTGTTTTTGTGCGAGAACATCCCATAAAATGCCAAATTGAGGTGCATCATGTTCGATAATCTGGCGAATATCTTCTCCATCCTGATGCAGGGCATCGGCTACACACTGACCGTTTTCGCGGTCACCATCGTGCTGTCGATCCCCCTCGGGCTGCTGCTGACCTTTGCGTCACGCTCCCGCATCGCACCCCTGCGCTGGCTCACCCGCGGGTACGTCTTTGTCATCCGCGGTACGCCGCTGATGCTGCAGCTCTTCTTCGTCTACTTCGGCCTGCCCTTCCTGCCGATCATCGGCCCCTATCTCAAGCTGGGCCGTCTGGCTGCGGCGAATATCGCCTTTGTGCTCAATTACGCTGCCTATTTCTGCGAGATCTTCCGCGGCGGCCTCCTCTCGATCGATCCCGGGCAGTATGAGGCCGCCAAGGTGCTGGGCTTCGGGCGCTTCCGCACGATGATCCAGATCATCCTCCCGCAGATGATCAAGGTCGCCCTGCCGTCGGTCGCCAACGAGACCATCACGCTGGTCAAGGACACGGCGCTGGTGTCGGTCATCGGCCTCTCCGACCTGATGGAGCTGTCGAAAAAGCTGGTCAACAGTATGGTCGACGTCACGCCCTACATCATCGCGGCATGCATCTACCTTGTGCTGATCTTCGCGCTGACCAAGCTCTTCGAACATCTGGAAAAGAAAGCAACGTATTAAGGGGGAAGAGAGATGATTCAAACTGTTGGCCTGCAAAAAAGCTTTGGCGAGAACCACGTCCTGCGCGGTGTCGATCTGCACATCGAGCGCGGACAAATCGTGGCCATCATCGGCCCCTCGGGCAGCGGGAAAAGCACCCTGCTCCGTTCGCTGATCGGTCTGGAGCGCATTGATGCGGGCAGCATCTACGTTCAAGGGAACGCACTGGTCGAAAACGGCGCCTACCCGAATGAGCGCACCTGCCGGCAGGTCTGCCGCGGCATGGGCATGGTTTTCCAGCATTTTAACCTTTTCCCGCACATGTCAGTGCGCAAAAATCTCACCGCCGCCCCCCTGGCTGCGGGCAAGCTCACCCGCGAAGAGGCTGACGAAAAGTGCGCCATTCTGCTGGCCCGTGTCGGCCTGTCCGATAAGATCGACGCCATGCCCTCATCCCTCTCGGGCGGGCAGAAGCAGCGCGTCGCC
>JAFWBJ010000116.1 GCA_017507145.1 Clostridia bacterium | reverse complement strand
TCTTCATCATGTCGCGGCAGTAGTCGAGCTTGGTCTCGTCGAGGAGGGAGGTACCGATGCTGTAACCCTTGGCAGCGAGGAAGGTGTAAGCCATACCGCCGCCGATGATGAGGGTGTCGACCTTGGAGAGGAGGTTGTCGATGACGTTGAGCTTGTCAGCGACCTTTGCGCCGCCGAGGATGGCAACGAAGGGACGAGCGGGATCGGACAGAGCCTTGCCCATGACGCCGATCTCCTTCTGAATCAGATAGCCGCAGACAGCGGGCAGGCCGGCGTGCTGAGCAACACCAGCGGTGGAGCCGTGCGCACGGTGAGCGGCGCCGAATGCGTCATTGACGAAGATCTCAGCCATGGAGGCGAGCTCCTTGGCAAACTCGGGATCGTTCTTCTCCTCACGCTTGTCAAAGCGGGTGTTCTCAAGGAGGACAGCCTGGCCATCAGCCAGAGCTGCAGCCTTAGCCTTTGCGTCGGGACCGATGGTGTCGGCGCAGAGGACGACTTCCTGGCCCAGCAGCTCGGTCAGACGAGCGGCGACGGGAGCGAGGGTGTACTTGGGGTTGATCTCACCCTTCGGCTTGCCCATGTGGGAGCAGAGGATGACCTTTGCGCCCTGGCCCAGCAGATACTTGATGGTGGGCAGAGCCTCAACGATACGCTTGTCGCTGGTGATCTTGCCGTCCTTGAGCGGGACGTTGAAGTCGCAGCGGACGAGTACGCGCTTGCCGGCAACGGCAATGTCTTCGATGTTTTTCTTGTTGTACATGGCGAAAATTTCCTTTCTGAGAAGATATTTTTTCCACTCTTTAATATACCATAAATCGCGGAATTTATCAAGGGTTATTTGATAATTTTCGGACAATTTTCTGCTTTTCCCGAAGGCGCTCAAGCGGGGGGCAGAGAATTTGTGGAATCTGCATCACGCTCGGCGGCCTCCAGCAGTTCGGCATAGTCATCGCGCACCTCGGCGCGGCGGCCCATGAGCCAGGCGGAGATCGCGGCGGTCAGCGGCAGGGTGGAGAGAATTCCAAAGCTGCCGACCAGCGCCTGAAGCAGTTCAAAGACGATGCGCTCCTGATTGAGCAGATAAAAGAGTGACGTACTGCTTCCGCCGGTGAGCAGCAGCACGATCGAGAGCGAACTGCCGATGTAGGCGAGGATGAGGGTGTTGGACATGGTGCCGATGAGATCCCGTCCGATCGTAATCCCTGAGCGGAATAGGGTGCCGAAGGTGGCGCCTTCGACCTTGACCGAAATCTCGTGCAGAGCCGAGGAGATATCGACTGCGACATCCATCACGGCGCCAAGTGCACCGATCAGCACAGCGGCGTAGAGCAGCGCGCGCAGGTCAATGGGTTCGGGGGTGTCAAGATAGAGCAGAAAGGCGGTGTTGTCGTCGAGAAAGCCGGTCATGTGCAGGAAGCGGTCTGCGATGGCCATGACGAGTGCGGCAAATCCGGTCCCGCCCAGACAGCCTAGCATAGCGGCCAGACTCTTGTGGCCGGCACCGCCGATTAGCAGAAGGGTGGAAACAGTGGTGTAGAGGCAGACGATGAAGGTCCACAGGTAGATGTTCCGCCCGGCCAGCACAGCGGGGATGAAGCAGCCGAAGACAGCCGCACAGCAAAGGATCAGCGCAGCCGCGGCGGCAAGGCCCTTCCCGCGCCCGAAAGCCAGCATAGCCAGCAGAAAGAGAATGGCCAGCACGGTCAGTGTGCCGGTGCGGACATAGCCGGTGAAGACATAGTTGGGGGCCATCCCGTCGGGAGCATTGTTCATCAGCGTGATGCGGTCCCCCGGCGCGACCTCGCGGCGGTCGCCGGCGATGATGCCGTCGCTGATGGTCTGGGTGGCGGTGACCGTCTCGCCGTCCACCTCAGCGGTGAAGGTAAGGGTCAGGTCGCGCATGCTGTTGTCGGGGCCGTAGAAGACCTCCTCGCGGTCGATATGCGCAAGTACCCGGCCGGTGGCATAGGCATCGTCCGGAACGCGCTCGGCGCGGCCGGCCGAGGCGATGAATGACATTACCCAGAGCAGAAGGACAGCCGCCAGAACAAATGCGGCGGTGCGAACGGGAACCTTCCAATTTATCTTGCGCATAGCGTAACTTCCTTTTTGTGGTTTTCTTATAGTATACTCTTTTTTCGCCGCAAAAGCAAGAGGGGGAGACCGATTTTCGGTCTCCCCGTGTGGGAATGCAGTTAGTTGGCCTCGGTCAGCCCGACCAGCTCAAGCGTGGTGAGGTTGGGGAAGGCGACGTAAATCGATGTAGTGTCGATGATCGGCGTGTCGAGCAGTTGCGGAGCGAGGATGCCGTGTTCGCTGAAGCAGAAATAGGTCTGGAGCAGATCGGCCGCCGTCGCGGAGGGGTCAAAAATATAAGTAGGCATTTCGCCGATACCGGGGAAGGTGGCGAGCAGGATGTCGAGATCGCGACCGTCAAATTCGCTGGCATCTTTACAGTTGAAGAAGGCGCCCAGCTTCAGGCGGTTCCATTCGTCGGGAATTTGTGCGAGGATTTCGGCCTCGAAGAAACGCCGCGGAATAAATCGGAAGGTCTCAGCCTCGCCGACCAGGGCGGCGTAACTACCCACGGCTGGGGCGATGTAGTTGACGTTGAAAGAGACGAGCGTCTTATCCGCGAGCAGCTCGGCCAGCGCAATGCGTTCCTCGGCGCGTTTTGCCGCGGCACCGTTGCTGCCGGCGACAACCGTCTTTGTCCAGGCGATCAGATCAGCGCTGGCATCATCGGGCAGGTGCATATCAGCCAAGGAGAGCAGTTTGTCTTCTGCCAGTGCCTTGAGCAGCAGCGATTCAATGTCAGCGTCAACCGAGGAGACCGACAGCTTCAGCGCGGTGATCTTCTCGAGCATCTCAAGCGTGATCTCATCCTCGGGCGCGAGACCGTAGTGATAGCGCACGATGCGCTCGGTGAGGGGCGTTAGGGCTTCGAGCGGTGATTCGGCTGCAGCCCGAGCCGGTATGCAGGCATTGAAAATGATCGATGAGCCGATCAGCATAGCACCGATCAGCAGCAGGGCGAGGATGCCGCAGAGGCGGGCGCGGGTGGGGGATGTTCGTTTCATACTGAGAAACCTCCTTTTCATGGTTTTGCCGGTACGGCTGAGAGTAGCGAAGAATAGGGCGGCATTGGGATCGGGGGTTCGGGTGTTGCCTGCCACTTCGAGCAAGGTCTGCATATAGCCGATGCGAGCGGGCTCGCCGCCAAGCAGGCACAGGGCATCTCGGTCGCAGGCCGGCTCAAGGTCCTCGTACACGCGGGGCAGAAGCGCGTGAGCGATGGGGTTGAACCAGTGCACCGAGAGGGCGGCGAGAGCAAAGAGCTTGCGCCAGATATCGCCGCGTCGGATATGACAGAGCTCATGCGCATAGATGGCCGCGCGGCCGTCACGGGTGGCGGGCAGGGTGGCCGGCAGGTAGATGCAGGGGCGGAAAAAGCCGGCTGTGCAGGGGGGGAGGGGGATGGCCGGATCGAGCAGACGCAGCTCGGGCGAACGGCGCAGACCGGCGCGGCAGGCAAGATCGGCGAGATGGGCGAGCATTTTCGCATCTGCACAGGGGGCGGAGCAGGCACGCAGCATGGCACTCAGACGCCGATTGCGTCGAAGTGCGAGAAGAAGCATGATGACCACGCCGCAGACCCACAGCGCAATCAACGGAGGACGCAAGTCGGGCACTTGCGATGTCGATGGCGCGGGTACAAACACGCTTGTTTGCGCCTCCGGTGTGGATGGCGGCGTGGTCAGCGGTGCAATGGGGGAAAGTGCGGAAGCCGGTGTTAGGATTGCCGGCAGCTCAACCAGTGCTTCGCTACCCGCCTCACCGAAGAGTGCGGTTGGCATCCACGACGCCGGCAGATGCAGCGGAATGAGCGCCAGTAGCAGGACCGCCGCCCAGACGGCGCTCATCCATCGCCCGCTTCGTCCAGCAGGCGAGAGACGAAAGAGCAGTGCTGACCCGCCGCAGACGGTCAGCGCCGCTGTGAGACCGAGGAGGGAGAAGAGGAAACCGTTCATGACCGATCTCCCTTCGCCTCCTGCGTCAGAACGGCACGAAGCTCCTCAAGCTCCTCCTCGGTGAGCATTCCGCTGCCGACCAGCGCCGACAGAAGACTGACCGGCTTGCTTTCATAGACCGTGGCGATAAATTCAGCCGCGGCCTGCGTTTTGTATGCTTCGGCCGAAACGAGGGGGGTGTAGCAGTTGGCGCGTCCGCGCTTTTCGATGGCGATGAAGCCCCGCCCCGCGAGACGGGTGATGAGAGTCAGAACTGTGGTTAGCTTTAGCCGCGCAAGTCCTTCATCGGCGGCCATCAGCGCGGACGCCGTGATATCGGCCTCACCTGCGGCGTGGAGCGTCCAGATCGCTTGCATCAGCCGGAGCTCAGATTCGGGTAGCTTGATAAACTTGTCGGGCGTGGATCTCATCATGTTGTCCTCCGTTTTTGTTGTTCTGTGTATAGTATAGCAGATCGCTCTACAATTGTCAAGCTGCATATTTTACAAATGTAGAGCGATGTTTTTGTGAAGAATGAACAGCCGCAGTGCGGTGGCCTTTGTGAAGATAAAAAAAGATAGGAAATCCCCTTGACAAGGTCCGGCGAATTTGATATAATAGCATCGTTCTCCCCTTGCGTTGGCGTGGCTTGAAATTTTTTTAGAAACTTTCAAAAAAACGCTTGACAAACGCGCGAGGATGTGGTAGAATATAGGACGTTGCCGGGCGCGATAGCGTTGGGCGATATTTGGGAGCATAGCTCAGCTGGGAGAGCATCTGCCTTACAAGCAGAGGGTCACAGGTTCGAGCCCTGTTGTTCCCACCATTTGGCCCGGTAGTTCAGTTGGTTAGAACGCTAGCCTGTCACGCTAGAGGTC
>JAFWBJ010000115.1 GCA_017507145.1 Clostridia bacterium | reverse complement strand
GCCGCACGCTCTACGATGCCGTCCTCGCTTTTGCCCGCGAGAATGACTGCTACAACGTCACCATCCACGTCTGGAGCTGCAACGAATCGGCCATGCGCTTCTACGAGAAATGCGGCCTCAAACCCCCGAAGATGGGGATGGAGGTCATCCTTTGATCAACACCCCCGTGCCTAACCGGCGCGGGGGTTCTTTTTGCGTCTGGGTGAATTGGCCAAGTTCGGATGTGCCGATTTGTCTAAAACAACGAAATCAAAGCATTGCTGTTGACAATCAAGCGAACGCATGGTAAAATACAGAAAAGAAAGGCGGTGCTCGGGATGGACAACAAAACAGGCTTTTCGCGATATGCCGAGAAGCAGCATCCGCTGTGTCGGGTTGTGCAGCGCAGGATTGTGATGCGCATTTTGGGGGCATTGCTGTGGTTTGCCTTCTGGGTGATCTCCTGCACGCTGTGGGGGCAGGATAATCCGTACATGTCTCCCTTCAACTGGACCCTTCTGGGCGTGCTGATCGGACTGCTTGGCTGGAAGCTGTTCCGGCTGGGCGACTTGCTCCGTGATAAGCCCTTCGAGGGGACGATCACCTCGATGAAGCTGAAATACGTCTGGCACTCGGATACGCCTTGGCTGCACACACGCATGCAGAAGGCGCCGCAGGTGACGGCTATCGTTGATGTCGGCGGGGAAGAGCCGATCAAGTTCCGCTTTCCAGTCAAGGATATTCACCCCAAGGACTATTACGCCGTGGGCGATCGCGTGCGCCACTACCGCGCTCTGCCTTACCTGGAGAAGGAGAACAAGCCGGAGGATGTGGTCATCTGCGTCTACTGCGGCAAGTTCAGCTACATCACTGAGGATACCTGCGAAGTCTGCAAAAAACCGCTTTTGAAATGAGGCCTTTATGCTTTGGATTATCTTCACCGTCGCCGCTTACTTTTGCCTGGTTTGGCTTGGACTGATGATTCGCCGTCTGCGGTTGGCGGCGCGGCTGAAAAAGACCTGCACTCGGCTCAAACTGCGTCTGCGATGGGCGCGGCCGGTACTGGCTTCGCTCTTTTTCGGGCGGGGAAAGATCGATTTCACCGTTGACGAGCAAATCCATGTTGCCGTGCTGAGTACGCCCCTCCGCCGGTGCACCTATCGGCTGACCGACAATGCGCTGGTTTTCACTCGTGCGATACAGCGCTACACCACAGTCAGCGGCCGGACAAAAATGTGGCGGCATGATGAGCTCCAAAGCCTTGGCCGATGCGCCCATCACCTGACGCGGCAGGATATGCCGGCCGGGGAAGCGCGGGTGCTGATCGTCCATCCTGTTCCTTATGACGTCGAGGACTGCCGCGGTTCTGCTGCACGGAGAGTCAACAGCGGCGACGAGCTACCGGGCGGATTTCAGTTCAACACGCAGTCGCACTTTTTCGCGCGGCTGGAGGAATATGCCAAAACCGGCGATATGGCCGTCTGGGCGGTACGAAAGAGAAAATAAAAATGCGCATCTTGCGATGCGCATTTTGTTTTGTGTGGATGTTATGCCATTGCCTCGGCCAGTCGCTTGCCGATCTCGCAGAGGAAGGTCTCGGTGTCGACCGTCTGCTTGTTCTCGAGGGTCGAGAGTGCAGCGAGGTCGCCGGTCATGACGCCCTCCTCGATGGTGCGGATGGTTGCGGCCTCAAGCTTGTCCGCGAAGGCGCAGAGGTCGGCGGTGCCGTCCAGCTCGCCGCGCTTGCGGAGTGCGCCCGACCAGGCAAAGATAGTAGCGACGCTGTTGGTCGAGGTCTTCTCGCCGCGCAGATGCTTGTAGTAGTGGCGCTGTACCGTGCCGTGCGCTGCCTCGTACTCATACACGCCGTCGGGCGAGACGAGGACAGAGGTCATCATGGCCAGACTGCCGTAGGCGGTGGCGACCATGTCGCTCATGACGTCGCCGTCGTAGTTCTTGCAGGCCCAGATGTAGCCGCCCTTCGAGCGGATAACGCGCGCGACGGCGTCGTCGATGAGGGTGTAGAAGTACTCGATGCCGGCGGCCTCGAACTTCTCCTTGTACTCAGCAGCGTAGACCTCGGCGAAGATGTCCTTGAAGCGGTGGTCATACTGCTTGGAGATGGTGTCCTTCGACGCAAACCACACATCCTGATGGGTGTCGAGCGCGTAGTTGAAGCAGGAGCGGGCGAAGCTGGCGATCGACTTGTCGACATTATGCATGCCCTGGATGATGCCGGCCGATTCGCCAAACTGATGAATCAGCTGACGGGTCTCGGTGCCGTCGGGTGCGGTGCAGACCAGCTCGCACTTGGAGCCGGCCGGAACCTGCATTTCGGTGTTCTTATAAACATCGCCGTACGCGTGACGGGCGATGGTGATGGGCTGCGTCCAGGTCGGGATGAAGGGGGTGATGCCCTTGACGAGGATGGGCGCGCGGAAGACGGTGCCGTCGAGGATGGCACGGATGGTGCCGTTGGGCGACTTCCACATCTGCGAGAGATTGTACTCCTTGACGCGGTCAGCGTTGGGGGTGATGGTGGCGCACTTGACGGCAACGCCGTACTTTTTGGTAGCCTCGGCGCTCTCGACCGTGACGCGGTCCTCGGTCTCGTTGCGGTGCGCAAGGCCGAGATCGTAGTACTCGGTGTTGAGGTCGATGTAGGGGGTCAGCAGAATGTCCTTGATCTTCTGCCAGATGATGCGGGTCATTTCGTCGCCGTCCATCTCGACCAGCGGCGTTTTCATTTGAATCTTTGCCATGGCGGTATCTCCGTGAATAAAAAAGAATTGCCTATATTATGCCATAAAACCAACTAAAATGCAAGAGGTTTCGCGGAAAAATTCAAAAATGCGTGAGAGAAAGTTTTCGCGGAAGGGGTGTGGGGGAGGAGTTTTTCCCAAAGGCTCCTCCCCCACGGTCTTATTCCTCTTCGGTCAGTTCAACCGCGGACGTAATCCCCTCCGGATAGAGGTTATACGCATACGTCCAGCTGTCACCGGTCGAGCGCCAGGCGCTCGGGCCGATCCAGGTCACGCGCATATCGGAAAGGTGCAGCGGGCCGAAGGCATTCTGGCGGGAGATGTATGCCGTGATCTCCAGCTTATGGCTTCCGGCAGACAGCCTGCCCAGATCCAGCTTGTAGGGCGGATAGGCCAGGGTAGCGACCTTCTCCCCGTCGACAGCAACCGACAGAACCGCTGCCTTATAGTGCGGGACGCGCAGGCTGACCTTGCCCCCGTTTGATATGAAGTCAAGGCAATAGGTCACCTCGCCGCCGTAGAAGGGCAGTCCCTGGGGAAGGATGTTGCCAAAGGCCAGCTTGTCGGCGGGCGCAATGACGGTCGCCTCAGTACCGCGCAAGCTGACGCCGAAGTCGCCGAGCAGATAGCACCATTCGACATTGGTGCGGCGGCCGAAGGGCAGGATGACCTCCAGCTTGTGTTCGCCGGCTTCGATGGGAGGCAGCGCCACCTTCTTGATCGATTTGTCAACATACCAGCCGACCACAACCGAGGGGACAGTCGCGCCGTCGAGGATGATCTTCGCATCCTCCGCATCCTCCAGCGCGAGGAGGGCATTGCGGAGCGGAATCGTCGAACGGAAGGTGAAGCGCAGGCGGATTTGATGCTCGATAGGCTCCGGCTCGATACACCAGGGCTGGGTGATGCGGCCACCGCGCAGAGGCCAGCCGAGGCGCTTGCGGCAGACATTGTCAGCGCGGAGCAACTCTTCGGCGGGGGCGTAGTCGGCATCGTCATCCAGCGCAAACTCAGCCATGTCAAGGACGAGCACGTTGGGCTCGCTGAGGGTGTAGGGCAGGGCGTTGGGGACAGCGATGGGCTTGGCCGTGACCTTTTCGGCAACGGGGGCGGCATAGGATGCGCCCTCGGCGGCAGGGCTGAGCTTGAGCAGAAGGCTGTCGTAGTCGTAGAGGGCGGTCTCGATGATGGTCTTGCCGTTGGCTGTTTTGTAGGGCATCGGTTTGATCTCGCCGGTGGTGGTGTCATAAAGGGTGGGCGTCCAGTTGCCGGTCAGGGTGATGCGGACACCCTGACGACGGGAGACATCCTTGTTGTAGGGCTCGGTACCGTGGGCAACGAAGAGCCAGCGGTCATCGCCGTCCTGGCGGATCTGATGGAGCAGATTGTCGGAGAGGGCACCGGTGTCATTACGGATCTCGACTTCGCGGACGGCATCAACTGCGCCGAGAACAGCAGAGCGGCTGAAGGGCAGCAGCGCGGTGCGGGCGGCGAGGGCTGCGCCGCGGTTGTCGGGCTTGGCGTCGATCAGCGTAGGGGCGGAACCGAGGAAGACCAGCTTGCCGCCGGCAGCAGCGAAGGCCTCGAGACGAGCCAGGGTAGTCTCGCGCAGGGTCTCGCAGCCGGGCACGAGGATGACGTCGTAGGCCATCTCGCCGACCTGGAGGGGAGCGGAAGCCTTGGGGCAGAGGTCGGGCAGCAGAGACTCGGCGATGAAGTCGAAGTCAACCGAGCCGAAGAGCAGCCACTTGGTGATGTTCTGGAAGCTCTCATCCATCTGGTCGCGGGCAAGGGCAGTCTGCTCGGAGGGGCCCCAATGGAGCCAATAGCTCTCGACGGGGTGGATGACGCCGACGCGGACGATCGGCTTGCCGCGGGTCATGGCGGTGTTGACGCGGGCAAAGTGATCCTCGACGTAGGCATATTCGCCGTACCAGGGGGATTGATAGTGGATGGAAGCGGGATAGTCGCGCTTTGCTTCGCCAGCCATCGAGACCCACGAGAGATGGGGGACGCGGACGGTGACGCCCAGCGCCGCCTGCCAGTCGCCGTGCAGCTTGTGGCCGCGGAAGTCGAAGTCCCAGCCGGTGACGCCATAGAGCTCACTCATGACGCCGGGATAGCCGTACTGGTGGGTGGCAGACTGAGCCTGCTTGGCGGTGGTATATTCGAAGAGGGCGCAGAGCATATCGATGCCGGGCAGGCCGAAGGAGCGGTAGGAGCGCATAGCCTCGCCCAGCGCGCCGGTCTGGGACATGAGGGTGGGCTCCGCCATCATGTGGCCGGTGAGCAGAATCCCGTTCTCACGGCACCAGCCGCCGACGGTATCGGCAAAGGCGGAGGCGAAACGCTCGGCAACATGGTCGTGGTAGTGGTAGCGGGTCAGCGAGCGGACTTCATCGGGCAGATCCCAAATCAGCTCGGGGATGTGCTCGACCAGCGAATCGCCGTAGGCGGCGACGAAGGTGTCTTCAAGGTCATCCGACCAGGGGAGGGTGACGTCCTTTTGGCTCTCGGCGAAGGGAAGGGTACGCTTGCGCGAGAATTGCGGCTCGTCGGTAAAAATGGCGGGGATCACGCCGCCGAAATCCCCGGCAAAGCGCTGGCGATAGCGCTCGTGCGTCACCTCGACAAAGCGCTGAATGGCTTCGCGGTCGAGCGTGTTGACATAAGTCTGGTTGTTCCACCAGGTGTTCGGGCTGGGTGTCTCGACATAGGCGTACCAGGCGGTGCCTTCAGCCGCTTCGTTCTTGCCGATGCGGCGGTAGGAGGCCAGCGTGCCGTCGAGATTGAGCTTGATATCGAACTTCGCCAGCAGATATCCCCGCTTGGGGCGGCTGATGCGAGCGGACATATCGACGCCGTTCGCCTCGGGCGGGAGGTCATCCTCATAGGGATTGACGGTGAACATCAGCGAGCGCTGACGGTATTTCTCCTCTTTGGTGACGATACCGCCCGCAGGGCCCGACGGCCAGCGGTCCTCGTCGTAGAGCCATGCCAGCATTTCCTTGCCGCGGGCGTGCTCGACGCAGTCCTCGACGCGATCCATGTATTCATCGGTCAGATAGGGCGTATCCATACCGGTACGGACATGCATATGGAAACCGCCGAAGCCCATCTGCTCCAGCACATCGATCTGCCATTTCAGCTCTTCCCCCTCGAGCTTGCAGTTCCATGCCCAGAAGGGGGTGCCGCGGTATTCACTGGTGGGGGCTTTGAACAGCGCCTCATCCAGTTTGGGCGTTTGATTCTTGGGATAAAGCATGGTTTGTCCTCCTGATGTAATCGTATCGTTCAGCTTCTTTTTGCCAGAATTTCTTTTTCGTAGGCCAGCACGTCGGCCATCCACTCGCCGTCAGCCGGTACGCCCGAGCGGCGGCAGAATTCGGCCCAGACTTCTCCCCACGGGGCCGACTTGAGATCCTCCTGCGCGGCCAGCAGGGCAGTACCGTCGCCGGATTCCTGCAGGGCGGCCAGTTCTTTGTGCGGAGTCAGCATCGCGATGAGCAGAGCCTTCTGCATGTTGCGCATGCCGATGACCCATGCCGCCACGCGATTGATGCTGGCATCGAAGAAGTCGAGACCGAGCAGCGTGCGGTCGAGGGCGTTGCAGCGTACGATCTCGCGGGCGATCTCGGTGGTTTCGTCGTCAAGGCGGACCACATGGTCGCTGTCCCAGCGGACGCCGCGGGTGACGTGCAGAGCAATGGTGGGGTAGAAGAGGTACATGGAGGGCAGCTTATCCGAGACGACCTCGGTGGGGTGATAGTGGCCGTTGTCCATCAGCGGGACGATGCCGCGGGAGGCGGCGTAGGCCATGCAGAACTCGGACGAGCCGACCGTGTAGGACTCAAGCCCGATGCCGAAGACCTTCGATTCCAGCGAAATGTGGACCAGCGACTTGTCATAACCGCAGGCAAGGATCTCGTCCAGCGATTCGGCAAAGCGCGCGCGGGGGGCGTAGCGGTCAGCCGGCGTATCCTTGAGACCGTCAGGAATCCAGATATTCATCAGGCAGGGACTGCCCAGCTCGCGGGCGAAATACTCGCTGATGCGGATGCAGGCGATGCAGTGGTCGATCCAGAAGCGGCGGATGGCGGGGTCGGGGTGAGCGAGCGTCATGCCGGCCGCCTTGGGATGGGCGAAGCAGGTGGGGTTGAAATCGACGCCCAGACCGCGTGCACGGGCATATTCCACCCACGGGGCGAAATGGCGGGGCTCGATCTTGTCGCGGTCAACCGTCTCGCCGTCGGCGAAGATGGCATAGGAAGCATGCAGATTCAAGCGATGCTTGCCGGGGATCAGACTCAGTGCGCGGTCGATGTCGGCCATCAGCTCGGCCGGTGTGCGTGCCGCACCGGGATAGTTTCCGGTCGCCTGGATGCCGCCGCCGTTGATTTCGTCGTCTCCGTCAAAGCCGCGGAGGTCATCTCCCTGCCAGCAGTGCATGGAAATGGATTTTGCTGCGAGTGCGGCCAGAGCGGCCTCGGTGTCAATTCCGCGGCTGGCGTAATCAGCGCGGGCGTAGTCGTAGCGCGTGTTCATCGTTTTTTCCTCTCTTTTTTGTTCATTTGCGGGGCGAAACCCACTTCTGCTTTCAGTATACCATACCCGAAAAAATAAAAAAAGGACGCAAATTGTTTTGTTTTTGCGTCCTTATTTGCTCAATCGGAAGGCTTTGGGGGTGCAGCCGTAGCGCGCGCGGAAGATGCGGTGAAAATAGCTGGAATTGTCATAGCCGAGCATGGGCAGAATCTCGGCCAGCGGAAGGTCGGTTGCGGTCAGCAGCTCAGCCGCGCGCTCCAGCCGGCGCGCCCGCAGCAGCTCCTTGAAGGTAGAGCCGGTCTGGGCCCGGACGGTGTGACTGAGGTAAGAAGGCGAGACACTGTACCGCTTGGCCAGTGCGGTGAGATTGGCTGTGCGATAGTGATGATGGATTTCGCGCAATGCGGCTTCCACCAGCGGATTCTGTCCGGTTGACGCACTGCCCGCCGTGATGCAGGCGCTGTTCTCTTCCAGAAGGAGCAGAATCAACCCCATCGTCAGCCGTGCACTGCGGCTGCTGACCGTCCCGCCAAGCCCCTGGGCAATCAGATTTTCCAGCAGATTCTGGATGGCGAAGAGGCCGGAGGCACGGGCGTGCAGATAGGGAACGGTCGGCCGGTCGGACTGCATGCAGCCGAGCAGGAAGCGGCCGAGCATGCTCTCCCGGCCGACGATGCCCAAAGCTTCCTCGAGAAAAATGGGCAGGAGCATTAGGTTGATGGCAATGTCTTCTGCAGAGGCGCGGGCGATGGTGTGGGTGGTCTGCGGTGCCAGCAGAAGAAGCTCCCCCTGCTGCAGAGCGATCTCGGCCGTGCCGTTGATGCGGTGGCGAGTCTCGCCGGCGCACATGTAGATAATTTCAATAAAATCGTGGCGATGCTCAGGAAAATCGACAAAGCGGGTGTGGGTGCGAATGCGGATGGGGGAATCGCCCAGCATCTGCGCGCGGCCGACCACGAAGGCACCGTCGCGCGAATAAAGCCGACGATCGATTGATGAGCCGGTGAGCAGTGCTTTTTCTTCATCGGTGATGGCCGAAAGGGCGGACAGCAGATCCTCGCGCATGGCAGTACCTCCTTGTTTTTTCTCATTATAGCAAATTTTTGGCTCCTTTGCAAGAGCGCATGGGGAAAGTTCATGGACTTGCCTTGATTTTTTCTTACTGGCATGTTATACTATATACATATGACTTTAAGGAAAGGAGCCGCCTATGCAGCGCCGAATTGGTTTCTGGCTTGCCGCCATTGTTGCTTTTCTTTGCTTCTGTCTGCCTGCGTCGGCGGACGTCATGCTTCCCCAGTACAGCGTATCGGTCGATGGGACGGTCGATGTGACCGAAGTCGCACCGGGTATGATCCGCCTGAACCTTGACCGAAACCGCTGGTGCTACAACGACGGTACGCTCATCCCGCGTCACCCGCCTGAAGTGGATGGAGAATTGGATTATACGATCTCGGCCCACACCCTATCCGAAGCGTATGCCTTTGCTTATGTTGACCTGGCACAACCCCTGGACTGCCGCAGTGTGGAGACGATCCGCCTGATTTGTCGGGTGAATACCGAAAACCCCGAACATCAGTTTGCGGTGCGCACGGTCATCTGCTCGGGCAATGAGCGTCTGTATGGCGATACGGTAGTTCCCTCGTCTGGCTGGTGTGCGATTGACCTCGACATCGGCTCGTGGTCTCACCGCAACGCCATCACCCGGGTGGAGGTCTATTTCGGCCGCCCCAACGGCTCGGCGGCTGAACTGGAGTTTTTGTACCTGCAGATGGACGAGCCCATGGACGATGGTCTGCGCACCCGCTTTATGACCGATGCCTTTTCGGCGCGCGGCGGCAATGCTTTTATCACGCCAGGCGCCGATGTAGCTTACCTGGCGGTGACCGAAAACTCTCCCATGCTGACCGCAACCGTGCTGGTTCCGGACGACATGGCGGGCGCCAATGCCATTCGGCTGAGCTTGGATAACCAAACGGCATGCCAATCGCTGACGGTGCAGTACGCCTATCGACCGGACGGCGGCAACGCGCGCTCGGTCACCCTCGATATCGGGCAGGGCAGACAGAATTATCTCTTTGAGGTGCCCAATGCCGCCGAAGTCCGCTATATCCGTATGATCTTCACCGGTGCGCGGGAGGGGCTGATTACCTTCCATTCGCTGGGCGTGGTTTCGGTGTACGAAAGTGGAATTACACCCCTCGGCACCATCACCGAGTGCGCACCGAACGAAGACGGCAATGCCGTGATCATTCGCGGAACGGTCGCGCACGATATTCTGATTGCCAACCGGGAGAAGCGCCTGGCTCTCTTTGCCGTCGATGCCTGGGATTCGGTGGATACCGTGCTTATCGACGGCCGGGCACCCGATGCAACAGCTGATATTTCGATTCGCTATACCTTCACGCTTCCCCTGGCTGAAAATGACTATGCTGCGCTGGGCGCAAGCTATCTGGTTGCCCTGCAGACGCAGGACGAAACGGGGAAGTATACCTATGTGCCGATTGCCGAGCCGCGCAGTCTGTCTGTGCCGGAGGCGGCGCAGAACTTTGATGCGCAGATCGGCACGGCCAAAGGCGTGCAGACCGAGCTGGTCTCGCTCGCCGAGCAGACTGGTGCGTCGCTTTACCTGATTGACCTTGCGCTGGACCGGCTTTGCGATGGGAGCACATCGGGCGCTCGGGTCGCAGAGGGAGAGACGAACCTTTATTTCAACCGCGATGTGCTCGCCGCGCTTGACCGCGCTGTGCAGACACGCAGTGCAGCCGGCGAAGCGGTCTATCTGCGCTTCCTCATCTCGGAAGAGGATTCCAATGTCTGCTATGCCATTTCCCCCGATGACTGCGACTCCGATGTTGTTCGCGGCATTTGGCTGAATACCGAGGCCGCGCGGAACACGGTTGGTGCAATTACGACTTTTCTGACCGAACGCTACAACGGCTCAAGCATGGGCGAGATTGCCGGCATCATCGTCGGCCGCCGGGTGGATGATGCGGCGCTGTACAATTTCACCGGAAGCGAATCGCTCTCGGACTATGTCGATCACTACGCCGATCTGCTGACGCTGATTGCCAACTGCGCACGCAGCAAAAATCCGGCCATGAAGGTGATCGTCCCCATCTCGGACCGCAGGCCGGCCGACTATATTACGGCCGATATGCTGGTCAACCGCTACGACAGCGAGCTCTTCCTGCATGCACTGTCCAAACGGCTTGAGGATTTCTCTGCCCCCGCTGTTTCTCTGATGCTGGAGAGTGAACACAACCCCTTCTCGCTGACCGACGGCGTGCTCAACCCCGATACGGAGGAGGGCGAAGCGATCCTCCCGCTGCAGAATGCCGACACCACTGCTTACTATAATGCGGACAACCTCGGCGATTTTTCCGCCGCTCTGGATCGCCTGTCTGCGATCTACACGAGTATTCCCGATACGTTTATCTATTTCTGGACGCCGGCTGAGGACACCGGCGACGCCCTGTCTGCGGCGTATGCCTACCTCTATTATCGGCTGCGGTTCAGTACCCACGCCGAAGCCTTTGTGGTTTCCTTTGCACAGGCAGAGGCGGCGGGAGACAGCAGCGGCATGCCTGCGCTGCGCCATCTGATGCGCTATATTGATACTGCACGCAGCATGGAGGTCAGCGAGCCGGCTCTGGCTGTCTTTGGCACCGACAGCTGGTATGCGCTGATTGACAATTTTGACCCGGAAGCGCTGGCTGTCCGCACCTGGTATGAGGGTGCTCTGTCCGAGCCGACCGGAACCGCGCAGGGCCGTTATCCCTACTGGGATTTTTCGGGCATGCACAGCACGCGCGGCTGGTATGCCGGTACGCACATCTCGGAGGTAAGTGTGCGCGGCACAGGCACGCTGCGTGCGCTGGAGGGCAAATTCGCACTTGCCGATGCACCTGCCGGTGCGTACGGTGAGTTAGTCTATCGCTTTGCTGCGGACGGCGCGGCGGGAGAACCCTTGTATGTTTTTGATCGCATCGCGTTTACGGTCGGCATTGAGGGCGACGGCGTGTGGGAAATTTGCATTCGCGCCGGTGGCGGGAATGCCTGCCTGGAGCAGAAGCAGGTGATCGCTGCCGGGGATACCGTCACGCTCTGCCTGACGCCGGCTGAACTCGGTGCGGTGCTGACCCGGGATCTGAAGCTCTGCGCCAAGCCCGTCTCTGGCAGTGGCGAAGGCAAGCTTTGCCTCTACCGCGTGGTGGGCGAGAGCGATACGCTGGGAGACGATGCCCTGCGCGAATCGCTGGACGAGCTGCGTCAGCGCGATGCCGCGATCGCGGGCGAGGGAACCTCCATCCTCAGCCTGGCCTGGACCTTCGGCATTTGCGCGGTGGTGATCTTCAGCTTTGCGATTGCCGTCCTGCTCGGCCGAAAACGTGAAGAAGCATAATGGATGCCAAACAAAAGCACGCATGAAGCGATTTCATGCGTGCTTGTTTTTATGCCTGTTCAGCCTTGAGTGCGGCGATCTCCGCAGCCCAAACGGCGGCTGAGGCATCGCTTGGCATCTGCCAGCCTCCCCGCGGGGAAAGGCCAACACAGCCGACCGTCGGGCCGTCCGGCAGGCAGGATCGCTTGAACTGCTGGCTAAAGAACCGCCGGTGGAAGACGGCGAGCCAGTGCAGCAGTGCTGCATCCTCGTAGATGCCCGCGAACGCGGTGCGCGCCAGGCGGAGCATCTTGCGCGGCGCGGTGCCGAAGCGGAGCAGATGATAGAGATAAAAATCGTGCAGTGCGTAAGGGCCGACGAGGTCTTCGGTCTTCTGTGCGATCTCACCGTCGGCGGGTGGGAGCAGCTCGGGGCTGACGGGCGTGGAGAGAATATCGCGCAGGCAGGACGCGAGGTCGATCTGTTCGGCTCGCTCAGCCGCGTCGGCACAGAAGGCGACGATATGGCGGATCAGCGTTTTGGGCAGGTCGGCGTTGACGGCATAGCTTGACATATGGTCGCCGTTGTAGGTGGCCCAGCCCAGCGCCAGCTCGGACAGATCTCCCGTACCGATGACAAGCCCGCCCTCGGCGTTGGCGATGTCCATGATGACCTGTGTACGTTCTCGCGCCTGGCTGTTTTCGTAGACAACGTCATACTGATGCGGATCGTGGCCGATGTCGCGGAAGTGCTGGTTGACGGCGGCGGTGATATCGACGGTGCGCAGCGTGACGCCAAGCGCGGCGCAAAGCCGCTCGGCGTTTGATTTTGTGCGTTCGGTCGTGCCGAAGCAGGGCATGGTTACGGCGATGATGCCGGCACGCGGCCGGTCAAGCAGATCCATCGCACGGACGGTGGCCAGCAGGGCCAGACAGGAGTCGAGTCCGCCCGAGATGCCGATCACGCAGGTGCGGGCAAAGGCGCGGGTGATGCGCTGGCCGAGCCCCTCTGCCTGGACGGTGAGGATCTGCGCACAGCGTGCGGCGCGCGTATCGGCGTCGGCCGGCACGAAGGGATAGGGGGCAATCGGACGGGTGAGACAGGTTTGCTCAGTCGGCAGATCGAAGGGAATGTGGAGGTAGTCTGCCTCAGCCGATGCCCAGTATTCAGCGCGCATGCGCTCGCTGACGAGCATGGCAATATCCAGTTCGGTGGCGATGTAGTCCTCGTGGGCGAAGGGGGGACGCTCGGCGAGCAAATGCCCGTTTTCGGCGATCAGGCAGTGGCCGGAGAAGACCGGATCGGTCGAGGACTCCCCGCGGCCCGCACCGGCGCAGAGATAGCCGCAGAAGAGTCGGGCCGACTGCGCGGTGACGAAGCTGCGGCGGCGGTCATCTTCGCCCACCACAGCCGATGTCGCGGCGGGGCTGGCAATGACGGTCGCACCGGCCAGCGCATGACGGCAGGAGGGGGGGATGGGCGCCCAGAGATCATGCCCCAGCTCGACGGCAACCCGAAGGGCCGGCATGGCCGTACAGCAGAAGAGCAGATCGGTGCCGAAGGGTGCCTGCTGCCCGCAGAGCGTGACCGTCTGCCGTCCGTCCGGCGCGGGGCAGAAATGGCGGCTCTCCTGCAGAAAGCCACCGCGGAGAACCGACTTGGGCACAACACCCAGCAGGATGCCGCCGGTGCAGACGGCCGCGCAGGAGAAAAGCCGGTCTCCCTGCACGACCGGCAGGCCGACAACCGAGAGCAAGGGGAGTGATGCCGTCGCGGCAAGATAGTCCGCAAGACCGGTCTCGGCGGTGGATAGCAGAGAGGCAGAGAAGAAGAGGTCGCCGCAGGTGCAGGCAGTGAGCGCAAGCTCGGGGAAAACAAGCAGACGCACACCGTCATCGGCAGCCGCCCGCGCAATGCGGATCAGTTCAGCGGTATTGTGTGGGCAGTCAGCGACGCGCACGGCCGGCGAGGCCGCAGCGACACGAATAAAACCGTCTTTCATCGATTGTGCTCCTTTCGGGGAGGGGAGATTATCTCTATTATAGCGCGGCGGGACAGAAATTTCAACAGTTTTTTCGAAAACAGGCCGCTGGGGTAAAGAAGGAGCAGACCGTACGGTCTGCTCCTTTAGTTGATATTACGGGATGATCGCGGCCGGCTGGTAGGCGCGGACGGTGGGCGAGGTTACGGTCCCTGCTTCAAGCAGATACTCACGCTCGTATTTGCCGGTGTCGGTGTAGTAGGCACCGTGCTGGATCACATTGATGATGCGGCCGGTCAGGGCATCGGCGGGGATCTGGGCGGCCAGCAGGAAGAAGCGCGGTTGGCTGAGCTTGGCGGCCGTGCGTGATGCAAACAGTTCACGGACATGGACATGCAGCGTGCCATCATCGGTGCGCATGTCGAAGATCTCGATGGGCGAAGCGGTGGGGGAGAGGTTGCCCTGCGGGATCAGCAGGATGGCGTGGCCGGCAAAGAAAGCGGCATCGTGCGCCGAGAGGGCGGAGACGATCGATGCGCAGGCCGGTGCGGTGCAGTCGGCGGGATGCGCAGCCAGCAGGCGGGCCAGCTCATCGGTGCTGCGGACGAGGGTCACGCTGCCGAAATGGCGAACATCACGGTCGATGTAGAGGGCGGTTTGGAAGAGCACGGGCGTGCCTGCGGCGGTCTGCTGCGGCTCGACAGGTGCGGCGGGGACGGCGGTGGTCTCAGCCGGAGGTGCCGTTGTCTCGGGGGGTGGAGTACTCGTCTCAACCGGAGCGGGGGTGCCGATGGTAACTGTGCCGCCGCAGGTGAGATTGTCGATGCGGATGCCCGAGTAGGTGCCGATGAAGGGCCAGGAGACAGAGAAGGTCACCGTGGCGGTGTGGTCGGCTTCCAGCGGCACATCGACAGTGGCCGTGGCGAGGGGAACGGTCTGCTTGGTGCGGCCGTCGTAGGAGAGGGCAGGGGTAGAAAAACTCTGGCTGGAGTTGCCGATCTTCAGCGTACCGCCGTGACGGGCGCTGACCCAGATCTCATAGTGGGTGATGTATGCCTCAGCGCGTACGGTGACGGCAGAATCGGTCTGGCCGATGACGGCCCAGTCGAGGAAAATTTCGAGGTTGCTTCCGGTCTCGGAGCAAAAACTGCCGCTGGCCGAAATTGTGGGTGCCGTGGTGACAGGTGTCGGCTGAGTGGTTTCGGCAGCGGGGACAGCCGTGGTATCCTGCGGTGCGGCCGTGTCATCCGGCGCGGGAGAAACCGGCTTAGTGTCCGGCACAGTGGTCGTCTGCGCCGGAAGCGGATCGGGCAGGGACGGGTCAGGCTGCTCCTTGTCGCGGCAGGCGGACAGGACGAGCAGCGACAGAGCGAGTGCCAGTGCGCTGATTCGGCGGAATTGGTTGCGTGTAGAGAAATTATGCATCTTGTTTCCTTTCTTGCCGCAGGGCGGCATTCACGGGCAGAGCAGCATATATTTGTCGAGCAGTGCCGAAGGACGGTAGGCTTGCTTGGAGCGGCGAAGACCGGGATTGCCGTCGTCCTCCTCGCGGTTGATCAAGCTTGCCCCGGCGGCCAGCCCCATGCGGGCAAATTCGCGCACCAGCATGGGATAGACACCGCGGCAGGCGGGGTTTCCTTTTTCAATGTGGACATAGAGGGTGTCGCCGAGCACTTCGCCGATCGAAAAGCCGGCAATCTCGCCGTCGATGCGCAGGACGCAGCCGCAGAGGGGAGCGCCGGCATCGCGGAGGGCGGGGTACAGATCGAGCATATCGGCGGCGGCCTCGGCTTCTGCCGCGGCAGAGGGGGTGCCGTCATCGGCCGCGATGCGCTGTTCAGCAAAGAAAGCACCGACCGCCGGCAGGTCATCTTGGGTCAGCGGGCTGACGGTGTGCTCGGGATAGGCGGAGAGAAAGCTGTTGATGTGGTTGCGCGGGCCGTGATAAGCACGTCCGGCCAGCGCGGCGAGGGCATCGGCGGGGTAGAGATAGTCGCTCCAGGCAAGGTCGGTGCGGCGTGTGCCGCCGCGCAGTGCCGCGATGCGGTCCGCTTCTTC
>JAFWBJ010000114.1 GCA_017507145.1 Clostridia bacterium | reverse complement strand
GATGTTCTCGCCCAGTGTGCGGGCGAAGAGGAAGGGCTCCTGCATGACCATGCCGATGCCGCGGCGCAGGTGGGCGGCCTTGATATCGGCAATGTCAACCCCGCCGACCGTGATGCGGCCGTGGTCGGGAGCGAGATCGTAGAGCCGGCAGAGCAGGTAGACCAGCGTCGATTTGCCCGAACCGGTGCCGCCGAGGATGCCCAGCGTGGAGCCGGTGGGGACGGTAAAGGAGATGTCGTGCAGCAGCTCGGCACAGCCGTCATAGCCGAAGCTGACGTGATCGAAGACGATGTCACCGCGCAGATCGGGTTCGCATGCCCCGTTGCGGTCGCACTCGGGCTCGGCGGCGAAGATCTCGGCCAGACGGCCAAGCGAGACGCCGGCCTTGCTCATCTCGGAGATCATGCGGCCGAGATGGCGGACCGGCCAGGTCAGCATGGCGTTGTAGGAGATGAAGGCGAGGTAGTCGCCGGCGGTCATCTCGCCCTTGATGCAGAAGAGCGCACCGAGGGTGACGATCAGCATGACCTGCAGGCCGGAAACGAGGTCAGCCAGGGCCCAGTAGCCCGAGAAAATTTTGCTCAGCCGCTGCCAGAGATTGGTGTAATGCCGATTCTGTGCGGCGAAATGTTCGCGTTCATAGGCTTCGCGGCCGAAGGCGCGGACGACACGGATGCCGGTGAGGTTTTCCTGCGCGATGGCCGAGAGTTTGCCCTCGTTTTCGTCACATTCGGTGAAGCTGCGGCCGATGATGCGGTGGAAGAGGACCGAACAGCTGAGAATGATGGGAATGGTCACCATGGCGATGACCGAGAGCTTGAGGTTCATCGAGCACATGAAGGTCAGCGAGAGGGCGAGCAGCAGACCGGTCTTGAAAAGGGAGGTCAGCTGATCGGAGATGAAGCGCTTGATCATGTCGATGTCGGAGGTGCAGCGCTGGATGATGTCGCCGGTCTGCTGCTTCATCAGCCAGGCAAAGGGCAAGTGCTCGATGTGCGTGAAGATTTTGTCCCGCATCGAGCGTACCAGCTGCTCGGCGCCGATGGAGTTGAAGAGCTGGAAGCCGTACTGAAAGAGCAGGGCAAAGACCGAAACGGCCACAATGGCAAGCGCGATCAGTCCCAGGTGCTCCTGCAGGTAGGGGACACCGCCGATACGCACAACCAGTGCGGCAAAGGGGGCGGGCAAGCTGATCGGCTCGCTGCCCAGCACCGAGTCAACGGTGAAGCGGATGATCTGCGGGCTGAGCAGATCGGTCAGCGTAACGCCGACGGCGCAGAGAATGCTGATGACGAAATACCGCCGGCATCCGCGCAGAAATTGTAGAATTAACTTAAGCTTAGACTGTTTTTTCATGAATCGTACCAATATAAATCCTGTGATCGGCGGCAAAAGATGAGTGTCTTATTAGCATAGCATAAAACCGCACAATTGTCAAGGGGCGGGTATGGCAACAGGGCTCTCCCGCAATCCTGCGGAAGGGCCCTGTTGGATGCTTAATAGCGATTGTCGAAGACGCGGGTGGATTTCTTCTCGCTGCGGGGCAGATCGCCGATGCCGACCGGCTTGATGACGGCCTGGATCCCGATTTTGGCTTTAAAGCGCTCGGCAATGACGGCTTCCATGGCCGGCTTGTTGGCAGTGGGCTCCACTTCGACGAAGAGGGTGCAGACGTCCTTGCCCATGAGGTGATCGATCATGAACTGGTATTCGCTGGACGCGCCGGGCAGGGTCGAGAGCAGCTCGTCGATCTGGCTGGGGAAGATGTTGACGCCCTTGACCTTGACCATGTCATCGGTGCGGCCGAGGATGGTGTCGATGCGGGGATGCGGGTCGCCGCAAGGGCAGTCGCCGGGGATGATGCGGGTCAGGTCGTGCGTACGGTAGCGGATCAGCGGCGCGCCTTGCTTGCGCAGGGTGGTGATGACCAGCTCGCCCAGCTCACCGTCGGGCAGAACCTCGCCGGTCTTGGGGTCGATGATCTCAAAATAGATGAAGTCATCCCACATGTGCATGCCGCAGGCGTGGGAACAGCTCATGCCGATGCCGGGGCCGTAGACCTCGGTCAGCCCGTAGATGTCGTACAGCTCGACGCCCAGCTCCTCTGCGATGCGTGTGCGCATCTTGGCGCCCCAGCGCTCCGAGCCGATGATGCCCTTTTTGAGGCAGATCTTGTCGCCGATGCCGCGCTTGGCGATCTCCTCGGCCAGCAGAAGCGCATAGGAAGAGGTGGCGCAGAGCACGGTCGAGCGCAGATCCTGCATCATCTGCAGCTGCTTGTCGGTGTTGCCCGGGCCCATCGGAACGGCCATCGCCCCCAGCCGCTCGGCGCCTGCCTGGAAGCCGATGCCGGCTGTCCAGAGGCCGTAGCCGGGGGTGATGTGGATGCGGTCAAGCGCCGTTACGCCCGCCATGCGGTAGCAGCGTGCGAACATCTCGGCCCAATCCTCAACGTCCTGGCGGGTGTAGGGAATGATCACCGGCGTACCGGTGGTGCCGGAGGAAGAGTGGATGCGCACGACCTCCTCATCGGGGACGGCCTGCAGGCCGAGCGGATACGCATCGCGCAGATCGCCCTTCCAGGTGAAGGGGAGGCGCTCAAAATCGGCCTGGGACTGAATCGATTCGACGTCGATCCCGGCCAGCTTTCGGCCGTAGAAGCCGTCCTGTGCGGTCAGACGGCGCAGCTGTGCTTTGATCAGATTGAATTGCTGTTCGGTCATTTTCATGGTAAATCACCTTTTTTACTTAAAATCATTGCCTTCAGCGGCAGACGTAGTCGATCGCGCCAAGATTGAGCGCGTGGAATTTTGGGGACAGGCGCTCGCGGACGGCGTCCTTCAGTTCTTCGACCGTGATGCCCAGAACGTCCGCCTTTGCAGCGGCGGCCAGCAGTGCGATGTTCAGCACGCGGCTCGATCCGCAGGCAGCGGCGATATCGTCGCTCTCGAGGACGGTCAGCCGTGCCGCCTTCTTTTGCAGATAGGCAAGCATCGCATCGCCGTCGTAAGCGGCACCGGAGAGGGCCGCGGTGACGGGCGGGACAGCGCGGCGGCTGACGATGGCGGTGCCGTCTGCGCGCAGGTAGGGCAGGCAGCGCACCGCCTCGCCCGGCTCAAAGCCCAACAGCAGGTCTGCGCTGCCGCGCGGAACCAGCGGGGAGTCGATTTCGCGGCCGATGCGGACGTGGCTGACCACGCAGCCGCCGCGCTGTGCCATGCCGATGGTCTCGCTGGTGCGGACCGACAGGCCCTGTTTCATCGCCGCGTAGGCGATCAGCTTCGAGGCCAGCACCGTTCCCTGACCACCGACGCCGCAGAGCAGAATGTTTCTCGTTTCTGTCATTTTATGCTTCCTCCTTCTGCCGGATCGCGCCGACGGGGCAGTACTGTGCGCAGAGCGAGCAGCCGAAGCAGAGCGTTTCGTCGATGACGGCGCGGCGGCCGTCGCGGGCGATGGCAGGGCAGCCCAGCTCGCGGATGCACTTGCCGCAGCCGATGCAGTTGTCGGCGACGAAATAGGCTGGTGCGGGCTTAATCACCGCCACGCAGGGGGAGCGGAAGAGGATGGCGCGCACGCCGCGCTCACCCGCCGCCGCCTTGACGGCCTCTACCGCGGCTGCCTGATCGAGCGGATCGACCACCCGCAGCGAGGAGACGACGATTGCCTCCAGCACGCGTTCGATGCTG
>JAFWBJ010000113.1 GCA_017507145.1 Clostridia bacterium | reverse complement strand
TCCGGCACGCCGATGACGTCCCGCCAGATGGCGTAGGCTTCATCGTCTTCTTCGTAAACCGACGGCCAGAGCAGTTCGCCGGGGATCTCGAGACAAACCGTCAGAAACTCCCATGCCCACGGAATTGCTTCATTTTTGAAGTAATCGCCGAAGGAGAAGTTGCCCAGCATCTCAAAGAAGGTGCCATGGCGCGCGGTGTGGCCGACACGCTCAAGGTCAGGGGTGCGGATGCACTTCTGGCAGGTGGTCACACGGTTGCGGGGCGGGATAACCTCACCCGTGAAGAATTTCTTCATGGGCGCCATGCCCGAGTTGATGAGCAGAAGCGACTTATCGCCCTGCGGAACCAGGGGGAAAGACGGGAGGCGGAGATGTCCCTTGCTCTCGAAGAAAGCGAGGTATTTCTCGCGCAGATCATTGAGAGATGTCCATTGCATAATTGATACCGTAACCTTTCTGGTGAAAAATCATAGATAAATCATTATACCATTCCCAGGTGAAAAAGTCAAGTAATTGCGGGGATTTTTGCGGTGAGATGTGACATTTTTCGGGCGGTCTTGCATGGGGGGCGGTTTTGTGGTATACTATTCCCATCGATGGAGGTGCATGATGAAACTTGTCTATTGCGGATACGATCTGTTTGCCGATTGTCTGGAAGCACTGCCGGCCCTTGGCGGTGAGGTGATGGCCATCTATACCTTCCCCTCCGACGGCGTTTGCGACTTCCATGACCGTGTCTCGGCTTTTGCGCTGTCACACGGCATCCCCTGCACGGTCGGGCCGATTACGGCGGACGATCTGGCGCGGTTTTCCACGCAGGGATGCCGGTGGCTGATCAGCGCCGGCTATGCGTATCGGATTCCGATCGAAGAAGGCAGCCTGCGCGGGGTCAACCTGCACCCGGCACTGCTCCCTGTCGGGCGCGGCGCTTGGCCGATGCCGGTCACGATTCTGCGCGGATTGCGCCGGAGCGGGGTTACCCTGCATAAGCTCGCCCCTCGCTTTGACGAAGGGGATATTCTTGCGCAGGCCGATTTCGCCGTTTCGGCAGACGAAACGCTGCCCACCCTCACTGCTAAGCTGCAGGCGGCCGCGCTCACGCTGTTCGAACGCTTTATGGCCGATCCGGAGCAGGTCTGGGCCGGCGGTGTACCGCAGGCGGCAGGCGAGTACTGGTCCCAGCCGACGAAAGCTGATATGACTATCCTGCCCAGCCACACGGCCGCCGAGGCCGACCGAATTCTGCGCGCTTTCTGCGGCGTTGGCTGCTTCTACGGCGATTTACCGGTGGAAACCGCACACATAACGCAGCAGCCCACGCCCCATCCTCTGGCCGATGCCTACCTTGCGTTGGATTAACGCCAAAATCCCCCGTTCTTTTGGGAACGGGGGATTTTGGCTAAGGGGGCCGTCGGCGGATCACGCAGCGGGCGTTAAGCTGAGAATGGTTTCCTGTCCGCTGGTGCCGTAGGTGTAGGGCAGATTGACGCTGAAGTCGCGTGAGCCGGCAACGATGATCTCTTTGGTGGTCTTCAGATTCTGCAGATGCGCGCTGTATGCACGCTTGTACATGTTCGCATAATCCTGTTCACCGATGGGCCAAAGGACGACCGGCGCGGCGGCTTTTGTATAGACGGTAGTTACGCCGCCGTGGCCCAATGAGTCACTGCCAGTGGTGTAGCCGTGGTGGGCGGCGTGAATGAAATCGCTCTTAAGATAATCGCCGTACATTTTCTGGGTGATGGTGCAGGCATTGTTCGACGCATCGCCGAGAATCAAGAAGCGCTGCCCGGCGATCTCCAGCGTGAAAATGAGGGAAGAGGTATTGAAATAGGAGAGCGTGTTGGGCGCATAACTCTCAAGCGTGTAGAGAATTTCTACCTTGGCGTCGCGCAGGAAAAACTCCTGTCCGACGTGCGCCTTGATGAATTTGGCGCCCTTGAAATTGGACACATACTTCATAATTTTGGAACTGCCGCTGCCTTCGGAGCCGAGACCGCCATCTTCGCGTGCTTCGTCACTGGGGAAATTGCCGATCATCTGCTCAAGGGTAACTCGGTTGTAGTAGTTCTGCGCGAACTGATACCACGCACCGGCGTGGTCGCCATGGGCATGGGTCATGATCCATGAGGCGATGGTGATGTTATTCTTGTCGGGCGCATGCTTATACATATAGTCATAGATGGCCTTGGCATCGCGGGAACGGTTAAAACCGCCGTCCACAATAATGAAACTGCCGTCGGACAGCTGCCAGATGAAGCAAATACCGTTCTGGGACAGCGAGTCGCCGCTCATAAATTCCAGCCCAAGCATGGCAAATTTGGGCTCGACCACTTTTTGATACTGGTTTTCGCTTTCCAGCGCAGGCAACGTGGAGCGCGGTTCGATGATGATGCGCGATTCCTTGTTGTAGCCGTAGAAGCCGGCGGTAACGACATGTCCGCTGTTGGTGTAGGTGGCGAACCGATTGCCGGTGATGTCGTTCTCGGTGTAGAGGGTATAGCCTGCATCCTCCAGCGTTTTGCGGTAGGCGGCATATTCGTCGGCCGAGGTGTCATCGATGATAATGACCTGATTGTTGTCACCCGAATGATAAATCGAACGGATTTTGCCGCCGGTGTAGACCGGGAGCTCGTTGACGATGCCAACCGCCGTGCCGGTGAGATTGATGTCGGGCGGCAGTATGCAGTTTTGATTCTGGGTGTTTTGAGTCAGCGCCTTGTTGAACGCGGTGACCGCACGGGAAAGGCCGTCTTCGCTCCATGCGTTGATGACGAGCTTATTGCCGACTGCTTTGACAATATAGTCGCCGTAGGGGATGCCCTGCAGTGCTTCGGCCGATTCGCTGTAATCGGTGAGACCGACGAGAATTTCAAGCGTTTCATGATTGTGCTCGGTGTTGCGCTGAACCCAGTCGGTGCCAAGATCAGGGTATACACCGGTCAGTGTGCCGAGCTGGTTTCGGATTTTCTGCGCATGGCCGATCACGGTTTCATTCCCCATCTCGGGGCGGATAATCGTGTACTGGCAAATGCCGTCTTTGACGATGTCCAGGGTTGTCGGTGCCGGTTCGGTAACCGGTGCCGCGGTGGTTTCAATGACCGCCGTGGTGTCGATCGGCTGGCTGTCGGCGGGCTGGCATGCCGTTAGGCAGATTGTCAGCAAAAACGCGAGAAGAGAAAGGCGAATGCGTAGGTTTTTCATGGTTTCCTCCAAAGTATGGTGTGTAAATAAAATGGTTTTTTTTGTAAAAAAGGATTGCAATTTTCAGGAGAATCCTGTATAATAAAATTGCCTGGATAAATGCGTCAGGTAAAATTAATGTATATTGGGAGGATTACATCATGGCATTTTGCAAGAACTGCGGCCAGGAGCTGCCCGTCGATGCTAAGGCTTGCCCGAACTGCGGCACAGACGTTGAGCAGCCGACTGCCGCCCCTGCTGCTGCACCTGCCGCCCCCGCTGCAGATGCAAAGGATAATATGTGGATGGCCGTACTGGCTTATCTGGGGATTCTCGTCTTGATCCCGCTTCTGGTTGAGCCGGCAAAGAACTCCCCGTTTGTCCGCTTCCATGCGAACCAGGGGCTGATCCTGCTGATTGTTGGCCTGCTTTCGGCGATTCCGGTGCTTGGCTGCGTGGTCGGCGTATTCTGCCTGGTGCTGACGATCATGGGGATCATCAATGCCGTAAACGGCCGGATGAAGGAGCTTCCGCTGATCGGTCGTTTCCGTCTGCTTAAGTAAAATCAAATCTGCAAGGGAAAGATGCGTGATCCGCATCTTTCCTTTTTTGCTGTTATCGGCGAAAACGGCGGCCGGCTGCCGCAGGCCGCATCGCGATGCGCAGCGGTGAGAACCCGTTCGGCAACGGCTTGATGCCAGATTGTGAGACATGATGTTGCCGAACGGAGATGTGAACATCATATTGTAATGCGGTATTTTGATTATACCATATAATGGACGTTTTGGCAAGAAAAAAGTGCGTACTTTGGAGAACGAGGAGAATAAAATTTTGTGAGAAAATTAAAAAAAGTGCTTGACGAATTGGTTTTTTGGGATATAATATGTATTGAGTGCTATTCTTAAATTTGGAAGGCAATCTGTGGTGCAAATTCGCGCATCAAAATTCATCATACATTTGATTGGAGGAAACAACATGAATCTCAAAGGAAGCAGAACCGAAGCCAATCTTTTCGCTGCATTTGCCGGCGAATCCCAGGCACGCAACAAGTATACCTATTATGCATCCAAGGCCAAGAAGGACGGCTACGAGCAGATTGCGGCCCTCTTCACCGAGACGGCCGAGAACGAGAAGGAGCATGCCAAGATCTGGTTCAAGCTGCTGCACGACGGCGCTATGCCGGATACCATGGCTAACCTGGCCGACGCTGCCGCCGGCGAGCATTATGAGTGGACCGACATGTATGCCGGCTTCGCCCGCGAGGCACGCGAGGAGGGCTTTGACCACATCGCATTCCTCTTTGAGGAGGTCGCCAAGATCGAAAAGGAGCACGAGGAGCGTTATCGCCGCCTGCTGGCTAACATCGAGGAGGGCATTGTCTTCTCCCGCGATGGCGATCGCATCTGGAAGTGCCGCAACTGCGGACACATCGTCGTCGGTCAGGCTGCCCCCGAGGTTTGCCCCGTCTGCGCACATCCGAAGGCATATTTCGAGATCAAGGCAGAGAATTATTAATCATCCCAAAGGGCCGTGCATCGTGGATGCACGGCCCTTTTCTGTTCAGCGCTGCCAGCGCCCGTAATACCAGCCAACTACGCCGTCCCGCTTGACCAGAATGGCGTCAGGCATCTCTTTGACCAGCGCCAGCCGATCGCCGGCGCGGACGGGGAGCGTGTAGTCGGTAGTCTCATGGCAGGAGAGTTGGCCGCCCTGGGTGTAGAGATCATCCTCGGGAATCCAGAGCTGACGCCCGGTGCGCGTGTGCGCACACCAGGCATAGCCCAGCCGCTCGGCGGGAGCATCGGGCAGGCGGGAGACGGTATTGTCGCCCCAGAGCAGGCTGACCGAATGCGGCGACGGTGTTTGGTCATCCAGCGCGGCAACAGTGGGCAGATCGTCCAGCGCGAGATACGCGGGGGCGGCGTCGGGGGAGAGGATAAGCAGATTCAGCTGACCGTGCCGCTGCAGCCCGCAGCCGCCGTCTATGCTGATGACGTTGTAGGTCCTGTCGATCAGTGGATTGAGATCGGTGATCTCGCGGCGATAGAGCGAGACCGGCCAGTGGCCGACAATGACCGGGCGTGAGAAGGGAGCGGCATGCCGTGCCGCAAGGTCGCCGCGAAAATTATCGTACTTCAGACAGGTGTAGGCATTTTCCTCCCGAAGGGTTTCCAGCGCATCCTCGGCGCAGGGCAGGCCGCCGTGCACGAAGAGATACTGCGGTGTGGACAGGACGGTGGGCAGTCCGCGCCAGAACTCGATTTCGGGCGCAAAGGCATCCAGCACAGCGCGGCGTACAGCCGGGAGCTCGGCCAGCGTGGGGCAGGGGATGCCGAGCTCCGCGCACATCTCGGCAAAGGTCGAGCTTCCCCAGTATCGGGTGAAGGCTGCTGTGGTGTGGAGCAGAATCTCATCCCGCTCGGGTGTGGGCTCGATCAGCTGCTCCAGCCGCCAGAGGTCGTTGTTGCCCATCATCACCGTCACGCGCGGGGACTCGGTCGAGAGGCGCATGGCCGCACGCAGAACACCGAGGCTCTCCTTGCCCTTCTCAATCAGATCGCCGAGCAGGATCAGATAGTCCTCTCCGGGGCGATAATCAGCCTTTCGCAGAAGCCGCCGCAAGAGGTCCGCATGGCCGTGGATATCGCTGACCACGAGAATCCGGCTGTGCGGAGCAAAATCGGTATAACGGATAACGGTATTCATGAAAACCTCCCGGCAGTGATGGTGTTTGACTTGTTTGGTATCATTATATCACGAAACGCCGCGGCCCGCAAGAGGAAAGATCAGGCACATTTGCAGTGCATCTCCCAATTGATTCGGCAGGCATCAAAGATTGATTTGCGATAGATGGTTATCTAATAAAAACGGGAATAGATATCGAATTCATCGTGCTTTTGCGTAAAAAACGCCCCCGACTGCGGTCGGGGGCGTTGATTTTGCGCGATTATTCCACGGTTCTGCGGCCTTCCAGCGCGCGGTAAAGGGTGATCTCATCGGCAAATTCCAGCTCGCCGCCCATCGGAATACCGTAGGCCAGGCGGGTGACCTTGATGCCGAACGGCGAGAGCAGGCGGGCGAGATACATGGCGGTTGCCTCCCCTTCTACGGTGGGGTTGGTTGCCACAATGATCTCGGTGATGCGCTCGTCACTGAGCCGGTCAAGCAGCTCCTTGATCTTGAGCTGATCGGGGCCGACGCCGTTGATGGGGGAGATAACCCCATGCAGGACATGATAGCGGCCGTGATACTCCTTCACCTTCTCCAGTGCCAGCACTGCGCGGGGATCCTCTACCACGCAGATGGTGGCAGGGTCGCGCCGATCGTCGGTGCAGATGGAGCAGATTTCGCGGTCGGTGAGGTTCTGGCAGACCGGGCAGAGATGAATCTGCTGTTTGGCATTGAGGATGGCCTGCGCAAAGGCAGCGGCATCCTCTTCGCTCGACTCAAGCACCGAGAAGGCAAGCCGGAGCGCTGTTTTTCGCCCGATGCCGGACAGGCGCTGAAACTGCTCGCAGAGCGCCTGCAACGGTTCGATATAATCGGCCATTGCTTAGAAGAGACCGGGCATGTTCAGCCCGCCGGTGAGCTTCTGCATCTCGGTGCTGTTGGTCTCGTCGACGCGCTTGATGGCTTCGTTGACGGCAGCGACCAGCAGGTCGGAGAGGGTCTCGATATCGTCGGGATCAACCACCTCGGGCGCAATGTCGATCGAAAGGATTTCATGCTTGCCGTTGATCTTGACACCGACAACACCGCCGCCTGCCGAGACCTCATACTCGCGCGCGTCAAGATCTTCCTGCAGCGCGGCCATGTCCTCCTGCATCTTCTGTGCCTGGCGGATCATGCTGTTCATATTCTGCGGGCCGCCGCCCACACCCTTGGGAAGTTTTGCTTTCATGGTAAGTCTCCTTTATATTGATGATAATGAAAATCGGTTGAACTGAGTTTAGCCCTCAAGGGCGGTGAAAATATCGTCGTCGGGGACGGCGCTGCCGCTGGGAGCAAGCTCGAACTGCAGGCCGGTGGGCGGTACGTCTGCCTGTGCAGCGATGGCCGAGAGCAGCAGTTCGCGGTTGGTTGGACGGTCCACCATGGTCAGCACGAAGGGATTGGGCAGGCGGACGATAACGGTGCCGTCGGCGCGCTGGGCAGCACGGGCGTGCTGCAGGAAGCTGCAAAGCGCGGCATCGCGGCCGCGCAGCTGTTCGATGACCTCGGGCCAGACGCTCAGACCGTGCAGGTCAGCGGCAGGCTGAGGCTGTGCGGGCGCGGCTTGGGCCGGGGCAGGCTGCGGTGCGGGTTCGGCTGATACAGCCGGCTGGGCGATGGGCTGTGCGGTCGGTTGTGCCGGCGCGGCCGATGCGGCGGCTGCCGTGATCGGGGCGGCGCCGGAAGCCAGCATAGCCAGCCTGCGTTCAAGGTCGGCCACACGGGCGATCAGCGCATCGGCTGAGATGTCCAGCCGCGGGTCGCAGAGTCGGATCAGCGCCAGCTCAGCGCACATGCGCTTGATGGCGCCGCTGCGCTGCATGGTGTAGAGCGCTTGCTCCAGATGGCGGGTGTGGGCGAGGACGGTCTCGCGGTCGAACCGCGCGGCCACTGCGGCCAGCTGTTCGGTTTCGGCTGCCGTCAGATCCAGATAGCGTGCGGCATCTGGCGTAGACAGCATGACCAGAATATCGCGGTAGAAGGCGATGAGATCCTGCCAGAAGACGGCGATGTCGCGGGAAGAGGTGACAACCTCATCGACGACAGCAAAGAGGGCGGGGCAGTCGCGGTCGGCAATGGCGGTCAGCGTGCGGATGAGCTGCTCGCGGCTGGAGCCGCCGGTTACCTCGCGGACCAGGTCCTCGGTGACGGTGCGGTCGCCGCCGCTGCAAAGCTCAAGCAGGCTCACCGCGTCGCGCATACCGCCCTGCGCGATGCGGGCAATGCGAATCGCGGCATCGCGCTCAAGCGGGATACCCTCGGCCGCGGCGATCTCGGTCAGCCGATCGACAATGACGGGCACCGTGATGCGGCGGAAGTCAAAGCGCTGGCAGCGGGAGATGATGGTGGCGGGGAGTTTGTGCAGCTCGGTCGTCGCAAGGATAAAAATGACATGTGCGGGGGGCTCTTCAAGGGTTTTCAGCAGCGCATTGAAGGCACTGCCCGAGAGCATGTGTACCTCATCGACGATATAGACGCGGTAGCGCAGCGAGGATGGGGTATAGACCACTTCGTCGCGAATATCACGGATGTTCTCAACGCCGTTGTTGGAGGCGGCGTCCATCTCGATGACGTCGGTCTCGGCGCCGTCGAGGATGCCGCGGCAGGCGGCACATTCGCCGCAGGGATTGCCGTCACGGGGGGAGAGACAGTTGACGGCGCGGGCCAGCAGTTTTGCACAGGTGGTCTTGCCGGTTCCGCGGGAGCCGCAGAAGAGGTAAGCATGCGAGAACTTGGCGTTCTGTGTCTCGTATTTGAGAATGGAGGTGATGTGCTCCTGCCCGCGGACATCGTCAAAGGTCAGCGGACGCCACTTGCGGTATAAAGCGCGGTGCATGGGAAAACCTCCTTTTATAATGGGTGAGGACGCCGAGCGCCAAGGACGGTGGTGGCGGGGAGGGAAACTTCGGCGTCTGAGATAGTTTCCGCCCCGACGCGCGCGGGCGCGCGAAAAGGCCGGATTGAATTTCAATCAACCCAAACGGTTTTGGAAAAACAAAGCGAACACGCCGCAAAATAAGACCATACACCCCAGAATCGAACGCTTTGCATGCGCGCGGCCCGTGGCTGCTGCTCGGAGAAGGCATCCTCACGGCACAACGAGATCACTGCTTAATGCTGCTTGGTTCCCCACCTGACATGGTTCACAGCTCTCGATCGCGCGAGACCCACTCGTCAACACAGCAGGATCACGGCGCAAGACCGCCGGCACAGCGCCCTCAACTGAGGGATCCACCCCTGCTGTAGCGGATTTCAGGTACAGGGCTCCGCTAAGTCCCCGGCTGGTATGGCCTTATTTCGCGGCGTGTTCGCCACTCGATCATTTATTATACCAGATTTTCTGCGAATTTGCAAGGGGTAACGGCGAATTTTTTTGTGCAGATGTGAATCTGGCGTAAAATTTGCGCGGTCGGGCGCTGCCGCTTGACAAGCGGCGGAATCTGTGGTATAAATGAAGCATGTTCCAGAAAGGAGCCGACCGATGAAAAAATGCGACAACTGCGGCGCAGTGCAGGATGATGCACGCACCGTTTGCCTTGACTGCGGTGAACTGCTTGGCCGCGCGATGACCGATGCCGAGGAGCATGCACATGAAGCGGCACTGTCCGACAAGCTGACCGGCATGTCCGAGCGTACCGAGGATTTTCATGTCACGCCGACCGCACGGGTGCTGGGCATGATCAGCATCATGGCCGCCTTGGTGCTGGCTGTGATGCTGCCCATCATCAGCACGCGAATCGAGCGCATGCAGGCCGACTATCTGACGCAGATGGGGGCGACGGCAGTGGGGGACGGCAGCTATATCGTCCAGCGCGGGGACAGCGCGGCGATGGTAACCGGCGATCTGCGCGCGCCTGCGGCGAAAGCCCTGGAGAAAACGCTGATCTGTGCCGTTTTCGGTTTTATCTGCTTTGGCAGCTCAGCGCTTTTTCTGCTTGTCCCGCAGGTGATGTGGCGGTTTTCGACACTGCGCTGGCGACTGTGGTTTGACGCCGAACTGCGCCCCACTTTCTTTGCGGCATCGGTGTATGCGGTGTGCAAATACGGCTTCTTTGGATTAGGCTGTGCGATGCTTGCCGCTGTGTTGGCACGGCTTCTTTGAAATTTGTTTGGTGGCATTCGAATCTCGCTTTGTGCATTTTGCAAAGCAGCGGTACAGGCATATTTTGCCCGTACCGCTTTTTTGCAGCAGCTTACAATGCGCCCAGCACCTTGGCCGCATCCCCTTGCCGTACGCAGATGCCGTGCTCGGCAATATACATGCTCAGCCGGCCGGCGTCTTCGGCATCGCCGAATTCGCACAGAAAGCTCAGTGGTGCAGGCGCGGCATCGGTTTCATCCAGAATGAGGTGCCAGCCGCCTTCGTCATCCCGCCAGACACTGCTGGGCGGCGACGCGGGGAGAAGCCGCAGGCGGCGGCAGACAGTGACCAGATCGTCCAGGCACGCAAAGCGGTATGCGCAGATGCGTGAGCGCAGGACTCCCCGCTTGGATGCGCCGCCGGGCAGCAGTGCACGCTGTGCGCGCCCCTCGTCGAAGCCGAGCTTGGTGACGTACATCTCGCACCCGCCTTCCTTGGAGGGATAGAGCTGGACAAAGACCCGCTCTGCCGCCGCATCAAAGCCGGTGCGGTGCTTGGCCTCGTCAAGGATGCTCCAGAAGGCACGGCGGGTTTCGGTATTATCGTAGTCTATGGTATCGCAGTTGAGTGCGTATTGCTGCATATCATCACGCGTCAGCATGATCTTGAGTTTGCTGTCACTGATGAGGATCAGTTCCATGGTATGTACTCCTTTCAATGCGTTGCTGTTATCATTATAAGCGACTGCGCGAAAAAATGCTATCCCTAAGTTTCTGGAAATTCGGGGGAGAAACGCCGCACCGGCTTTTCTTTGGCAAAGCGGCGGGAAGGAATTGACGGATGTGCGGTTTTGTGGTAAAATAAATAACAGATTCTGCCCTGCACGGAGAGGAGGTGCGCATATGCAGGTGGACCGCCAAAGCGGTGCGATTACCGTATCGGTGGCTGAGCTGATCAGCCGCCTGCCCCGGCCGGATGATCTCGGCCGCCGTGCCGCACCCCGCATCACGCCCGAGCAGGCCGCAGGGATGCACCGCCGTTTGGCTGAGGCATCCGGTCCCGGCTTCGTTCCGGCCGCAGAGCTGACCCATCGCTGTCAGTTCTCCGGGATGGAGTTCCGCATCACCGGCATCGCCGACGGCATCATCACCGATGAAGCCGGCATCACGGTGGCCGAGGTGAAGCCGCTGCGCAGCCGTGACTATTATGCCGCACAGCCTGACCGTACGCCCTCCTTGCTTTGCCTGGCCTATTTCTATGCCGAAGCGCACGACATGCCCTTCATCAACACCCAGCTGACCTACTATAATCCCGACCGCGATGAGATGCGGCATACCGTGCGCACCTATGCCCGCGAGCAGCTGGCGCAGACCTTCCTGTCGATTCTCTCCTGTTTCTCCCGCTGGGCTGAGCTGGCCATTGATCGCGAGACACGACGGCTGCCCGCGATCCGTGAGGCAGGCTTTCCCTATGGCAAATTCCGCGCCGGGCAGGATGAGCTGGCGCTTGCCGTCTTCCGCGCCATCCGCCGCGGTGAGCGTCTCTTCGCGCAGGCGCCGACCGGCATCGGCAAAACGATGTCCACCCTTTATCCCGCCGTCAAGGCGCTGGGGGAAGGGAAGTGCGATCGCATCTTCTACCTCACCGCCAAGGGAAGCACTGCCCGCGAGGCCTGGGCGGCCGCACGGCGGCTGGCGCAGAACGGCGCACCGGTGCGGACCGTGATGATTTCCGCCAAGGTGCAGATGTGCCTCTGCGCGCAGGCCAAGGCGGATTCCGGCCGCCTTTCAGCTTACTGCAATCCCGTCGATTGCCCCTATGCCGCAGGCTACGGCGACCGGGCACCCGATGCCGTTTATGCGCTGCTGGCCGGTGGTCTGGGTGCGACGGCTGCGATGATCCGCGAGATGGGCGAGCGGCACACGGTCTGCCCTTATGAGCTGTCGCTCGACCTGGCCGAGCACTGCGAGCTGATCATCTGCGACTACAACTATCTTTTTGACCCGCATGTCTATTTCCGCCGCTTCTTCGGCGACGAGAGGGCGGTGCAGGCGCGCAATGTTTTCCTGATCGATGAAGCGCATAACCTGCCCGACCGTGCCCGGTCGATGTACTCGGCCGACCTGCGGTGCGGGAAATTCGAGCGGCTCTATGCACGCGTGCCGGCCGAAGAGCGGGAGCTGGATGCGATGCTCGGCGATGTGATCCGCGCCATGCGCCGCCAGCGCCGGCTTTGCCGGGCAGAACTGCATGACGACGGCGAAGGTCACGCGGTCGGCGGTGTCATCCGCTCCTCGCTTGATCGCGGGCTGCAGGCAGTTTTTGCAGAGTTCACTTCGCGCGCCGAGGATTGGCTGCGGGAGCATCGCGGCCACGATGCCGGACGGGATCTGGATGAGCTTTTGGCGCAGGTGCGTGACCTGCTCGCGCTGGGAGAATTGGCCGATGCACATTTCCGTTATTGTATCGAGTTTTCGGCGGAGGATGTTCGTCTGCGTCTGCTCTGCCTTGATCCTGCCCCCATGCTGGCTGCCCGGCTGGCGCTGGGACAGGCGGCAGTTTTCTTCTCGGCTACGCTGACCCCCACCGAATACTTTGCCGATCTGCTGGGCGGCGGTGCGGCCGACGTGACGCTGTCCCTGCCCTCCCCCTATCCGCCCGAGCACCTCTGCCTTGCCGCCGTGGACGGTGTTTCCACCCGCTACGCCGACCGCGAGGAGAGCGTGCCGCAGATCATTCGCTGCATTGCGGCCGCCGTTTCGGTGAAGGCAGGGCACTATATGGTCTATTTCCCCTCCTATTCGTATATGGAGGCGGTGTTTGCCGGTTTTACGGCAAAATATCCGCAGGTGCCGGTGCTGGCACAGAAGCGAGGTATGGATGCCGCGGCGCGGGAGAAATTTATCTCAGCCTTCTCCGCGCCCGATGGACGGCTGCTGGTCGGCTTCTGCGTGCTGGGCGGCTCTTTCTCAGAGGGCGTTGATTTGCCCGGCCGTGCGCTGATCGGAACGGTGGTGGTCGGTATCGGCATGCCGCAGCTTAGCGTGGAACGCGGCCTGCTGGCCGAGTATTATCAAGAAAAGTGCGAGCAGGGGCACGCCTATGCCTACACTTATCCCGGCATGAATAAGGTCCTGCAGGCTGCCGGCCGTGTCATCCGCCGCGAGGATGACCGGGGCATTGTGGTGCTCATCGATGACCGCTGGGCCGAACCGACTTATGCCCGTCTCTTCCCGCCGCACTGGCATGGCATGCGCTTTGTCGGCGATGCCGTTGCCTTGCGTGAGCTTGTCCGCCGCTTCTGGGCGGGGGAAGGGCCGCGAAAAGAAAAAAATTAGAAAGATTTTTGCGATTTTTTGAAATACATCTTGCTTTTTTTCCCAAAATCGGATATAATAAGACTATTATGGCAACTGAGAAATGCAATTTTGCCCGCCGCGAATTGCGCTGACGGCAAAACAGATGCATAATCCATGGAGGATGATTATGGAACGCACGACAATCAAAGCTCTCTTCGCCGATCCGGCAGCCTACGCCGGGCAGCAGATCACCGTCGCCGGTTGGGCACGCACCATCCGCGCCAGCAACGCTTTCGGCTTTATCGAGCTCAACGACGGCTCGTATTTTACCAACCTGCAGATCGTTTTTGAGGACAGCATCCTCGAAAATTATCGCGAGATCGCCCGCCAGAACGTCGGCTGCGCTTTCGTGATTCACGGTGAGTTTGTGCTCACCCCCGACGCTAAGCAGCCCTTCGAGCTGAAGGCACGCACCATCGAGATCGAGGGCGCATCGACCGCCGACTTCCCGCTTCAGAAGAAGAAGCACAGCATGGAGTTTTTGCGCTCGATCGCACACCTGCGTCCCCGCGCCAACACCTTTAACGCGGTCTTCCGCGTCCGCTCGGTCACTGCGTACGCCATTCACCGCTTCTTCCAGGAGAAGGGCTTCGTCTACGTCAACACCCCGCTGATCACCGCCTCCGACTGTGAGGGCGCCGGCGAGATGTTCCGCGTCACGACCCTTGACCCCAAGGATCCGCCGCTGACTGAGGACGGCCAGGTCGATTTCACCCAGGATTTCTTCGGCAAGCCGGCTAACCTGACCGTGTCGGGGCAGCTCAATGCAGAGTGCTTTGCCATGGCATTTGCCAACGTCTACACCTTCGGTCCCACCTTCCGCGCCGAGAAGTCGAACACCCAGCGCCATGCCGCTGAGTTCTGGATGGTCGAGCCCGAGATGGCGTTCGCCGACCTCGCTGACGATATGCGCACGGCTGAGGAGATGATCAAGTACATCCTCCGCTACGTCATGCAGGAGTGCCCGGCAGAGCTGGCTTTCTTCAACAAATTCTTCGACAACACTCTGCTCGAGCGTATGCAGGCGCTGGTCGACAGCGAGTTCGGCCACGTCACCTACACCGAGGCAATCAAGCTGCTCGAGGAGAGCGGCCACCAGTTTGAGTACCCCGTTTCCTGGGGCATCGACCTGCAGACCGAGCACGAGCGCTATCTCACCGAGCAGATCTTCCACAAGCCGGTCTTCGTCACCGACTATCCCCGCGAGATCAAGGCCTTCTACATGCGCCTCAACGACGACAACAAGACGGTCGCCGCGATGGATATGCTGGTGCCCGGTGTCGGCGAGCTGATCGGCGGTTCGCAGCGTGAGGAGCGTATGGATTACCTCATGGCAGCCCTTGAAAAGTTCGGCCTTGACGAGAAGGATTACTGGTGGTACCTCGACCTGCGCAGGTACGGCGGCACTAAGCACGCCGGCTTCGGTCTCGGCTTCGAGCGCCTGATCATGTATATCACCGGCATCCCGAACATCCGTGACGTTGAGGCATTCCCGCGCACGACCGGCAGCGCCGAGTTTTAAGCGATTTGCAAAAATGGGCGGCGCGTCCTGCAAAAGGGCGCGCCGGGCCCACCGTTTCCCGCCGCCCGGCATATACTGTCGGAAGAGGCGGGATACCTTTGACCAAATTTTCAACCAGGAGGAGGGTTTTGCGGCCAAACGGCTGCCGCAGCCCGATATTTACCACTATGCAGTACGCATCTGCTTGCAAGTCTGAACTTCTCAAATTGCAAAATGAACTGAACGCACGCTATGCGGAATATGCCGCCGCCGGCCTTTCGCTTGACCTCTCCCGCGGCAAGCCCGGCCGCACACAGCTGGATCTGGTCAACGATATGCTGGGCGTGATCGCCGCCGGCGATGACTGCGTCGCCGAAAACGGCTTTGACTGCCGCAATTACGGTGTGCTGGACGGCCTGCCTGAGGCAAAAAAGCTCTTTTCTGACCTGCTGGGCATCCCGGCCGAGTATATCATCGTCGCCGGCAACTCCAGTCTGAATTTGATGTATGACGCTGTCGCCCGTGCACTGCTTTACGGTGTGGTCGGCAGTGAGAGACCCTGGTGCCGCGAGGAAAAGGTAAAGTTCCTCTGCCCCGCGCCCGGCTACGACCGCCACTTCGGCGTGACCCAGTCGCTCGGCGTTGAGCTGGTCACCGTTCCCATGACCCCCACCGGCCCCGATATGGATGTCGTTGAGCAGTACATCACCGATCCCGCCGTCAAGGGCATCTGGTGCTGCCCGAAGTACTCCAACCCCGAGGGCATTACGTATTCGGATGATACCGTCCGCCGCCTGGTCAGGATGCAGCCCGCTGCGCCCGATTTCCGTATCTTCTGGGATAATGCGTATGCCGTCCACGATCTCTATGATGACCACGACGAGCTGCTTGACATCTTTGCCGAGGCGGAGAAGGCGGGCTGCCTGGATCGCATTTTCTACTTTGCTTCGACCTCCAAGATTTCCTTCCCCGGTGCGGGTGTGGCCATGTTCGCCGCTTCTCCCGCCAACCTTGCGCAGATTAAACCCATTCTCGGCATGCAGACCATCGGCTTTGATAAGCTCAATCAGCTGCGCCATGTCAAGTATTTCGGCTCAGCCGAAGGCATCATGGCCAAAATGAAGGAGCATGCGGCCGTAATTCGCCCCAAGTTTGAGGCGACGCTGGCTATTCTGGAAGAGGAGCTGGCTGGTACCGGTGTCGCTTCCTGGACGCGCCCGCGCGGCGGCTATTTCATCAGCCTCGATGTCATGGACGGTACGGCGAAGCGGGTCTACGCCCTCTGCAAGCAGGCCGGCGTGACCCTGACCACCGTCGGCGCGACCTTCCCCTACGGCATCGACCCGCGCGACCGCAACATTCGCCTGGCCCCCACCTTCCCGAGCAACGAGGATCTTGCCAGCGCGATGCGCATCCTGGCCTGCTGCGTCAAGCTGGCCGCTGTGGAGAAGCTTCTGGCTGACTAAACAAAACGACTGCAGGGAGGATTGCCATGCTGCCAACGCCTGTCAACTATGCTATTTATCCGTCCGTGGTGCCGGCCGATACCGTGGTCGAAATGATCGTTGTTCCCTGTGAAAAAAGCTTCCTTCTGTTCCCCGATGTGACCTACACCCTGACGCTTATCCCCGTCAACGGCGACGAGGACTGGTACCACGATCCGCATAACCACACCCTCCTCACCGCCCGGGCCGAGGACGGCGTTCTGCGCTTTACCTATACCTTCCCCGGTGAGCAGGAGCATGTCATCCTGCTGGCGCGGGAGGGCGAGAAGCCGCTGGCCGAGCTGTCGGTCTATTCGCTTTATCCCGATCTGCTGGCGCTTCGCCCGCTGAAGGGCGACTTCCACGCACACAGCTACCGCTCGGACGGTAAGCGCGATCCTTCGGCGCTGGCGGGCCATTTCCGTGAGCAGGGCTACGATTTCTTCGCGCTGACCGACCACAACCGCTTCTATCCCGGCGCCGAGATCGATGAGACCTATGCCGGCGTGAAGATGGGCTTTGCCCGCGTCACCGGCGAGGAGGTCCATGCCCCCGAGAGCGTTCTGCATATCATCCATGTCGGCGGCAAGGCCAGCGTAGCCGGACGTTATGTGACTGATCTCGAAACCTACGAAAAAGAAGTGGCCGACTGTGCGGCGCGTGTGCCGGCGGACGTTCCCGAGGTCTATCGTGACCGCTATGCCCGCGCCATGTGGACCACCGAGCAGATCCATGCAGTCGGCGGTCTGGCCATCTATCCCCATCCCTATTGGCGTCCGGGCAAGTCCCGCGCCTTCCATGCCCAGGATGATTTTGCCCGCCTGATGCTGAAGAGCGGCATGTTCGACGCCTACGAGCTAGTTGGCGGGATGGGGCAGGAGGGGATCAATCGTTCCATCGCCCTCTGGGCTGAGCTGCGCGCCGAGGGGGTCAATATCCCCGTGGTTGGCTCCAGCGATGTCCACGGCATCAATAAGGCACCGACCTTCCCCGCGCTGTATACCGTTTGCTTCGCTGCCACCAACGATAATGCGGCGATCATCGAGGCAGTCCGCACCGGCATGAGCGTAGCCGTGGAGATGACCGGCACCGACTATACCTGCGAGAAGCGCTGCTACGGCAGCCTGCGTCTAGTTGGCTATGCCCACTTCCTGCTGCGCCGGTACTTCCCGCAGCTGCAGCGTATCTGCCAGGGCGAGGGTGTTGCCATGCGTGCCTACGCCATGGGCGAGGCTGATGCCGCCCTGGTTGAACTGCAGGCTGAGCAGGCCGAGAATTTCTATCTGCGCTTCTTTGGCCGTCTGGCGCCTGTTCTGCCCGATGCGGCAATGCGCGAGCAGGTCGCGCGCTGGCGTGAGATCCAGAAAGCAGGTCCCGGCGGCAAAGGCAGTCTGGTTCCCGGCACTTCTATGCAGCTTTAATCAAACCAAAGCGGGATGTCTGCGCGGCATCCCGCTTTTTCCAAAGGAGAATTCCGATGACACAAGCCCAGCAGAATCCCTTCCCCTATTCCGACAGCAATAAGCGCTATCATACCTATGACTACTACCTTCGGCACCGCTATGGCGGCAAGGTGGCCAAAATTCCCCTCGACGCCGGCATGACCTGCCCCAACATCGACGGTCGGTGCGGCGTGGGTGGCTGTATCTACTGCTCGGGGCGGGGAAGCGGTGATTTTGCTGCTCCGCCGACCCTCAGCTTTGCCGAGCAGGATGCCCTCGTCCGCGCCAAACTGCAGAAAAAATGGCCGACCGACCGCTGCATCCCCTATCTTCAGGCGCATACCAATACTTACGCGCCGGTAGACGTCCTGCGTGCGCGCTATGCTGAGGCGCTGGCGCTGCCGGGGGCGGTCGGGCTGAACATCGCAACCCGCGCCGACTGCCTGCCCGATGATGTGGTTGCCCTCCTGGCCGAAGTCGCAGAGCAGACCGATCTAACGGTCGAGCTCGGCCTGCAGACGGCACACGACGGGACGGCGGCGCGCATCAACCGCGGACACACCTGGGCGCAGTTTGTCGATGGCTATACCCGCCTGCGGCAGGCCTCTCCGCGCATCATGCTCTGTGTGCATCTGATCTTCGGCCTGCCGGGGGAAAATCCCGCCATGATGCTGGAATCGGTTCGGCGTCTGGCGGCCCTGCGGCCGGATGCCGTGAAGCTGCATTTGCTCTACGTCCTGCGCGGAACGGCGCTGGGCGATGCCTATCTGCGGGGGGAATACCGGCCGATGACGCGGGAGACGTACATCGAGACGGTCTGCGACGCACTGGCCCTGCTCCCGCCCGAGACGGTGATCGGCCGACTGACCGGCGATGGTATGGGCGAGGATCTTCTTGCTCCCGATTGGAGCCGCCGCAAGGTGAGCATCCTCAATGATATCGATAAGCGCCTTTTTGCCACCGACAGCATGCAGGGAAAATTGTTGAAAAAAACGGCTGAATAAGCCGTTTTTTGCTTGACTTTTGGGGAACGGTATGATAAACTGATACAAAGTATACAATTTTCCGCAAACGAATACATTATGATAAACCATTTTGTACGATACGCTTGCTGAGGGGGAAGAGAATGAGACACTTTGGACGTTTGATCGGGCTGCTGGCTGCGGCGGTGGGCGCGCTTTTTCTGCCTGCCTGCCAGGCGGCGGATTTGCCGGCGGTGCGTGTTCCCGTTATGCTGGCAGAATCGGCCGGCTTTTCCTTTGACGGTGATGCGATCCGCATGATTGAGCCGGGCGAGCGCGTGGCTTTCCCGATCAAGCTGCATGAGGGCTACCTGATCGAATCGGTCAGCGGGGGCGCGTATTATGCCGATGGGGAGATCGTGCTCGAGTCGGCGCGCTATCCGACCACGCTGGTGGCACACGCAAGGCCGGGGCAGAACTATGTGTTCAGCTTGCAGAACGATAAAGAAAACGGCAGTGTGGAGTTCAGCCACAAAGGTGGGCTCTATTTTGAGGGCACCGAGATTACCGTCAAAGCAACCCCCGCGAAGGGAAAGACCTTCCTTGGCTTCAGCATCGGCAAGCCGCTGGCTGCCGGTGGGGAGCTGGTGAGCCGGGATCCCGATTACACCTTCCGCTTGCGCGGCCATACCGATTTGATCGCCAATTATGCGGCCGAAAACGGCGTTCTGCTGGTCTATCATGCCGGCGGCGGGCGTTTCAGTTCAACATCGGCCGATACCCTGGCCGTGCAGATTGCAGAATCTCACTATCTTTGCCCCAATGTGCAGATTGCAGACGGCACGCTGTCCCGCATCGGGCATACGCTGCTTGGCTACACGACCGACCCAGAGGGGAAGGGAAGATTGCTGACGCCTGGGGCGAACGTAGTCGTTCCCGAGACAGGCGTGGTTAATCTCTGGCCAGTCTGGGCAGCTTGGACGCCGGATGTGCAGTTTACCTGGACCGAGCGCGCGGACGGGATTGCCATCACCGGCTGGAGCGGGGATGAAGAACGCCTGGTCATTCCCGAAACCATCAACGGCAAGCCGGTTAAAACGCTGGCAGCCGGTGCGATCTCGGGCAATTTTACCACGCTGGTTCTGCCCACCGGGCTGAACGCCATCGAAAATGGCGCCATCACCGACTGCCCGAAGTTCACTACACTCTTCTTTTACGATTATGTGCGGGAGATTACCGACCGCGCCTTCCAGAACTGTCCCCAGTTCCAAACCCTTCACATCTGTGCGGCCCGCCGGCCCTGCTACCCGAAGTCGCGCAGCGGTACCTATTCCAAGAAGTTTGAGCGCCTGCTGACGGCCGAGGGCAAGAAGCTGATCGTCGTTGCCGGATCGTCCACGGTCTATGGCATCGATTCTCCTCTGCTTGAGGAGCTGATGGGCGGCGAATATGCCCCCGTCAACTATGGCACACATGCCGAATCGTCCGCTGCGTTCTATCTGGAGATGATTTCGTCCTTCATCACCGAAGGGGATATTGTCGTGCAGGCCCCCGAGGCTTTTGGATCCCAGCTTGGCGGCAATATGTTTGAGATCAATCTCTGGCAGATGCAGGAGTGTTGCTTTGAGGTCTTCTCTTACGTGGATATCCGCAATTATGAGATGGTATTCACCTCCTTTGCTCAGTTCAATGCGACCCGCGACAAGCTCCCTGCACGCGATTACGAGGAATACGATACCACTGTCAATGACTATGGCGATTATTTCATCGACAAGGCCGGTCAGGACAGCAGCTATGTCAAGGTGCCGGGTGTGGTCAATTTCAGCCTGACCTATATCACCGATGAGGGGACAGCGCGCCTCAATGCCATCGCCGACAAGATCCGCGCGGCGGGCGGCACGATTGTGCGCTCTTTCGCACCGGCTAACCGCAATGCAGTTATCGGCATCTGGCGGGAGGAGGCTCACCAGCAGGCCTATGTTGACCGGCTGGACGAGAAGCTCAACTATCCCTGCATTACCGAGTTCGCGGATATGCTGCTGCCGGGCAACTATTTCCATAATTCGGACTATCATGTCAGTACCGAGGGGGCCAAGCTGCGCACCCGCATGCTGGCCGATGACCTCAAGGCATATCTCGCAAAAGCTGCAGGCTGATGCCTGACACAATCCATACCGCGCAAACAGCGCGCCGATCTGCCGGCTATCTTAACCGATCGTCGGCGCGCTGTTTCCCGCGCAGCCACAGCGGGACGCAGCCATACGCATTTACCCGAATTCGTGTTTGGTTTGGAAAAAACGAACAAAATACTTGAATTTGGTCAGTACTTGTGGTATATTTTACTTAAATTAATCGTCATAGGAAACACAGCGCTTTTTTGCATGCCGTCGTGCTTTGCGCCTGCCGCATGGAGCCTGCTCCGGCCGACTACCCCCTCACCGTCATGCTGATGCTGCCCCGTACCATACAAATGGAAGGACAGAAAAAGCTGGTTGTCGTGTCAGACTCCTCGACGGCATATGGCATGAAATCGCCCATCCTTGAGGAGATGATGGGCGGTGCATATGCGATCGTCAACGATGGGCCTAACCGGACAACGCCCTTGGTATTTGATCTCGATTTCATTACCTCTGCACCGAAGCGGCCGATATCCGTACCCAAAAGACGGCGCAGGCGCTGATTGATGCCCGCCATGCGCAGACTGCACTCCGGACTTAATGTGTGATTTTTCTGAGAAAGGACGAAACTTATGGATGTATTGCTTGCCCATTTCTGGCTGATCTCCCTCTGGCTGGCTGCAACCGTTCTGCTTCATATCATCGAAAGACGTTCCAAGCATAAGGGCAGATGGGCGGCGGTCGGTTTTGTGCTGCATGTGGCGCTGATCCTCTTTTTCGCTGTGGTTGGTGCGTCGCTGGAGGAACTGCTGTTTGTTCTGCTCCTTTCTGCCGCTGTGGCATTGGCGTAAGGAGGTGGAAGCATGATTTTTAACTCCATCGAATTTTTGATTTTCTACCCGACCGTTCTTCTGCTCTATTTCCTTCTGCCTAAGCGCTTTCGCTGGACGATGCTGTTGGCGGCATCGGCTTTCTTCTACCTGTATTGGTCGGTTAAGCTGATCTTCCTTATCCTCTTCACCATCGTTATTTCCTACACAGCCGCCATTCTTATCGAACGCTATCGGGAAAGGCCGGCCATCAAGCGAACCTGTCTGATCGTGACGTTGGTGGCTTGCTTCGGCGTGCTCTTCTTCTTCAAGTATTTTAACTTTCTCTCCGGTACTGTGACCGGACTGGCCAATCTCTTCGGCGCCGAAATGGAGCCCTACTGGCTGGATTTGATCCTGCCGGTCGGCATTTCCTTCTACACCTTCCAGACCCTCTCCTTCGTCATTGATGTTTACCGCGGCGTCGTGCCGGCCGAGCGCCATTTCGGCTATTACGCGCTTTACGTCACCTTCTTCCCGCAGCTGGTCGCCGGCCCGATCGAGCGGCCCGAGAATCTCATTCCCCAGCTGCATGCCGAGCATGACTTCTCCTGGGACAACGCGATCCCCGGCCTGCGCAAGATGATCATCGGCTTTTTCAAGAAGGTAGTGGTCGCCGATTTCTTCGCAACCTACGTCAATGCCGTCTACAATGCCCCCGATGAGGCACGCGGCCTGAGCGTGCTGATCGCCACCATGCTCTTTGCGGTACAGATCTACTGCGATTTCTCGGGTTATACCGATATCGCCATCGGCTGTGCGGAGATTATGGGCATCAAGCTGATGCAGAATTTCGATCGTCCGTACACGGCAGCTTCCATCAAGGAATTCTGGAATCGCTGGCATATTTCGCTTTCTTCCTGGTTCAGAGATTACCTCTACTTTCCGCTGGGCGGAAGCCGCTGCTCCCGTCCGCGCCACCTCTTCAACCTGATGGTGGTCTTTCTGGTCAGCGGCCTGTGGCACGGCGCGGCCTGGACCTTTGTCATCTGGGGCGCATTGCACGGCTTCTATCAGGTCGTGGGCATCCTGCTCAAAGGGCCAAAGTCGAAGCTGTATGCTAAGCTGGGCATCGATGAGCATGCCGCGTGGGTCAGACGAATCCGGCAGATCATCACCTTTATTCTCGTCGATTTTGCCTGGATCTTCTTCCGCGCCAACAGCTTCGCTGACCTTGGCAAGCTGATGCGTGCGCTCTTTACCGATTGGGCATTGACCTACGGCTATTTTGAAGCGGTCTTCTCGTCAATGAATCTGTCGATGCTCACGGTCGGGATTATGCTGATGATGGTCTTGATTATGAACCGTATGGATGCCCGTGCGCTGATTCCTACCGCCGTTCCTGCCGAGGGCAAACGGCCGGCTCTGGCTTCGGTGCATTATGTCTATCTGGTTTGGATCATTGCCGTGGCATGGATGATTCTGCTGGCCGGTGACGGCTCCAGCTCCTTCATCTATTTCCAATTCTGACGGGAGGTGCGCAAGATGAAAAAGAATCTGATCAAATTTCTGACGCTTCTGCTCGCCGCCCTGCTTCCTGCCATTGCGCTGCTTGGCATCGGCATCTTCACCCCGGCACAGTATGGAAAGACTTTCCTCGGTGCGCTTGCCCCGAAGTTCGCCCGCCTGACCACACTGGATGAGCCCAAAATTGTGGTAGTCGGCGGCTCGTCTGCCGCCTTTGGCCTGGACAGTGCGCTGCTGGCCGAGACGGTCGGCATGCCGGTGGTCAATTTCGGCCTTTATGCTACGCTCGGCACTAAGCTGATGCTGGATCTTTCGCTTGCCGGTATCGGGGAAGGGGACATTGTGGTCCTCGCGCCCGAGACCGACGAACAGACACTGTCGCTGTACTTCAACGCAGAGAGCACCTGGCAGGCGGTGGAAGCCGATCCGTCCATGCTGCGTTATGTGGGGACGGATAACTGGGGCGCAATGCTGGGGGCCTCGTTTGGCTACCTTGGCGCGAAGCTCACCTTCCTGCGCGAAGGCGCCCCCGACCCCGACGGCGTCTACAACAGCCGCAATTTCAACGCATACGGCGACATTGCCTATGACCGCCCCTACAATACCATGCTGCTGGGCTATGACCCCAACATGACCATCTCCCTCAGCGCCGACATTGTGGATGACGCTTTCCTCACCTATGTCAACGACTACATCGGTGCAGTGCGGCAGAAGGGGGCGGAGGTGTATTTCAGCTTCCCGCCCATGAACGGGGATGCGCTGGCCGCCGATACCACCGAGGAGTCGGTCTACGCTTTCTACGATTTTCTCTCCCGTAGTCTCGACTGCGCGGTGATCAGCAATCCGCATGCCTATATTTACGATGCGGCATATTTCTACGATACCAATTTCCATCTCAATGACAGCGGTGTGATCCTGCGGACGGCTGCACTGGCCGCTGACCTTCGCCGGATGCTCGGTGATACCCGGCCGGTGGAGATCGAGCTCCCCGAGCCGCCTGCACGCCCTGTCACTGAGCAGCCGGAGATTGCGGCGCCCGATGACGGCACCGATTATGTCTCCTGCTTTACCTACGCCGACATTGCCGACGGCCTGATGATCACCGGCGTGACTGATGCGGGAAAAACCAAAAACGCGCTGACCGTTCCGGCTGAAGCGAACGGCAAGAAGGTGCTTGCCATCGGCGAGAATGCCTTCTCTGGCTGCACCGCGCTGGCCGAGATCGTGATCTACCCGAATGTGGTCCAGTTCTTCGACGGCTGTTTCCGCGGCGCGTCGGCATTGCGGCGTGTGGTGATGCAGTACACCGTTGCAGAAGGCGTCTCGGTGGGCGAAGGTCTCTTTGCTGGCGCGCCTGACAGCGTCAAGCTTTACTTCCCCTCGGCACAGGCTTACGGCAACTATGTTGCAGACTATTACTGGAGCGCTTATGCAACCAGGATGGATATTTTGGAATAAATCAAAGGAGATCGTGTTTTGAGACGAATGCTTACTTTTCTGATGGCCGCATCGCTTTTGCTGGTTGGCTGCGGCTCCGGTGCACCGGCCGCTGAGACAACGGCTTCCCCTGAAACGACAGCCGCACCTGAAACGACAGCCGCACCCGAAACGCCTGCCGCGCCCGAAACGACGACCGCGCCCGAAACGACGGTCGACACCGTCCTGACGGCGGAACCGCCGAAATCGCTGAAGATCCTTGCGATCGGCAACAGCTTTTCCACCGACGCGATGGAATATCTCTATCAGATCGCCCGAGACGGCGGTGTGGAGGAGATCGTGCTCGGCAACCTCTACTATGGCGGCTGCTCGCTGGCGCAGCATCTGACCTTTGCTAAAAAGAATGAGGCTGCCTATCAGTACTATAAGAATACGGCCGGCACCTGGACATCCACCAAGAACTGCACGCTGGAGACCGCCCTGCTGGATGAGGATTGGGACTACATCTCGATGCAGGAAACCTCCAAGACCAACGGACTCAAGAGCAGCTACGCCAATGTACTCTCTGGACTGATCGACTATGTGAGAACCAAGAACACCACAGCAGAGCTGATCTGGCATATGACCTGGGCATATCAGCAGGACAGCACCCACTCTGCCTTCCCCAGGTATGGAAGCAGTCAGCAGAAGATGTATGAGATGATTGTGGACTGCACCAAGACCTGCATTCTGACAGAGGAGCGCATTTCGCTGGTCATCCCCTGCATGACGTCGATTCAGAACGCGCGCACGTCCTTCCTCGG
>JAFWBJ010000112.1 GCA_017507145.1 Clostridia bacterium | reverse complement strand
TGCTGATTACCTGTCATAAGCATATCAACAACATAGCTGAACGCTGCGGTCATAACAAAACCGTAGATAACACCGTCATCGAGCTGAATTTAACGTATCAGCAATTTTTAGAAGGATGGGACGCGACCGAAACCATCGACGCCATCGCTTAACATGATTGTGTGCTCTACGACTGCTATCGAGAATTATGATATTGTTAATCCTTTTCCTCCCCTTGTAATACGCTACACTTGCGAGAGCACCTGACTGTTAATCAGGGAGTCGTTGGTTCAAGTCCAACAGGGGGAGCCAAAGCAAGGCAGGTCGAAAGACCTGCCTTTTGCTTTTGTGTTTTTTGCGGTTCTTCAAAAAACACAAATTGTTAAATTTTACATCTTTTTTGGTATTGCATTTCGGAGGAAAAGAGAATAAAATTATGATATCATTACCGTTGTCGTGATATCTGCAGTGAAAAAACGCAATCCGAGCGGTAAACAAAGGAGAAAAAGAATGGGAGAGATAACCTTTAATCGGCAGCCAGATTTCGAAAACAATCTGCTTAAGGTCTTGAAAGGCGAGCGCCCAGAACGTGCGACGCTTTTTGAGTTGTTCCTTTCCAAAAAGTGGTATGAACGTTTATCACAGATTCCTTACCCCGGCGATACATTCCTGGATCAATTGCGTTTGACGGTCAGCGCGATGGCTCATGCGGGCTATGACTATGCCACATGTAACGCATCACCGATGGTTTTTGTGAATCCCCTCGCACAGAAAAAGACGGCTTCTCTCAACGCCAGCTCCATCATTTACGATTGGGAGTCATTTGAAAAATTTGACTGGCCGGATATGGATCATCAGGATTATTCGGTGCTGGAGAAGATCAAGCCGTATCTGCCCGAGGGCATGAAGCTGATGGTCAAGGGTCCTGGCGGCGGTTTGCTGGAAATTGTGATTAAGCTGGTTGGCTATGATAACCTTTGCTTTATGCTGTATGAGGATCCTGAATTGGCGAAAGCGATATTTGACAATGTCGGTTCGCGTCTGGTTTCGTATTACGACAATGCGGCGAGTGCCGATACCGTTGGCTTTATTTCCTCTAACGATGACTGGGGCTTTAATACGCAGACCTTCCTGAGCCCTGACATGATGCGGGAATATCTCTTCCCCTGGCACAAGCGAATCGTTGAGACCGCGCATAAGTACGGCAAGCCGATTCTTCTGCATTCGTGCGGAAATTATGCAGAGATCATTGATGATGTCATTGAAGATATGCATTTTGATGCGCGCCATTCGTACGAGGACAATATCGTACCGGTTGAAGAGGCCTATGAAAGCCTGCACGGGCGAATCGCTGTTCTTGGTGGAATTGATATTGACTATCTTACCACGAAAACGCCCGAAGAAGTCGAACGGCGCTGCCGTCTGATGTTGGAGCGCACTTGGGAGCGCGGCGGTTATGCGTTGGGAAGCGGAAACAGCATTCCGACTTCTGTTCCTGTGGAGAATTATATGGCGATGCTCCGTGTTGCGCATGAGTTTAAGGGATAAAGAATTCGTTGGCTTTTTGAGCACATACACAGGAGCTGTCGCATTTAGGCGCAGCCAAAAATAAAAGAAGCGCGGCAGAATTGGGTTCTGCCGCGCTTCTTTAAAAAACGGAAAGTGTTAAAGAAAACATTGATTTTGTGGCTTTTTTGTGCTATAATAAGCGCAGAATCCCCTCGCTTGGGCGTGGGGATCATCATTTCGACCTCGGCCACGAAAGGGAATTTATGATGAAAATATCGGTTAGTTCTTACTCGTTCCAAAGCTATATTTCTGCTGGCAAGCTCGCTCACGTAGACGTCATCCGGCAGGCGCACGATATGGGTTTTGAGGCCGTTGAGTTTATCGATCTCCCCGCTCCCTCCTATGAGGAGCAGGTAGCCTACGCGCACACGCTGCGCGCCGAAGCCGACAAGTATGGCATGACCATCAACGCCTACACGATCAAGGGGAACCTCTATCAAGCCACCCCCGAGGCATCATGCGCTGAGGTGGAAAGACTTAAGGGACAGGTGGATATTGCCGCCATTTTGGGTTGCTCGGTCATGCGCCACGATGTTTGCTACGGCGTGGGCAAGACCGGTACATCCCGTTCCTTCGGGCTTATGCTTCCCACGATCGCAGAGAACACCCGCGCCGTTACCGAATACGCTGCGTCCAAGGGCATTAAGACCTGCACCGAGAATCACGGATACGTGGCGCAGGATTCCTACCGTGTGGAGCAGCTCTTCAACGCCGTTGCTCACGACAACTATGGCCTGCTGGTGGATATTGGGAATTTCGTCTGCGCAGATGAGGACAGTGTTACCGCGGTTTCCCGTGTGGCGCCTTATGCTGTCCACGTCCACGCCAAGGATATGTATAAGTCGACCACCCCCGCTCCCGGCTTCGGCCAGACCCGCGGATGCAACTACTTCAAGGGTGCTATTATAGGCGAAGGTGACTGCAATGTCGAGAAGTGCCTCAAGATCCTCAAGCGGGCCGGCTATAACGGCTACTGCTCCATTGAGTTTGAGGGCGCTGAAGACTGTATCGAGGGTATCGCCCGGGGATTGGAGAATCTGCGGGCTATGCTGGAGCGCATCTGAATATGGAGGGGCTGTACGTTTTCGCACAGCCTGCATTTCGTGTCATGGATCTGGCGATAAGGCAGGAGCATTATGTGGATATTGTCTGGCGCTTGGTTTGGTGGAAGAGCCGGAGATGATCGATTTTTGCGGCGATAATTGCTATTACAGCGATGCCCCCGGACATCTGTATACTGTTGCGTGGACGTGAGAGATTTGCGCGATTTGCACGGGGGTGATAAGTTAATCTTGACATTCTCCGGAATCGATGTTATAATATAGCGATACTATCATAAAACACAGGAATGTGAGGGAGGATATCATGAAAAAATTCGATACGCTGGGCGTGATGATCGACATGTCGCGCAACGCGGTGATGAGCATGGACGGCTTGAAGCGCTTTTTGCCCCTGCTCGCTAAAATGGGCTACAATTGTGTGATGCTGTACACCGAGGATACCTACGAGGTGGACGACGAACCTTATTTCGGTTACCTGCGTGGCCGATACAGCAAGGCAGAAATGAAGGAGATCGATGCCTTTGCCGCATCGCTCGGCATCACGGTGATTCCCTGCATTCAGACGTTGGCGCACCTCAATGCCACCTTCCGCTGGGGCAAGGTGCCGCGCGACTGCGATGACATCCTGCTGACCGATGATGAGCGCACCTACCAGTTGATCGATCATATGTTCGCTACGCTGTCTGAGTGCTTTGCTTCCCGCAAGATCCATATCGGCATGGATGAGGCGCACATGCTGGGCCGCGGCCGCCATCTCGATCTGCACGGCTATGAGACGGTCAATGCGATCATGAAGCGCCACCTTGCGCGCATCTGCGAGATTGCCGAGAAATATCACTATGAGCTGATGGTGTGGTCGGATATGTATTTCCGCCCCTGGAACAACGGCAAATATACCGTGCCGGCATGTGAGATGCCGAAGGAAGTCATCGACTCGCTGCCCGAATCGGTCATTCCCGTCTACTGGGACTACTATCGGGCCGATGAATCGATTTACAGCGGCATGATGGAGAACCACAAGCAGCTCTCGAATAAGACCTGGTTCGCCGGCGGCGCATGGAGCTGGTCCGGGTTGATCCCTTACAATCGCTTCACGCTTGAGTCGATGATCCCCGCGATGCGCGCCTGCCGTAAGCAGGGGATCAGAAATGTTGTCTTTACCATGTGGGGGGATGACGGGGCTGAGTGTTCGCATTTTGCGCAGCTGCCCTCGCTCTTCTATTTGGCCGAATACGCCCGGGGCAATACCGACGAAGCCAAGATCAAGGCAAAATTCAAGCGCTTCTCTGGCCTCGATTTCGACGAGTTTATGCAGATCGATTGCCCCAACGATGTTATCCCGTACACGGGACGTCCGCGCAATCCGTCCAAGTATATGCTCTATTCCGACTGTTTCAGCGGCTTCCTCGATTACACCGTCAAGGCCGGCGCCGAGGTGCAGTATCAGACTTACGCCCAGGCGCTCTACGCCACGGCGAAGAAGAGCCGTCGCTATGGATATGTCTTTGACACCGCCGCCAAGCTCTGCGATGTGCTGGCGATCAAGTATGCCCTTGGCCTGCGTACCCGTGCGGCATATGCGGCAGGCGATAAGGCTGAGTTGAAGCGTCTGGCAGAAGAGGAATATGTGCAGGTGGCCAAGCGCATCACGGTCTTCGCCCGCGCCTTTGAGAAGCAGTGGATGACCGACAACAAGCCCCACGGCTTTGACGTGCAGCATCAGCGCCTGGGTGGCCTGATCTACCGCATCGACGCCTGCCGTCGCCGACTGCTCGACTATGCCAACGGCAAGATCGACCGTATCGACGAGCTGGAAGAGGAACTGCTTCCCTTTGGCAAGCAGGAAGAGAGCATGAATTTCAACAAGGCCGCATTGACCGCATCGGTCAATGTGATCTGCCACAATATGATGTAACTGTCTCGATGTGCAGAGGAAACCGGTCAGGCCATTGCGCTTGACGGTGCGCTCAAGAATCAGGTTCTGCTGGCATCGCTCTGCACCGAGACCGATTTCCGTGTGCCCGGCCGCGCAAGCAAGATAACGGTCAGCGAACCGGTCAGCCGAGTATATTACAACTAAGGAATAAAGAGAACGGCGGCTCACCGTACGGTGAGCCGCCTGCTTTGTTATGCGGGAATATTATCGCTGTGTGCACCCCCTGCCTCATCAACGGCAGGTCGTTTTCAAAGCGTGATCCTTTCCCCTTTGCTTTGATACGCCGCAAGGATCATGCGAACCACCTTGGCTGCCTCAGCGCCGTTTACGGGGAACGGCTCATTCTGGGCAAGACAGCGATAGAAATCGTCGATGAGGCGAATATGCCCGTCGCCGTAACAGGATTTGCCGAAGGAGCGTGTGATTTCGTCGGTTTCGACTACCTGACCGTCTACGGTCACCGTTTTCGGCAGGACGAGCACGTGTTCTCCGTTGGCAAGCTTAAACTGCATCTCCACGGGGAACGTGTGCGCAGCCCCCACCGTCGCAAAAAAGCTATAATCGGTCATGCCGAAGCAGCGGACGGCGATGGTGTCCTCCACCTCGATCTCGCCCGGCAAGGTCAAATTTCCGTTGATCGCCGCAATCTCCCGGGGCTCGCCGCAGAGCCACATCATCAAATCAAAGGTGTGCAGCGCCTGATTGATCAGTACGCCGCCGCCTTCATGTGCCATCGTCCCGCGCCAAGGGGCAGAGGCATAGTAATCTTTCGTCCGCTTCCATACAACCGAGCCGTGCGCGCCGAGAATTTTTTTGTCGGCAAGATAATGCTTCAAAAACACGTTGACGGCATTATAACGATTCTGATGGCAAACGCCAAGCTTTGCCTGCGTACGTTCTTCGGCCGCAAGGATGCGCGCGATGTCTTCGTGCCGAATACAAAGCGGCTTTTCGCAAAGCACATGAATATCGGCATCGAGTGCCGTTACCGTCATCTCGGCGTGCAAATCGTGGGGCGTACAAATGTGGACAACATCGGGAGAGAAATCGCGCAGCATCTCTCGCCAATCGGTATAAATTTTCGCATCGGGCGCAAATTTTTGGCGGACCAGCTCCGCTTTTTCCGCATCCAAGTCGCACAGTGCCGCGGCGGGCGTGCCGAGCGTCGAGAGCACTTCGGCGTGGACATTGCCGATGACGCCAAGCCCAATGATTGCAATGCGCAAAGCCATCAGTATGTTCCCTCCGTGTTGGTAATCGTCTCCGTTGCCTGTGTTTTGACGCGGGAAGCTGCACAGCGCAGATTCAGCTCTGCAAGGTATTCGTCTTCATCCACGGGAAGTGTGACCCGCGCACCGCCGCGCCAGCCGGAAAGCTCGATCGCATTCATCAGCTCAACGCCGGCTAACCCGTCTGTTCCCTTAACGAACAGTTCCTCTTTCCCGAGCAATGCGGCGGTAAAATTGTTGATGATGCCTGCGTGCTGCGGATTTTGTCCGTCGGTCTCGACCAAGACGGTCTCGGTTCCTGGCTTTTTAAATCCGTTGGGAGAGGTTTTGCAATGCTCGGCGCTGTCCTCGGCGTTGCGAACGTAGATCAGTTCGTCATTTTCGCAAATCAGCTTGCCGCGTGTACCGCTGATTTCAAGGCGATTCGTACCGGGGGTCTCGCCGGTCGTGGTGATAAAGACGCCGGTTGCACCGTTGTCATATTCCAGATAGGCGGTCACTTCGTCCTCAACTTCAATGTCGTGCCAGCGGCCGTATTGACAGAAGCCGTGAACGGCGCTCGGCAGCTTGCCGATAACCCACTGGATCAAATCCAGCTGATGCGGGCATTGATTGATGAGAACGCCGCCGCCCTCACCTGCCCAGGTCGCGCGCCAATTTCCGCCGTCGTAGTAGCTCTGCGTTCGGTACCAGGAGGTAATGATCCAGGTCACTCTCTGCAGCTCTCCGATTGCCCCCTCGCGGATCATCTCGCGCATTTTTCGGTAGAGGCAATTCGTACGCTGATTGAACATCATGCCAAAGACTGCCTCTGAGCGCTCGGCAATCTCGTTCATCTCACGCACCTGCTTGGTGTACACCCCTGCGGGCTTTTCGCTGATCACATGAATGCCTCGTTCGAGGCACGCGATGACCATTTCGGGATGCTGATAATGCGGAACTTCAATCAGCACTGCGTCACAGAGACCGCTGTCCAGCATTTCGCGATAGTCGGTAAAGTATGCCGCCTCGGTATTTGCGGTTTTTTCCTTGATGCGCTCAATTTTCGCGGGATTAATATCGCACATTGCGCTTACCACAGCATCCTTGGCGCGTCCCTTGTCAAAAATATTCAGACAATAGCTGCTGCCCTGGTTGCCGAGTCCGATAATGCCGTATCTGATTTTTTCCGTTTTGTTCATCTGTCAAATCTCCTTTTCCAGATATCGCACACTGCGTTCAACCTGCGCAAAGGGATCGTCGAAGCTCGGCGCGTTGTCCTGCTCGACGAAGAAGTATTTCGCCCCGCCTGCTTTGGCGGCGGCAATGGCCGATACGAAATCGATCGTCCCGTCCCCCACCGGGCACATGCAGGGCTTGAAGCCACGCTTTTCTTCGGGTGCGTGTGCGATGCGGTAGTCCTTGAGATGCACACACTCGATTCTTCCCGCAAGCCGAGCAATAAAATCGGTCACCGATACGCCGCCGCATTGCAGCCAATAGGTATCCACGGTGAAGTTGATCGAGGGGGCATTTTTGATCATGTAGTCAAACACGGTTTCTCCGTGATGCTGATAAAATTCAAAATCGTGGTGATGATAAAAGAATTTGAACCCGTTTTGCGCCATCTTCTCTGCCGCGGCATTGAGCTCGGCAACGGTTTGTTTGCAAAGAAGCTCATCGAGGATCGTTGTCTTCGGCATCATGCCAAGGCCAATGTTGCGGCATCCGAAGTGCGCGTGCTCCTCCATCAACTTTTCGGTGTCGTTTAAAATCCGATCGATCGGAACATGGGTCAGATACACGGGAATTTCGGTTTTTTGACAGACGCGGGCAATCATCTCGGCGTCAAACGGCGCGCCGGAAAACTGAAAATAGGCATAGCCCATTTCTTTGAGCTTCATGGCCGTTTCGAGAAAATCTGCCTCGGTTTTTAACTTGTGTCTCAGCGAAAAAAGATTCAATCCTGCTTGCATTGCTTTTCAAATCCTCCTTGTGTTTCGTCGTATACAAACCCGCGCGCCAGAAGGAGCTGCTTTAACCCTTCTGCGGCAGCATCAAATGCTTCATGGGAATTGGCGTAGCAAAATCTGCTCTTCAGCGTTCCGCCGTCGATTTCCGCAAAGCCGGCAAAGACGGTCAGATGCGGCTCAATCGTCATCATACAGTCCTTCGCGCCGATACGGTCAATGAGTTCACCGACCATCGCATCTCCGTAACCTGCGGGAACTCTCTCGCCCGTGCTGAGCACGAGATCCTTAATATGGAAATAATCCGTCTTGTCGTACAACTGCGCAAGCGCATCGGCTATGTCGGCCCCAACCTCCAGATAATTCGCAGGGTCGTAAACGAAGCGGAGTCCGCTCACGTTTTCCCTAAGACGAAGCACGCGTTCTGCCGTATCGCCGTAGATGTTCTTTTCGTTTTCGTGATATAAGCAGACGCCGTATTCTTCTGCAATCTGCACCATTTCGCGCAAATAGGCAAAAACCAACGCCTCATCGTCGTATGCTTCGAAGAAGCTGAAAATGCGAACCTTGTCGGTGCCAAAGATCTGTGCCAGCCGGCAAATGTGGTGCACCTTCTCCCGGTATTCAGCAAAGTCGCAGGTGATCTTCACCTTTCCCAAGGGAGAACCGATCGACCACACACGGATGTTTTCTTCGGCAAATCGCTCGGCGTACTTTTTTGCCTGTTCCTCTGAAATTTTCGATATGTTTACCCCATCCAAAGCGCGTACTTCAATGTAAGAAATTTGATTTCGATGCAGGGCGGCAATCTGTCCTTCCAACGAGGGGGATGCCTCATCGGCAAAGGCTGCGAAACGAATCATGAAAACACTCCCTTATCTATTGACTTCTGTACGGTGCTGTAATATAATAATTATAGCATTTTTTTAACATGATTCAATGAATAATCTTATTTTATAACGGAGATAATAGCATAAAACAATTATGTGTATTACGGAATTGGTCTATATCAAGCACCAAAAGAATAAATTCTCCTCCTCGATTCGTCCCCAAACGATTCCCTATTATGAACTTACCGTGGTGTTCAAAGGGCAGCTGGATTATCTCATTGATGGGCAGCGTATCCAGCTGCGGGAGGGGGATGCCATTTTTGTTCCGCCAGGGGCAGTGCGTCAACGAAAGCGGAGCGAAGTGGAGGCGGATTATATCAGCTTCAATTTCCGAACGGACACCCCGATTGTGCTTCCCGCCTTCCTCCCCAATATCTTAACGGGAGAGATTCGTCTGCTTCTTGCGGCCGCCGATGAAATTCTAAATACGCATATTTCAGCTTTTGCAGAGCCGATCTCCCATCTGCTGCTTTGCCTGCTCTCTACGATCAAAAACAACCTTGTCCGGCAGAGCGCGCATCCCCTTGTCGTCAAAATTATTCGTTATCTGCACGAAAATATCGCAGAGAAAATCACGCTGTCGGATGTTGCACAAAACACCTTTTTTTCCGCCGTCTACTGTGATTCGGTGTTCAAAAAGGAGATGGGAAGGTCGATCATTGACTACCTGTTGGAGGAACGAATCGCGCTGGCCAAGCAGCTTTTGCATGAGGGGACACTTTCGCTTCGCCAGATCGCAGAAGCGGTTGGATTTCCCGATTACAATTACTTTGCCCGTACCTTCAAAAAACGAACGGGCTACTCCCCGGGACAGTACCAAAAAACAGTCTGTCTGCCCCCTGCATAGCGGGCGAAAAGAGAAAAGGCGATACCGGTTATTAAACCGGTATCGCCTTTTGGCGCTTTTCCTCCGACACAAAGGTCAGGAGAAGGGTGCGGAGATGGCTGTGTGCGCGTCAGCGCTGTACGCGGCCGTTGCCGCCGCCGGCTGCCAGCGCCTGGATCTCATCCAGCGAGACGAGGTTGAAGTCGTTCTCGATGGTGTGCTTGAGGCAGGAGGCTGCTGCTGCGAACTCGATGGCGTCCTGCGGGCCGTAGTTCTGTGCCAGGGCGTAGATGAGGCCGGCAGAGAAGGAGTCGCCGCCGCCGACGCGGTTGACGATGTGGACATGATACTCACGCGAGAAGTAGGGCTGGCCGTCGACGCAGAGCAGCGCAGACCAGTCGTTGTCCGAAGCCGAGATGCTCTTGCGCAGGGTGGTGGCGATGCGGGTGATGCCGAACTCGGCCTGAAGCTGCTTGGCAACCTCAACATAGCCTGCACGGTCAAGCTCACCCGACTCGACGTCGCTCTTGCCGGCGCGGATGCCGAGCACCTTCTCGACATCCTCCTCGTTGGCGATCAGTACGTCAACGTAGGGGAGAAGCTGGCGCATAACCTGGCCGGCCTTCTCGGTGGTCCAGAGCTTGCTGCGGAAGTTGAGGTCGCAGCTGATGGTCACGCCGTGGCGCTTTGCGGCCTGGCAGGCGGCAAGGCAGACAGCGGGCATGCTGTCCGAGAGGGCGGGAGTAATGCCGGTGAAGTGGAACCAGTCTGCCTTCTCGAAGACGGCATCAAAGTCGAAGTCAGCGGGATTTGCCTCGCAGATGGCGGTGTGCTTGCGGTCGTAGATGACCTTGGAAGCGCGCTGAGAAGCGCCTTTCTCGAGGTAGAGGATACCGATGCGGTCGCCGCCCCATGCGATGTTTGCGGTGCCGACACCGTACTTGCGCAGCGATGCAACAGCGGCGTCCGCAATGTCATTGCGGGGAAGGCGGGTGAGGAAATCGGTTTCCAGACCGAGGCGAGCGAGCGAAACGCAGACGTTTGCCTCAGCGCCGGTGTAGAATGCGCCAAACTGTTCAGCCTGGATGAAGCGGAGGTAGCCGGCAGGGGCAAGGCTCAGCAGAAGGTCGCCGAGGCCGACAACGCGGGGAGTGGTGTTTTTGCTCATGATAAATTCCTTTCTGGGATAAAATTATTTTTTCTGGGTGAAGGCGGAAACGTAGGTCTCGATCTTGGTTTTGTCGGCCGTTTCGGTGGACTTGAATGCGGAGACAAAATCAAACGAGTGGACATTGCCGAGGTTGCGGAGATTGTTGTCGCACTTGAGGCTGAGGGCGGTGGACATCTCCAGGCAGATTGAATCGAACATGATCTCAAGGATGCGCGTGGACTCTTCATCGGATGCGTAGCGGATCTGCATGGTCTTCTCGATGTGTGCCGGATAGATGTGCTTGTAGGACCAGTACATCAGCTCCTCCACGATGGCGCAGGTCATCTCCATGTCGGGGTTGTTGTTCGGAATGCCGATTGCGGTTCCGTGGTTGGAGTGGGTGTGTACATAGTAGCCTTCCTGCGCTGCGTCATACTTGGGGGGCGGGAGCACGCCGAAGTTGGTTGAAACGGCGGCCAGTTCCAGCATCGCGTAGAGGCAGTTGTTGAGGAAGAGTGCGCGGTCTTCATTGAAAGCAGCGTTGTAGTTGGTGTAAGCGGAATAGATCTGGTGCAGCGAGCCGGGCTCGGTATACAGCACGGTAAGCACTTTGTTCAGCAGATCGGCGTTGCGCTCGGTGATGCCGATATACTGGGGAATATCGTCGCTGTCTTTGGCCACGAATTCACCGCCGGCACCGACGAAGAAATTCAGAATTCCGCCGGGATGGCTGATCATACCGACCTCGTCGGTCTCATCGATTTTACCGTCGTTGTTGAGGTCGTTTCCGACCTTGGCACAGATTTCGGCGAATTTGTCCAGCGTCCACTCGCCGTCAAAGACCAGCTGATTGAGGTTGCCGAGCTGATACTTTTCCACGACGTCTTTGTTGTAGAAGATGCTGCCGACGCTGTCAAAAATTCGCATGTTCAGGTATCCGGTCAGGATGTAGTCCTGGCCGCCGATGCTCAGCGCTTCCTGCAGCTGGCGGTAATACCAGGGCGCATCGGTGTCGATGTAAGGCGCATCGGTCAGATTTGCCAGATAACCGTTGGAGGCGCTGGACATCATGTCGGCAATGCGCAGGATGCCGAGCTGGTACTCGTTGGTGTCCGAGAGGATCGCGGTGTTGAAGGCTTTGGCCGTTGCCATGCCGCGCGGCATTTCGGTGCTCTTGATTTCAATGCCGTATTTGTTGATGATCTGGTGGTTGCGCTTGAAGACGGCGTCGTTGATGATATCGCCGGTGTTCTCGCCGTAGCTGATTTCGCCGTAATCGAAGGTTGCTTCCGGCTCAAGGCTGAGGATGCTGATGGTTTTACCGGTGAAGTTTGCCTCGATCTGCGGGGCAGGATACTCAGTTTCGGGCGGCTCGGTTTCGGCGGGAGCAGCAGTGGTGGTATCTGCCGCAGGGGGGAGCGTAGTATCGGTGCTGGTTACGGGCTCCTGGCTGCAGGCAGTCAGCGGGGCACACAGCATCAAGGCTGTCAGCAGAAGCGCAAGCAGATGATTATGCTTCATGTGTGTGTTTTCCTTATCGGTGTGGTATTAACCCTTTTTGGTGAAAGCGGAAACGTAGGTCTCGATGGTTTTCTCATCTGCGGTCTTGATGCCGGCGAAGACAGAAGCAAAGTTATCCGCCTTTTTGGCACCCATATTGCGCAGCTGGGTGTCGATTTTGAGGTTGAGTGCAGTAGACATTTCGATGCAAAGCGAGCCGAAGAGAAGCTTAAGCATTTCGGTGCTGTCTTCTTCAGGCGAGTAGCGCATCTGCATGGCCTTCTCGATGTGTGCGGGATAGATAATCTTGTGCGAGAGGTACATCAGATCGGCCACAAGCGCAGAGGTCATCTCCATCTCGGTATTGTTGTTGGGGATACCGACGGCGGTGCCGAGCTTGGAATGGGTATGGCTGATGTAGTTCTCCTGGCTCTCGTCTGCCTTCGGGAAGGGCAGAACACCGTAGTTTACACCGGCTTCGCTGAGGCCGCGCATACCGTAGACCAGCTGCGGCGTGAAGAGCATTCTATCCTCGGCGAAGGGATCGGTTTCGAATTTGATGTCTGCTGCGAGGCCGTGAATCGCGGAAGAACTGTCATAGATAATCTTGGCGATATCACTCAGCAGCTGTTCATTCTTGGCGCTGAGGCCGGAATATGTGGGGATGTCATCACTGTTCTTCTCGACAAAGCTTCCGCCCATGCCGACGAAGAAAGAGAGAATATAACCGGAATGGCTCTTGAGACCGATCTGGTCTTCGCTCCAGATCTTGCCGTCCTGGTTGATATCGATGCTGACCTGCTGCGCGTACTCGTGCATTTTGTCCATCGTCCACTTGCCGTCGAGGGCGAGCTCATTGAGGCCGGTGATCTGGTATTTCTCGGCCAGATTCTTGTTGAAGCCCATGAAGGTCAGCGTGTCGAAGACGCGCATGTTGAAGTAACCGATCAGCAGGTACTCTTCGCCGCCGATCGAGAGACTCTTGCGCATGTTCTGGTAGTACCAGGGGGCATCCAGCGAGAGGTAGGGGAGGGTAGAGACATCGGCCAGGTAACCCTGAGAGGCCGCCGACATGATGTCACAGATGCGGATGGAGGCGAAGTGGAAGTCGTTGGTGTCGGCCTGGATGGCATTGGTGAAGGTCTTCGGGCCCTGGCCGGTCGAGACGTCGGTCGTCGTGATGGTGATACCGTACTTCTCGGTGATCTGCGTGTTGCGCTTGAAGATGGCGTCATTGATGATGTCGCCGGTGTTCTCGCTGTAGTAGATCTCACTGTAGGGGAACTCGGTACGGGGTTCGTTTGCCAGAATGCGGAGTTCCTTGTCCTTATAGTTGGTGTTCTCTACCTGAGGCGCGGGATATTCGGTTTCGGGCGCTTCGGTTTCGACGGGAGCGGTGGTCAGTCCGGCGGAGGAGGTGCCGGGGGTGGGAGCTTTCGTGTCCGTGCTGTCGTCGACAGGCTTTCCGCAGGCAGCGAACATGGTGCTTAGCATCAGCAGAGCGAGGATAAGCGCCAGGGAACGAAGCTGGAAATGCTTTTTCATTGCGATCGGTTCCTTTCTTGTTTGATGAGATTGCATATAGAAAAATTATTGCTTGCTGTCAAATGCGGCCACATAGGTCTCGATGGCGGCCTTATTCTTTTCTTCGCTGGCGAGATAGGTGGAAACGATGTTGGTCGAGCGGGTTGCACCGAGGTTGCGCAGCAGCTTGTCGCAGTCGAGGCTGAGTGCGGAAGCGAGCTCGATGCTCAGCGAATCAAAGAGGATCTTGATGATCTTGGTCGAATTCTCATCGGATGCATAGCGCAGCTGCATGGTCTTCTCGATGTGTGCGGGATAGATGTACTTATAAGAGAGGTGCATCATATCCTCCACGATGGAGCAGGTCATCTCGGTGGTATTGGTGTTGAAGGGAATACCGATCGCCGTACCAAGCGAGGAGCCGATGTGGACGTAGTACTTTTCCTGCGCCTCATCCCACTTGGGCAGGGGGAGGACACCGAAGCTGCTGTCCACGGCGGCCAGCGTACGGATGCGGTAGATACCGTTGCTCAGGAAAAGCGAGCGGTCGGCGTTGAATGCGCCGGTGTAATCTTTGTAGAGCGAAGAATCCTGGTGCAGAACAGCGGGCTCGGTGAACATAATGTTCAGCACTTTGCTCAGGATGGCCTCATTCTTCTGGTTGATGCCGATGTAGACCGGAATGTCGTCGCTGTTCTTGACGACGAACTCGCCGCCGGCACCGATGAAGTAGTTGAGCAGGTTGCCGGGATGGCTGGTCAGACCGACCTCATCGTTCTCGGTGATCTTGCCGTCCTGGTCGAGGTCTCCGCCGACCTGGCTGCAAAGCGCGTAGAAGCGATCGAGCGTCCAGGTGCCGTCGAAGACCATCTGCTCGATGTCGGGCATGTTGTGCTTTTCCACGATGTCCTTGTTGTAGAAGAGGGCGCCGGCCGTATCAAAGACGCGCATATTGAGGTAACCGATCAGCATGTAATCCTCGCCGCGGATGGTCAGCGAGTCGCGCAGCTGCTGGTAGTACCAGGGAGCATCGGGATCGATGTGGGGGAGGCTGGCGATATTGGCCAGATAGCCGTTCTGTGCCAGGTTAACAATATCGGAGATGCGGATGACGGCGATATGGAAATCGTCGTTGCCCGCGTTGATGGCGTTGGTGAAGGTGCGCTTTCCCGAACCGGTGGAAATGTCGGTGTTGACGATGGTAACGCCGTATTTCTCCATGATCTGGTTGTTGCGCTTGAAGAGGGCATCGTTGATGACATCACCGGTGTCCTCAGCGTAGTAGATCTCGCTGTAAGGGAACATGTCGGCGCGCGGCTCGTTGCTCAGAATTCGGAACTCGCCGCCGTATTTTACCGCCTCAATCTGCGGTGCGGGGTATTCGGTGATGGGGGCTTCGGTTGTTTCGGGTACAGTGGTATCCGCGACAGCGGGCGCAGCAGTCGTGTCGGATGTCACGGGAGGTGTTTCACCGCCGCAGGCGGCGAGGGAAGGAAGCAGTAGCAGAAGAGAAAGGATGGCAGAGAGGGTTGCATGTTTTTTCATGAGAAACCTCCGAAAATGGTAGGAATGATGGGAAATTGAGGGACTCAAGTGCCGAATCGGTTTGAGTCCCTCAAGTCCTTACACGGTGGCTAAGTTACTGCTTGTTGGTGAACGATGCGACGTAGGTTTCGATGGTCTTCTTGTTCTTCTCGGCACTGGCCGCGTAGGTCGAGGCGATGTCGGTCGAGTGGACGTTGCCGAGCTTGCGCAGCTCAGAGTCGCAGGTCAGGTTGAGTGCGGTGGACATCTCGATGCAGAGCGAGTTGAACATGATCTTGAGAATCTCGGTTGCATTGGAATCAGCCGCATAGCGGTACTGCATGGTCTTCTCGATGTGTGCGGGATAGATATACTTGTAGGAGAGATACATCATATCCTCGAGGACGGCAGTGGTCATCTCCAGCTCGGTGTTGTTGTTCGGAACACCGATTGCGGTGCCGAGCTTGGAGTGGGTGTGGATGCGGTAGTTTTCCTGGGCCTCATTCGCCTTGGGCATGGGCAGGACACCGAACTTGGTGCCGTTAGCAGCCAGGTTGGGCATTTCATAGAGGCAGTTGAGCAGGAAGAGCGAACGGCCCTCGTTGAAGCCGCCGGTGAAGCTGGTGAACTTTGCGTATTCTTTGTGGAGGGAAGCGGGAGCGGTGTAGAGGTTGGTGAGGATCTTGGAGAGGGTGCCCTCGTTCTTCTCATCTACGCCGATGTACACGGGAATGTCATCGCTGTTCTTGCGGACGAAGTCAGCGTCTGCACCGACAACGAAGTTCAGGATGCCGCCGGGGTGAGCGGTCAGACCGACCTCGTCGGTCTCGTCGATGATACCGTCTTGGTTAATGTCGTTACCGACCTGGGAGCAGATCTCAAAGAACTTGTCGAGCGTCCAGGTGCCATCGAAGACCATGTCTTCCATCGAGGCGATCTGGTGCTTGTCGGCCATATCCTTGTTGTAGTAGAGGCCGGGGGCGCTGTCGAAGATGCGCATGTTGAAGTAGCCGGTGAGGAGGTAGTCCTCGCCGCCGATGCTCAGGGCATCCTGCAGGGTCTGGTAGTACCAGGGGGCCTCGATGTCGATGTAGTTGAGGTCAGCGATGTTGGACATCATGCCGCTGGCAGCCAGGGACATGATATCGCAGATGCGGATCGAACCAAAGTGGAAGTCGTTGGTGCCGGCGTTGATGGCATTGGTGAAGGTCTTCAGGCCGGCGCCGGTGGAAGCACCGGTGGAGAGGATCTTTAGGCCGTACTTGTCCATGATCTGGGTGTTGCGCTTGAAGATGGCATCATTGATGACGTCGCCGGAGTTCTCGGTGTAAACTGCCTCGTCGTAGTTGAACTCAGCGCGGGGCTCGTTCACGAGGATGCGCAGTTCTTTTCCGGTGTAATCGACGGCCTCGATTTGCGGTGCGGGGTACTCGGTTTCTGCAGGCTCGGTTTCGACGGGAGCAGTGGTATCACTGACCGTGGGAGTCGCAGTGGTGTTGGGGGTGTTGACGGGGGTGTTGCCGGGAGTCTTGTCGCCGCATGCTGCCAGTGTGGGCAGGAGCATCAGCAGAGCAAGAAGGGCCGCAAGGAATGCATGCTTTCTCATGGATATCTTTCCTTTCTGAAATAATTTATTTTGAAAACAGCAGGAGGATGTCAGACACAATCCTGCATCCCCATGCTGTGATCAAACCGTGGAACTGCCCAAGCAGCGGGAAGTAGGGGGGCGGGTCTGCGGAAGCAGGGATGCGGACTTACTGTTCCACAGAGCCGGCAGCGAGGAAGCCGCCGCTGTCGCCGTCTTCGGTGTCGCTGACCCAGAAGGCGTAGAACTCACCCTCCTCGACCACAAAGCGGATCGAGAAATCCTTGCCCTGCAGGTCGCCCAGGTCTGCACCGCTCGTGAACTTGAGTTCGGTGCAGGTCGAGTCGCCCGAGAAGGGAACGCACTCGTCGAGCGAGAAGCCAGGGAGTGCCTTGCCGTTGGCATCGCGGATCTCGGCGCGGATCGACTTGGCCTTGGCGTTAATGAAGAGACGATCGTTCACCTCGTCAAAGCGCATGGTGCGGGTGATGACCTCGCCGGTGCCGTCAAGCGAGACGAAGCCGTCGCGGCGCATGGTAGCAAAGCCCATGTAGCAGTTTGCCATCGAGCCGGCGGTCGATTCGGGATTGCCGCCCTTTGATTCGTCGCCCGCGTAGCCCGCATAGTAGAAGCGGAGCTCGTCGCCGACGATGATGCAGACGTTGTTGAAGTGGTGCAGATAGCCGCGGTCCCAGGTGCCGGCGGCCTTGCTCGATTCGATGATCGGCTCGCGGCCGTCGCGGGAATAGTGGAAGCCGTCGCGGCTGTAGCCGAGGTTGATGTTGGTGATCTTCGGAATGCCGGTGGTATTGGCCTCGGCGTTCTCGGGACCGAGGAAGAGCTGGAAGGCGCCGAGCATAATGCTCTCATAAGCGATCGCCGAGATGCTGTACAGCTCGGTCGGGTAGGTGGGCTGGCTCTCGTCGCGGAGATCCTTGCTGTCGGCGCGCAGCCAGAAGACACGGTCAAGGGCGGAATAGTCGAGCACGTCGAGAATATCGGTGGTCTCAACGTAGTCGCGCGCGCGCTTGATGGTCGGGTAGCTCATGCGCAGGCTGAAGATCCAGGTATTGCGGAAGGGGTTGTAGATCATCGAGGTGGCGTCACCCGAGGTGGGGCCGAATTCGGAGATCAGACGCCAGCGCTGGCCGTCGTCCGAGGCGTAGATGATGGTGGGGAAGTGCTCGTGGTCCTTATGCTTGGGCTGCAGGTTGTCCCAGATGCCGTTCGAGTAACGGATCAGGCAGAGATAGCGGGGATTGGACGAGTCGGGGTGCTCGTTCTTGACCACACTCGTGTAGCCGCTGCCCTTGGGGGTGTAGAGCACGGGGTAGGCCTTTGACTTATCCCAGGTAATGCCGTCGGGGCTGGTGAGGTACATCAGCTTGCGGCCGGAACCCATGTAAAAGAGCTCATAGACCCCTTTTTCGGCATCGTAGAAGAGACCGCCGTGCTTGACGTGACTCTTGGTTTCGAAGAGGGGGTTGCCCTCGTACTTCACCGCCTGGTGATGGGTGCTGGTCAGCGTGGTCGATTCGATGAGGAAGTCATCGACAAAAAGCTGACGGCCGACGTCGATGTCGACTACCGTGGGGTGATAGCCGCCCTCGTCTGCGTCCTTGAGGTAGGGCACGGGGAGCTCGCTGCGGTTGCCGCTCTCGATGTTGTCGGGCGGCCAGACGTCGGGGAGACGAATGCCGTTGTAGAGGAGCTTCGGGTCTTCGGACATCTGGATGGTGACCGGCGTGTAGGGCTTGGTTTCGGACGCCGGAGCGTTGGCCTCGGGAGAAGCCGAGTTGGTCGGTGCAGCTGAGGTTTCGGCGGTGGAGGCATCGGTCGTCTCAGGGCTCGATGGAGGCTGCTGTCCGCATCCCGTTAGTGGGGTGCAGACCGTGAGCGCTGCCAGCAGAAGGGAGACGAGCAGTTTTTTGTTCATCGGAAACGCTCCTTTCACAAATCGGTGCTAAAGATGTTACTGTGCCAGATATCCGCCGGCGAGGAAGCCGCCGCTCTCACCGTCTTCGGTATCACTGACCCAGAAGGCGTAGAATTCAGCCTCTTCTGCGATGAAGCGGATGCGGAATTCGGTGCCGCGCAGCTCGCCGAGGTTGGCGCCGTTCTCGAAGGTCAGCTCGGCGCAGGTCGAGTCGCCCGAGAAGGGAACGCACTCATTCAGCGAGAAACCGGGGATCACGTTACCATCAGCATCGAGGATCTCGGCGCGCAGCGACTTAGCCTTGGCGTTGATGAAGAGACGGTCATTGACCTCGTCAAAGCGAAGCAGGCGGGTCAGCAGCTCGCCGCTGCCGTCCATCGAGACGAAGCCGTCACGGCGCATGGTGGCATAGCCGAGCGAGCAGTTGGACATGCATCCGCGGGTCGAGTTTTTGTCACCTGCGAGGGTCTGGTCTCCGCGGTAGCCGCTGTAATAGAAGCGCAGCTCGTCACCGACGATGACACAGACGTTGTTGACATGGTGCAGGTAGCCGCGGTCCCAGGTGTCCGCTTCCTTGGAGGATTCGATGATGGGCTCACGGAAGGGGCGGGAATAGTAGAAACCGTCGCGGCTGAAGCCGAGGTTGATGTTGGTGATCTTGGGAATCGCAGTCAGATTGGAGTCGGAATTGCTTGGACCAAGGTACACCTGAAACGCGCCGAGCATGATGCTCTCATACGCGACAGCCGAGATGCTGTAAACTTCGGGCTTAAATCCGGGCTGAGTGGGATCGCGGAGGTCCTTGGAGTCGGCACGCAGCCAGAAGACAGGCTCAAGCGAGGTGAAATCGTTGTAGTTGAGGATGTCGGTGACCTCGATATAGTCACGGGCGCGGTTGATGTTGGAGTAGCTGCGGCGCAGACTGAAGATGTAGGTCTGGCGGAAGGGATTATAAATGAAGGAAGTAGCGTCACCCGAAGTCGGGCCGAGATCGGTGAGCTTTTTCCAGGTCTGGCCGTTGTCCGAGTAGTAGACAATGGTGTTGTAGTGCTCGTGGTCCTTGTCGGGGCCGAGAATCTTTTCCCAGCTGCCGTTGGAGTAGCGGACAACGCAGACGTAGCGGGGGTTATTCTCATCGGGGGTCTCGTTGAGGACAACGCTGGCATAAGCGCCAGAAGCCTGCGGGTAGGTCAGCACGGGGTAGGCCGAATCGGGATCCCAGGTGATGCCGTCCTTGCTGGAGATGTACATCAGCTTGTTGCCGCTGTTCCAGAAGTGCTCGAAGAGCTGTTTCTCGGCGTTGTAGAAGAACCCGCCGTGTTTGGTGCGGTAGGTGCTGCCCGAATAGGAGAGCACAGGGTTGCAGTCAGCCTCGACGGCCTTGTGCTGGGCAGCGGTCAGATCGGTCTTCTCGATAAGGAAGTTGTCCACGAAAAGCTGGCGTCCGACGTCAATATCGACGGTGCCGGGGTGGGTTCCGCCTTCTTCCGCCGTTTTCAGATAGGGAACGTCGATCTCAGAGAAGGTTTTGGGCGAGATATTCTCGGGCGGCCAGACCTCGGGGAGGCGGATGCCGTTGTAGAGCAGGTTCGGGTCCTCGGGCATTTCAATGGTGACGGGCGCATAGGGCTTGGGCTCGGCGGGCGCAGCTGTCTCGGAAGCCCGGGTGGCGTCGGCCGATCCGGTGGTGTCGCTGGGGGCGGTCGTTTCGGTCGGCGCGGCGGTTGTTTCGTCAGGGAGCGGGGCGTTCGTCCCATTGCAGCCGGTAAGCATCATCGATGCCAAAAGCAGTGTGCACATGCGAATGGAAAAGGCGCTGATCAGCATTGGAGCAGATGCAGGGCGAAGCCTGCAATTTCCTCTGCAAAGAATACGCACAGCAGACGCCCATCTGCCATGTACTTGGCGTTTTCATGATCGAGCTTAATGCCCTTCGACTCGACGAATGCGATTGCACGGTGAATGTCGTTGGTGCCGATGGCGATATGTCCCTTTGCACCGCGGCCGGGCTGCTTGAGCACCTCGAAAAGGGTGCCTGCGAAATAACAGCCGCTGTGCGGGATGACGGGAATCGAGAAGATCTTGGCCAGCAGCTCTGCAGTTGCCTTGGCCTCGGCATCCTCATCGCAGTTGACGCCGACATGCACAATGCGGAAGTTGAGCATGCGGTGCATTGCAGCCGTGCAGAGTGCGGTGATCTCGGCGAACTTGCCCTCTGCGATCATGGCAGCGGGAGCCATGAAGCTGCCACCGACGCCGGAGACGCAGGGAAGCGCCAGGTAGTCGGCGAGATTGTCCATCGTGATGCCGCCGGTTGCGACGAAACGCACCTTGGGGAATGCGCTGGAGATCAGCTTCAGCACAGCGGGACCGCCGCCGGCCTCAGCCGGGAAGAACTTCATGTCGGTCAGGCCCATGGCAACGGCGCACTGAACTTCGCTGGGCGAAGAGACACCGGGCATGATGGGGTAGCCCTTCTCCTGGCAGTAGGCAACCAGCTTGGGGTCAAAGCCGGGGGAGACCAGGAACTCTGCACCGGCGGCCATGGCCTCGTCTGCCATCGCAGTCGTCAGGATGGTACCTGCGCCGCAGATCATGTCGGGATAGGCCTTCTTGATGCGGGACAGGCACTCGACAGCAGCGGGGTTACGCAGAGTAACCTCGATGGCGGGGATACCGCCGGCGATCAGGGCAGCGGCAAGCTGCTCTGCCGTGTCGGGATTGCGCAGACCGAGCACCGGGATAACACCGACGCTGCGTGTTTTTTCGAAAATAGTCATGATGGAAACCTCCTTGGTTTGAAAAAATATAAAATTTAAATATTGAAATCAATTATTCATCGTACACCTTCTGCCGCACCAGTTCGGCGCGGATCTTGGTGTAGTCGGTCCGGGCAAGCGGTGTTCCGTCGGCGGCGGAGACGGCAGCGGTGATGCCGGCACCCTGGCCGACGACCATGGTGTTGACCATCTCGCGCAGGATGGAGGGGCTCTTGGCGCTGATGCTGCGGCCGGCACCCATGATCAGGCCTTCGGGGCAGCGGGGCAGGAGGGCACGCAGGGGAACGTCACTGTAATCCTGGCCGAGCACGGCATAGGAGCCGAGACCGGTGACCGATTCGTGGCGGATCTTCCAGGAGTTCAGCACACGGCCGATGGCATCGGGGAAGCGGTGGGATTCGACCAGCATGTCGCGGGTATAGACAAACTCGCCGTCGATATAGCGCGAGGTGCGGACGCCGACATTTTCGGCTGTGCTGCACAGGAAGCAGTTTTCAAAGCCGGGGAAGTTATCGCGCAGGAAATCGGTGACCAGAACGGCCATGCGCTTGCCCTCGAGAATCCAGGTGCTCATCTCGGCCGCGTCAAGCGACTCGGGGGTGAAGAAGCCGGTGATGAAGTGGATGGTGCCGGTTTTGCGGATGCCGTGCATCTGCATGGCCGACAGCTCGGTGGTGCGGGCCATATCGTAGGGGAGACGTCCGTCTTCCAGCGCCTGCTTGACGATCGACATATAGTTGCCGCCGTGGTGAGGAAAGAGGAAGGTGCCGTTCTCGCGGTACTGGGCCAAGGCATCCTCAAGTGTCCAGTCGATGTCGATGTGGTGAGGATACTCTTCGGGGTGATCGGCAAAATACTGTACGAACTTGTCCATATCGACATTGCCGACACGGAAGCAGTACGATGCGCGGCTGTAATTCTGCTTGGTCGGCGCGCCGGCCAGAACAGCGGCATCCGAGTCACCGGTGGCGTCAACGATGCGCTTGGCGGCGATGGCCTCGATGCCGTTGCGGCCAACATAAAGTACGCCGCGAACTTCGCCGTTCTCGACCAGAACATCGGCCAGCGTTGCGCCGAGGATGGGGGTCACGCCGGCGGCGACCACGAATTCGAGCAGGGCAAGCTTGCCTAACTCAATGTCGTAGATAACATGACCGCGGTGATTCTGCCAGCTCAAGCCGGGACCGCCGGCGTGTTCGGCCATGTAATTGGTCAACTCAAAGGGAATGCCGTTGACCATCAGACGGTGGTCATCGGTGTAGAAGCAGTTGAAAATGGAGCAGCAGCTGCCGGCTGTGGCAACACCGCCCAGGCAGGTGTTGCGCTCAAGCAGGATAGTCTTTGCCCCTGCCCGTGCTGCGGCAACCGCAGCCGAAACGCCGCCGAGTCCGCCGCCGACAACCAGAACATCGCAGCTGTGGGTGAAGGAAAGACTGGTGTCATTTGCGGAGTATTCTTTCATGAAATCATATCCTCCCAAATATTCTCGAACGGTGCGCAGCGGAAAAAAAGGAAAATCTGCACATCATCCAATTATACTTATCATAATTCTACCATGAGTGAGCCAAAAAAGGTATTGGTAAATCAATATTGTTTTTGGAAAAATCAATACAACCTCGCCCGCGGAAGGGTTTTTGAGGCAAAAAACGGAAAGATCGGCGGGCATCGTTTGGCTGATGCGGACTCTTTTGGCGCCACGGGCAAGCCGATGAATGTGAGGGAATCATTTACATCTATATGAACTACTCTTTATGCGTAGTGTTTTTGGGGAGGTGAACGGGATGCGGAAATTGGTGGCATTGGAAAAGTTTTCTTTTGGTCGGGAACTGCATAAATCCCCATATCCGGAAAGAGGAGAATTTGTATTGATTTGGCAAAAAGTTGTATTGATTTTCCTGTTGCTCTGCGGAATGGTTTGTGCTAAAGTATATATGTGACACTTTGCCATTCGTTCCTTCGCGGAACAAAATGGCAGCTAAGTGCGTTTTGTGTGCAAAAAAATGAAAAAGGAGATCTGTTTGTGGAAAAGTTTATGCACAGAACTTTTGCACAATACTCGCCGTCATATTGTCGGTGAGCCTTGCTTCCGTCCCTGCTGCCGCTGACTATACCGTGATGGCAGCAGCAGTTCCGGTTCTGAAGCAGAAACAAACAGAGAGGTTAATGTATGCGCAAACTGAATAACCGAAAGCCGATCCACCGATGCGTGTGGCTGAAGGCGGCTCTGCTCGCTCTTCTCTCCCTGCTGGTGCTTTGTGCCTGTTCGGGCGACGGCGATGTCACGCCCGGCACGGATGTGCCCGGCACCGATGCGCCCGATACGACGCCCCCGCCGACCGAGCCGTCGATCAACCTGGCCGACTATGTCTTGGTTCGTGCCGAAGAGGGAGAGGTTTATGTATCCAAAATCGCCCTGGCCCTCCAGAGTGCCTTCATGAGTGCGCTGGATGTTGACGTTCCGGTTTCGACCGACTTTGTCAAAATGTATCCGGTTGCCGAAAAGGAGATCGTGATTGGCCCCACCTCCCGAGAGGGAAGTGTGTACACCAGTACGGTTACCGCTGCACCTGCTCCCGGCGAATGCAAAATCGAGCATCTGGATGCGCGTGTACTGGTGCATTTCAGCGACATCACCGGTGCCATTGCGGCCGGCGAGACGCTGATTCGGGACGTAGTTGCTTCAGATAAGGCAGAACATGTAATCGAGGTGTATCGCAAAATGCTTGATCAAACCAACGTTTACGGCACAGCACTGACGCTCAAGAGTATCTTTGCCGACAATATGCTGATTCAGCAGAATAAGCCCTTTACCCTGACCGGTACGGTCACCGGCCTGCAGGGTACGTTTACCGCCCAGCTCCTTCTGGGCGAAGAGGTTCAGCAGGAGGTCCCGCTGGATATCGATGCGGAAGCCGGCACCTTCTCGGCTACCTTTGATGCTGTGGAAGGCTCCTACCGCAGCTATACCATCTGCGTCCGCAGCGACACCCGTGTGTACTGCGAACTCAAGGACGTTCTGTTCGGTGAACTGTGGTTGGCTACCGGCCAGTCCAATATGGCTTATACGATGGCCAAGGATGCCGATTATCCCGATTCCTATTTTGCCGACGAGTATATCCGCGTCATGCGGGTAACCAAGCCCGACGGCGGCTACGCTTCGACTCCGCTGGATGAGAGCGCCAAGATCTCCTGGGTCCGCGGCGACAGCAAGTCTGACATGAGCAATATCACCGCAGTGGGCTATTACTGCACGGTTAAGCTGCGTGAGTCGCTGGGCGTTCCGGTTGGCATGATCTTCTACGCTGTCGGCGGCACGCCGGTCCGTTCCTGGATCTCGCGCGAAACCATCGAAGCATCGCCGCTGCTCTCCACCGGTGCGCTGGCCAGCAAGTATGCGGCGCCCACAAACTGGGATCCCGAGGGCTATCGTCAGGCTACGGCACTTTATAACTCGATGGTTCGCCCCGCGCTTGGTCTGAACATCGCCGGTATCCTCTGGTACCAGGGTGAGCAGGATCTGGGTGAGAACGACCAGCACTACACCGAAGAGCTTGAACTGATGTATCTGCAGTACTGCCTCGAGTACGGCTACAAGGATTTTGAGCTGCCGATGGTCATGCCGATCATTGCGCCCTACCTTGTGCGTTCACGCCCGCAGTCTTACGCAGCGTTCACCGCAAATCTCGCAGCCTATGCAGCTAAGCACGACAAGATCACCGTGCTTGCCATCAATGACGTATCGCCCGAGCACAGAGAGGACAACAATGCCAGCCATCCCAAGACCAAGAAGCCGGTTGGTGAGCGTCTTGCCTCGGCTGTGATGGCCATGGTCTACGGCGAGAAGGGATATACCGCTACGCCGCCCACGGCAGAGTCGATCAGCGTCAGCGGAAACGTACTGACCGTCACCTTCTCCAATGTGGCTGACGGCCTGACGATCTCCAACGGCGCAAGCGTTTTGCGCGGCTTCACCGTCTGTGGCAGCGATGGTGTCTACTACCCGGCCAATGCCGAGATCGTCGGCCGGGATAAGGTTGCCCTCAGCTCGCCCAGCGTACCGAATCCCGTTTCGGCTACCTACGCCTACGAGCTGCTGACCTACACCGCTAACCTTGGCTGTACTTACCGCGGCAGCCTGCTCTACATGGCATCGCCCTTTGCACTGGATATGCCGGCCAACGCCAGCACGACCACCCAGCTTTTGTTTGCTGACTGCGACATGTCGAACATCTGGCATCTGACCCGTGATACCAATCACTTCGTTAAGTACTACGACGCATGGTGGGCAAAGCTCGACGGCAGCACGGCCAGAGTCATGTACAGCAAGAATGAGAAGGTCCAGGGCGATGCTTCGCTGATGCTCGATGTCAACGCCGCCGGTACGCTCACCGTCGGTCCGACGCTGACCGGCCAGAATGATGAGGGCAAGGCAGTCGTCTTCTACGAGCATTCGAAGGACTACTCACGCTACAGCCGCGTCACGGTGAAGATCAAGAACAACGGCAGCAAACCGCTGACGGTTGACAGCCTGTCGTTCGGTAATTACATCGCAGTACCGACCGCGCCTGCCGTCATCCCCGGTGACAGCGCTTGGACTGAGGTTACCTTCGATCTTACCAACATGAAAACGGCCAGCGGCGGCGGTGCGGCAAATCGCCATCTGACGGCGGTTTCGCAGATCGTCCTGCAGCTGACTGCTTCCGGAAAGGGCATCATCTATATCGACGATATGCAGTTCCTTAAGTAATTCGTTTCCCCAAGGCTGACGCCCTCGCGGCGTCAGCCTTTTTGCAGGGGGAGGTGAAAAAAGCACTTGACAAACTGCTGCTTTTGCGGTATAATACTCCCGTATACCCCGTGGAAGAGACTTGTCGTTCCCGTCACCCATGCACAGAGAGCGCGCTGATGGCTGCAATGCGCGTCTTGGGCCGGTATCGGTACCACTCGTCCGCTTAACTGAACGCATTCTCTGAGTGAAACGCTCGGGTGGAACCGTGTGAATTTCGTATCCGCACCCCGAACATACTGTGTATGTTCGGGGCTTTCTTTTTGAAATTTATTGAACAGGAGACATATTATGGACGCAAACATCAGAATTCTGGCGCGGGTCGGCGGTGTAGCCATCACCGAGGCCGATGTTACCGAAGCCATTGCAGGCATGGGCCCGAAGGCGCAGGCTTACCACTCGCCCGAGGGACGCCGCGCGATCCTTGATCAGCTGATCAACCGTCAGCTGCTGCTGGCCGAGGCCAAGCGCAATTTCTACGAAGCAGATCCCGCTTTCCAGGCCCAGATGGCCAAGATCAAGGACGAGCTGTTAGCCAACTTTGCGCTGGAGAAGGCGCTGGCCGGGGTCAGACTTGACGAGGCCGAGGTCAAGCAGTTCTATGAGGAGCACAAAAGTGAAATGATGGCCGATGAGACGGTCGAGGCAAGCCATATCCTGGTCGACAGCGAGGCCAAGGCGAAGGAAATTGCGGCCGATATCGCCGCCGGCAAGATCACCTTTGCCGATGCCGCAAAGCAGTACAGCTCCTGCCCCTCCTCGGCTGAGGGCGGCTCGCTTGGGGCATTCGGCCGCGGCCAGATGGTGCCCGAGTTCGATCGCGCCGTCTTCGCTATGGAGGTTGGCGAGATCTCCGGTCCGGTGCAGACCCAGTTCGGTTATCATCTGATCCAGCTCAACGCCAAGCATGAGCCGGAGGAGATCCCCTACGAGAAGATCAAAGCCCAGCTTGCCCAGCAGGTGATGGCCGACAAACAGCAGAAGGCTTATACCTCCAAGATTAACCAGCTTAAGATCATGATCCCGGTGGATCTGTATTGATTGGTCAAAATTCATCACATAGAAAGGAAAATACCATGAACATCAACATCAACGGCGCCTCCTTCTGCGCCGAAGAAAATGCAACCGTTTATGATGCTGCGCAGGCCGCAGGCCTGATCAGCCGCGAGATCCTGGCCGCCGAAGTCAACGGCGAGCTGTCCGCACTCTCCCGTCCCCTCGCCGCAGGCGACGACGTCAAGCTCCTCACCTTCGCCGACAAGGGCGGTGCACACGTCTTCAACCACACCGCTGCGCATGTCCTCGCACAGGCCGTCAAGCGCCTCTACCCCGCGACCAAGCTGACCATCGGCCCTGCTATCGACGGCGGCTTCTACTACGACTTCGACTCCGAGATCTCCTTCACGCCCGACGTGCTGACCGCGCTCGAGGGCGAGATGAAGAAGATCGTCAAGGAAAATCTGCGCATCGAGCGCTTCGAGCTGCCCCGGGAGGAGGCCATCGCGCTCATGACCGAGCGCGACGAGCCCTACAAGGTGCAGCTGATCAACGAGCTGCCTGCCGATGCCACCATCAGCTTTTACGAGCAGGGTGAGTTCACCGATCTTTGCGCAGGCCCCCACCTGTTCTCCACC
>JAFWBJ010000111.1 GCA_017507145.1 Clostridia bacterium | reverse complement strand
TCGCGTTAGCGGCAGCCCCACTGAAAAAGCGGCAACAAAGCCGCGTTTTCAGAAATTCCGAAGGAATTTGAAGCGATGTTGGATGGTTTGGGGCTTAAAAAGCCCCAAATGGCGGCGTTCCCGCCGCCAAATCAAACTCGACGGGGTGTCGCGCTTATTTGCGCGACACCCCGTCGAGTTTGATTTGGCGGCGGAAACGCCGCCATTTGGGGCTTTTTAAGCCCCAAACCATCAAACATCGCTTCAAATTCCTTCGGAAGTTCTGAAAACGCGCCTTTGTTGCCGCTTTTTCAGTGGGGCTGCCGCTAACGCGACAGCCCCTTTTCGTTTGTGTCTGCGGTCATCAGCCGCGGGAAATCAATGGAAGAGCTCAGGCATGGCGATGCGCATGCTGTCCACCAGATGGGCGTCCATCACATAACCCCGGAACTCCATCTGGTTGGATCCATCGGTGTGCGCCGAGTTGTCAAAGCCGACATAGGTCACGGCGTCACCCCGATAGCAGGCAACAATGAACTGGCACTCACCGCTGCCGCCTGCACTGCCAGCATAGATGGGACGCACGCGGTCATAGGTCACACCGTCGGGCATGGTCAGCGCCAGTGCCCGGTCCTCTCCGCTGGAGGCATGGTAATAGCGCACCGAAAAATAGCCGGGATCTTCTTCGTCGATATAGAAGCGCAGGATGGTGGGACTGGTGAAGATCTGGTGCGTGAAGATCAGCGTGCCAAAACGATGCACCGGCTCGCCCAGCGTAATTTTGACCGAGGCAAGCAGAGGCTCAAGCAGATTCTCGACGCAGGACGGCCCGTCAAGGTCGGGATAGAGATTGATGCCAAAGCGGTAGCTGTACCCGCCGCCCAGGTCGAATTGGATGAGATACCAATGCTTGCGCAGCCCTTCCGCGACATCGGCCCAGCAATAGCCAACGTAGGGAATTCCGCTTGCGGTCTGCCCGATGACGGGATGCTCCAGGTCGAAGTTGGCGATCTGCTTTGCGTTGCTGTCAGAAAGCTCAGCGCGGAAGGACTCGGCCGTATCGCCAAACAGCAAGGTCTGGTGCAGAACCACCCGTCTGCGGGCGTCCTGATCAAATCCGCCATACTTACGCGTCCAGCCGGTCGGCACAGAAAGATCGAGCGTAAAGCTGCGGTCATCATACCACTCGCCATCCATCTCGGTATAGCGGAAATCGAAGCGGTGCGCCGCCATCTCGACCGGCGGCACATGCACCGCCAGATCGGGGCTGATGATGTAGAGGGTATCCTCCGCCGCGCAGAAGAAGGCATCGTCGTAGATGCCGCGGTCAAGCGTCAGCTCCGCCGCCACCTCCGAGAAGCCGGGCAGCCATACGGTCAGCACGGCCGTCTCGGGCGCGCGGTCATCGCGGTAAGCCATCACCCACATGCCGTCGGCGAAGGTGTAACCCAAGGACCGGTCGGCCGTCAACCCGAGGTCGGCAACCTCCTGCGGGCCGCTGCGCAGCGAAACGGTCCAGACATGCACGGCGGCGTCTCTCTGCTCAGTGGCGTAAATCATACCGTCATGCACGGCACGCGCCGTGTATCCGCTGCACTCGGGGAAGGCGAAGACCTCGCCCGACTCGACATCGATCACAGCAAAGCCGTTCTGGCCGCCGACGCCGTTGATGTTGTAAACCAGTCGGGTACTGTCAAGGAAAGCAAGCGGGGAATACTGCACAAAATCGGCCTCCTCGGCGAAGCTGCCGTCGAAGCGTCTGTCACCGGCGCGCACCGGCTTGAGCAACGTCCGCGTCTGCCCGAGGGACAGGACCAGCTCAACATCGCCCAGCAGGGTCTGCCGCACGGTATAGCGGCCGTCCGGTGAGGTGACCTCACACCGGGTGGTATAGACATCCGCCAGACGGGGCAGTGCACTCAGCTGGCCGGGGCCGTAGTTCAGTGTCACCGCCGCGATCGGCACATAGAGGTTCTGCATCTCTCCTGCGCGGGCATAGAGCACCGTCTGGCCGTTCATCACCGTCAGCCCGTCGTAGAGGCGGTCGCCCGCGAGCGGGCAATCGGCCACGAAATCGCCGACGGCGCGGTCGAAGAGATAGAGATGCTGATTGCGGCACTCGATCTCTCCCATCATGTCATAGGTAAGGAAAAGCACAAAGCGCGAGGAGAGGTCAAAGGTGATGTAGGATGTGCTCCCTCCCGGCAGGGTAACGGCGCGGACCTCGAAGCCATGCTTGCTCGATACCACCTGCATCGGCTCAGCCGGTGCCGTGGTCTCAGGCGCAGGGACTGTCGTTTCGGGTGCCGGTGCCGTGGTCTCAGGCGCAGGCGCCGTCGTTTCGGGCGCGGGCGTTGTCGTCTCGGGCGCCGGTGCTCCGGTCTCGGTGATCTCGACCACATTCGGCGTGGCGAAGAAAACACAGCCGTTTGCGGCAAACCACATCGAATTGAAATACACCGTCGCCGGCATCTCCGCCTCGGCCAGCTTTTCGGTGAAGTTCAGCGACCACACCGTCAAGCGCGCAGGCGCGTACTGCTCACTGCCCAGCCGCTCGATCATCACCCAGTAGGGTGCGCAGAAGCGGTAGTTGAGGGTCAGCTCATGCACCTTCTGCTCGTCGGCGGAGAAGGTGCGGAGCGCCGTTTTGTTGCCGTCAAGCGTCACACGCCAGAATCCTGCGGTGGAATAGGCCGGTTTGCCCCACTCGACCGCGTAGATCGAACCGTCCACACAGCCCAGCGCAGTCCAGCCGGCACAGTCGGGGAAGTCGACCGTGCGGCCGTTCTCGACATCAATCACGCCGAAGCCGCGGCTCGATTCGTAGCCGCTCATGTTGTAGAGCAGGTGGGTATTATCCAGGAAGCCGACCGGAATGTATCTGATCTGGTCCCAGGGACCAACGCGGCCCGAACCGTCATCCGCCACGTCCGTCAGCAGGCGCTTGACACTGCCGTCGGGGAGCATCAGGTCAATTCCGCCGGTACCGGTACCGTTCTCGATCGTCTGCACAACGAGATATTTCCCGTTCGGCGAGAGGATGCGCTCGCCAACCCGCGGATAGAGCTCACGCTCAACCGGCTTCGCGGACAGCACACCATCCGCATAGGTCACGGCATACGCGGCACCGAGGGAAACCGTGCTGGCTTCGGAATCGACAGCCAGGAGCGTCACCCCGTCAGCGCCGAGTTCATAGCCGAACGGATAGGCCTTATCGGTGAAGATTCGCTTCTCGGCAACGAACTCTCCCGTCGCTGTATCAAGCACTTCAAGGCGATTGAGCCTGCCGAAGCGGCTCCAGAAGAGCTGGTGGGTATCATCCAGCGGGATAATCCGCTCAAGCGACCCCAGTTCGGGGACGGCGAGGGTGCGCAGCTTGAAGCCGGGGGCCAGGTGCTTGACCGTCAGCGCCTCAGCCGCGGGTGCGGACGGAAGCGCAACGATCTCCGGCTCGGCGGCATCGGGATCGATCTCAACAAAGAGCAGCATATCACCGCGGCAGATCACCTGCGCGGCACCCGGCCAGCCCTGTCTGCGCGAAACGGGAACGCGGACGGTGGCCAGCCGCTCAAGCGCGGGCGTGGTCACGGCCGCCGTGACGGTTGCTCCATTGGCCAGGCCCTCGGTAAACACCAGCAGGTCATCGCCGAAGCGGTTGAGCAGGCTGTGGGTAAAGCTGCCGATCTGCTCGGCCTTGCCCGCGGGCGTATAGCGCCAAAGCAGATTGCCCTCGCTGCGCCAGACGTAGATCGGCTCGCCGCGCACGGCGACAATCTGATAGGCGTCCTCTGGCGCGCTCCATGCGCCCAGCTGAGGCAGCATTGCAGAGGTTTTCGCCGCGATGTTGTAGATGCCATAGCCCTTCACGCCCTCGTAGCCGCCGACGCGGTAGAGCAGGCGGTTGTTGTCAAGGAAGGCAACCGGCGAATAATAGGTCACATCGGACAGGCTCGCGCCGGTGGGGAGAATCACGAAGGGCGTGTCGTCAAAGAGGACAGTCTCGCCTGCCACCGTCCGCAGAACAAGCGCGCCGCTGCTGGCAGTTTCCTGTACATGATAGGCCTGCACACTGCCGTCGGGCGAGACGATCGGCTGGCCGCGCTCGGGGTAGATGGCGTAATCGGCCACCGCTTCGGCCGTCAGGCGGCGGTCGGTGAAGCGCACGGCAACTGCGTCGAGCACGACCTGCTTTCCGGACGTATCCGGTTCGGCATGATAGAGCACCAGACCCTCGTCGGTGTAGGCGATCTGGGAGAGGTTAGCCTTGCTCTCCAGCGCACAGCGTCCAACGAAGCTGGCCGTCTCGGTGTCGAGCAGGTAGAGCACCTGATTGGCAAAGCCGCCATCTGCCGTGCGGTCGTAGGTGCGGTAGAGCAGATAGCGATCGTCAAAGGTGTAGCTCTCCCAGTGATCGGCATCGGCAGGCAGAGTCACCGTCGTGATGGCCAAGCCGCCGGGGTTGTCGATCACCGTCATCTCGGTCTGCGGCGGCACCTCGGGCAGAGGATCACCAGCGGTGGCTGTGTCGGCCAGACCGGGTGCAAACAGGAAGAGGGTATTATCGGTGGCATAGGCAAAACTCTCCCCGTACTGGATGCCGAGATAATGATTGAGGGTCTCTGCTGCCGACAGCGAAACCGTCGCGATCGTACGGTCAAGGTCGGCGCTGTATACCGTCACATCGGTGCCATCCTTGGCCCGTTCGGTCGAAATCCAGCAGGAGCCGAGGCAGTTCAGCTCTGGCTTTGTGTCATCAATCGTATAGAGGCAGGTTGCTTCGCCGTCGGCGGTAATCTTCCAATAGGCGGAATACGCGTACTGGGTGTCGGGCTTGGGCTCGGCGGCATAAATGGCCTTGCCGTCGGTGCCGAGGCAAAGGTAATCGGACTGCGCAGCAAAAGCGCGGTTCTCGCCGGTCACGATGTCGAAGATGGCAAAACCGGCGCTGGTCTCATAGCCGTGCCTTGCATAAAGGAAATGGGTATTGTCGAGGAAAGCGACGGGCGTAAAGCCAATGCTGCCAAAATAGTCCTGCGTTCTCCCATCGGGACGCACATCGCCATAGGCATACTCCGACATCAGGCGCTGCACACGGCCGTCCGGCCAGCGCAGATCCAATCCGCCCCGCCCCGCATTGTCATCGATCACTTCAAGCACCTGATACTGTCCGTCGGGCGACTGGATACAGGTCGCCGCCTGGGGGTAAATGGTGTGCTCGATCGGCTCGGCCGTCAAGCGGCCGTCAGCGTAGCGAACGGCAAAAGCTTCTTCACAGATGAGCGTTTGGTTTTTTTCATCCAAGCTACTCCGGAAAAGCACCACATCATGCTCACGGTAATGGAGATGAGGCAGCCTGCCGCCGGAGCTCACGGTGCACGAAGCAATAAACTCGGCGCGCAGCGGGTCAAACAGCGAAAACTGCATCTTTCCTTCCATCTCGATGCAGAAGAGCAGATTCGTCTCATACGGGCAGACCAAAAGCCTCCCAGTCTCCGCCGGCAGACCGACGGTACGCACCGCAAAACCGTCGGCCACCGTATCGATCTGTACATCGGTCGACACGGGCGCCGCCGTCGTCTCGGGCGCATCGCTCGTCTGGACAAGCCCGGCTGTGGAAGGCGCGGTCTGTGCAGGTGTGGAGTCGGGCGCAGCGGTCACCGCCGCCCCGTCGGTGGGATCTGTCGCAGGGTGCTCCTGTCTGCAGCCGCCGAGGGTCAGCGCGGCCGTCAGCGCAATCACTGCCGAGAGCAAAGCTGTATATTGTTTCATGTTCATCCGGTCATCCCTCCAGTCTTTGCTTCATTAGACGTATATTGGGGAACATTTGTTCCCGCAGAATATAAAAAATTTGAGAATTTTTCCCTTACCCCCTTGATTTTATCGGCAAATCAAGGTACAATATATCATGTAAAATTTTTCTGTATCCCAAAGGAGAGAAAACAACTATGGCACTGGTTACCACCAAGGAAATGTTCAAAAAGGCCTATGCCGGCGGCTACGCCATCGGCGCGTTCAACATCAACAATATGGAGATCATTCAGGCCATCACCGAGGCTGCAGCTGAGGAGAAGTCCCCTGTTATCCTGCAGGTCTCTGCCGGCGCACGCAAGTACGCAAAGCACGCTTACCTCATGGCTCTCGCAAAGGCTGCCATCGAGGATGCAGGCGTTGATCTCGCCCTCCACCTCGACCACGGCGCAGACTTCGAAATCTGCAAGGCCTGCATCGACGGCGGCTTCACTTCCGTTATGATCGACGGCTCCCACCACTCCTTCGAGGACAACATCGAGCTGACTCGCCGCGTCGTTGAGTACGCGCACGAGCGCGGTGCTGTTGTTGAGGGCGAGCTTGGCCGTCTGGCCGGCGTCGAGGACGACGTCAAGGTCAGCGCTAAGGATTCCTCCTACACCCGTCCCGAAGAGGTCGAGGAGTTCGTCTCCCGCACCGGCGTTGACTCGCTGGCAATCGCCATCGGTACCTCCCACGGCCCATATAAGTTCACCCCCGAGCAGTGCACCCGCAACGAAGAGGGCATCCTCGTTCCGCCTCCGCTCCGCTTCGATATCCTCGCCGAGATCGAAAAGCGCATCCCCGGCTTCCCGATCGTTCTCCACGGCGCTTCCTCGGTTCCCCAGGAATATGTCAAGGAGATCAACGCCATCGGCGGCAAGCTCCCCAACGCCATCGGTATCCCCGAGAGCGAGCTGCGCAAGGCCGCTTCCATGGCTGTCTGCAAGATCAACATCGACTCCGATATCCGTCTTGCCATGACCGCCGGCGTCCGCCGCGTCCTCAATGACGATCCCGCTGTCTTCGACCCCCGCGGCTACCTCTCCGTCGCCCGCGACGAGGTCAAGAAGATGGTTCAGCACAAGATCAAGAACGTACTCGGCTCGTCCGGTTCTCTCTAATTTCACATTTTTTTGTGGGGGAGGGGCTTTTTGAAAAAAGCCCCTCCCCCACATAAATCTGTGCGATTAAAGCGTACCGGACGAACCGAGCACGTTCTTGATCTTGTGCTGAACCATCTTCTTGACCTCGTCGCGGGCGACGGAGAGGTAGCCGCGGGGGTC
>JAFWBJ010000110.1 GCA_017507145.1 Clostridia bacterium | reverse complement strand
CCTGCAGGTCTGCCGCGAGCGCATCTTCCTGCACCTCGATATCAAGTACGAGGGCTGGACCTGGGAAGCCGACATCATTCCTCTGCTGGAAGAGACGGGCGCGTGGAACACCGTTATCCTGCCCGCCACTGCCTCGATCGTCTCGCAGGCCGATCTGCTGGCGCTGATGCAGGAAAAATCGGGGCTTCCTGTCCTGCACCGCTATTATCTCAATTTCAGCGTCCGCGCCAACTGGGATACCATCATCTCCCGGCTCAACACATCGGGATACTATCCCATTTTCCACATCAACGGCGGCTGGTGGGATCTCGGCAAAGCGGACGAATGCTTTGCCGCGGCCGCGCCCTACCTGCTGCAGAACAACGACAAGATGCGCATCTACTGCGGAGTCCAAACTCTGCCCGATGACGAGGAGAATGCCGCGCTGTTCGAAAAGCTGCATGCAAACGGCATGGATTTCGTGCTGGTGGACAACATCTTCAACCTCCAGCAGTACATCGCCGAACACTGCTCCCCCACCCCCATTCCGTAACCGAAGGAGCTCTCCCATGACCGAAGGTATGATCTTCCGCATCGCCTGCGGCGCGTGCGTGTCAGCCTGCCCCCGGCCGACGCCGAACAGATTGCCGAGGCCATCCGCGCACTGACCGAAACGCCGATCGAAATCGCCTGACTTCTGCGCGAAAATCCTGTGGTTTTGTTGCCGGCGCGGCGCGAAAAACATTTTCACCCTATTTCTTTTCGCCCGTGAATGTGATAAAATGAGGGTGCATCACACCAAAAGGGGAGATTATCCCCCGAAAAGGAGGCGCCATGGCAGCCAACATATCACAGCCCAAGCGGCTTTCCCGGTCCGCACTGCTGGGCGATGCTCCCATTGGACGGGACTGCACCACCTTTCAAACCGAGTACATTGCGGATATTACCTTTTCCCATCTCTATACCCACGAGGTAACCGAGATCGGCATCGTGATTGCAGGCAGCGGTGTGCACCGCATTCTCGACCAATCCACCCCCTGTCGGGAAGGCGATATTTATATTGTTCCGCCCGATACGCCCCACGCTTATTTCTCGACCGATCCGCGGGATCCGCTGACCGTGCGCCAGCTTTGGTTCTGTGTTGGCGATTGGTTTGACGGAGAGGTCGCCGAGCACGGCAATCCCCGCTTTTGCTACGGTGTCTTCCGCGACAGCGAAATTGCCGCCTACGCCATGCTGACCCGCCGCGCACAGAACGAGATCAACATCCTCTATAACACCATTACCCACGAAGCGACGGTGCGAAAGCCCGAATGGCGCGAGGCGGTCAGAGCACACCTGGCGATGCTGTTGATCAAACTCGGCCGCTATGTGGGTGATGCCATCAAGAATCAGCCTACCGCTCCGCCAAAAGAGTGGATGTTCGTCTCCGCCGCCCGCCGCGCAGTCAGCGAGCGCTACACCGACTGTGACCTGACCTTATCCGAGATTGCCGGTTCGCTCTTCGTCAGCAGCTCCCACCTCAGCCGCCTCTTCAAACGCTATACCGGTGAGGCATTCTCCGAGTATGTCCGCAATTTCCGCCTTAACCGCGCCTGCCACCTGCTGGAGACGACCAACCTGAACGTGGAAGAGATCGCGCGCCAGTGCGGGCTTCGGGATATCCCGTCCTTTTACCGCACCTTCAGCGCCGTCAAGGGCATGACGCCCCACCATTACCGCAGTACGCAAAAATCCAAATATATTGAAAGAAACAACAATGAAAAGGGAGAACTGATCATGAGTATTCTGAACGACATCTGCGAAAATCTGCAGAAAGGCAAATCGAAAATCGTCAAGGAACTGGTTCAGCAGGCGCTGGATGAGGGTGTTGAGGTCGAGAAGATTCTCAACGAAGGCCTGCTCAGCGGCATGAGCATCGTCGGCGAGAAGTTCAAGAACAATGAGGTCTATGTCCCCGAGGTTCTGGTCGCCGCACGCGCCATGAACGCCGGCACTCAGCTCCTCAAGCCCTACCTCGCCCAGAACGGCATTGCCGCCGCCGGCCGCGTCTGCATCGGCACGGTTCAGGGCGACCTGCACGACATCGGCAAGAACCTGGTCAAGATGATGATGGAGGGCAAGGGCCTGGAAGTCATCGACCTCGGCACCGACGTCTCGCCCGAGACTTTCGTCAAGACCGCCATCGAGCAGAACTGCCAGATCATCTGCTGCTCCGCTCTGCTGACCACCACCATCGGCGTCATGGAAGAGGTTGTCCGTGCCGCTGAAGCCGCCGGCATCCGCGACAAGGTCAAGATCATGGTCGGCGGCGCACCTGTCAACGAAGAGTATTGCAAGAAAATCGGCGCCGACTGCTACACCGTCGACGCAGCCAGCGCGGCCGACGCAGCTGTTGCCCTCTGCCGCGGCTAAACATCCGCCAACCGGTGCATCATGGAGGATTGATGATGGAAAAGATGACTTCAAAAGAGCGCATCCTGCGCACCTTCCGCCGCCAAGAGGTAGACCACATCCCGATGGTGGACTATCCGTGGGCAACCACGGCGGCACGTTGGGTAAAGGAAGGGATGCCCGCCAATGTAGACTGGCGCGACTATTTTGGCTTTGACAAAATCGCACAAGTCAAGGCGGATAACTCGCCCCGCTACCCGCGTATTGTCTACGAAGAAAATGATGAATATGTCATTCAGACCACATCATTCGGCAGAAAAGAAAAGGTTTTCCGCAATCTGACCACGACACCGGAACCGCTGGAATTCTACTACAACACCTCTAAACGATGGGAAGAGGCTAAGGCAAAAATACTGGAGTTTCACGAGGACCGCATCCCGTGGAAAACGCTGGAGAAAAACTACCCGATCTGGAAAAAGGAAGGCCGCTTCCTTGAACTTGGTCTCTGGTTCGGCTTTGATGTGACGCATTCCGGCCTGGTGGGCACGGAGGATCTGCTGATTGCCATGTATGAAGAGCCGGAGTGGGTCACCGATATGTTCGACACCTACCTGACGGTTAGCCTTGATCTTGCCCAGCGCATTCTCGACGCAGGCTATGCATTCGACAGCATTTTCTGGTGGGATGATATGGGCTATAAGGGCTCTCCCTTCTTCTCCCCGGCAGCTTATCGCGAGCTGCTCAAGCCTTTCCACAAAAGGGCGGTCGACTGGGCACACGAGCGCGGTATGCTGGCAGAGCTTCATTCCTGCGGGTTTATCGAGCCGATGATTCCCGACCTGGTTGACATCGGTGTCGATATGCTCAATCCGATCGAGGTCAAAGCCGGCATGGACCCCAAGCGGCTCAAGGAAAATTGGGGCGACAAGCTTGCATTCCACGGCGGTATCAACGCCCAGATCTGGGATCAGCCCGAACTGGTTCGCGCTGAGATGGAGAAAATCATCCCCATCATGAAAGAGGGCGGCGGCTATATGTTTGCCTCCGATCACTCGATTCCCGACTCTGTTTCGCTTGAGAACATGCGCATCATCTCCGACCTTGCACATAAGCTCGGAAAATATTGATTTTTTGAGGACATCACGATGAAATACACCAACATGAAGCAGTGGCTGGACGACCTGCGCGCCGCGCCGAACAAAAAGCCGCTGCCCATCCTCTCCTTCCCCTGCATCAGCCTGCTGGGCATCACCGTCCGTGAACTGATCTCGGACAGCGAGCGCCAGGCTGAGGGCATGCGGCTGGTCGCCGCCAACACCGATGCCGCCGCGTCGGTCAGCCTGATGGATCTCTCGGTCGAGGCCGAGTGCTTCGGCGCCGAGATCCGCGTCTCCGACAGCGAGGTGCCCACCGTCGTTGGCCGTCTCGTCCATGACGAGGACGAGGCAGAAGCCCTCGCCGTTCCTCCCGTGGGCAGTGCGCGCTCGGGGCTTTACATCGACGCCATCCGCCGCGCCGTTACCATGATCGAGGACCGCCCGGTCTTCGCCGGTATGATCGGTCCCTTCTCGCTGGCCGCACGCCTGCTCGACGTCTCGGAAATCATGATGGACTGCTACGACGACCCCGACATGGTGCATGTCGTGCTCCGGAAGGCAACCGCCTTCCTCATCGAGTACGCCCGGGCCTACAAGGCGGTCGGCGCGGGCGGCATTATGATGGCAGAGCCGGTTGCAGGCCTGCTCTCGCCTGCCCTTGAGGCAGAGTTCTCCGCCCCCTACGTCAAGCAGATCGTCGATGCCGTCCAGGATGACAGCTTCCTCCTGATCTACCACAACTGCGGCGACAACACGGTCGCCATGATCGACTCGATCCTCTCGACCGGCTCGGCCGCTTACCATTTCGGCAACGCCATCGACCTGCGCACCATGCTGGAGAAGGTCCCCGCCGACACGGTTGTCATGGGCAATGTCGACCCCGCCGCCGAGTTCCGCATGGGCACCCCTGCCTCCATCCGCCTGGCCACCTTCGATGTCCTGGAGAAATGCAGCAGCTTCCCCAACTTCGTCCTCTCCTCGGGATGCGACATCCCGCCGATGACGGCTTGGGAGAACATCAATGCCTTCTTCGCAGCCGCAAAAGAATATGACGCACGATGAACAGGCGCGCTTTGCGGCGCTGACCAAAGAAGTGCTGGCGCGCGGCGCCTTCCGCGCCCAGGTGATCGATGCCGCGGCCGTCGAGACTGACGCCGTATTCCGCGACATCTGCGCCGCCAATGCCTGCGGCGTCTACGGCAAATGCTGGATGTGCCCTCCCGACATCGGCGACATCCACGAGATGATGGCCGAGCTGCGCACCTACCGCCATGTGCTGGTCTATCAGACGGTGACGGCGCTTGAGGACAGCTATGATTTCGAGGGCATGACCGAAGCCGGGCATGCGATGAATCGGCTCGCGCAGGATCTGCGCCGTGTCGTGGCCGACGCCGGCTTCACCGACACCCTGCACCTCGGCGCCGGCGGCTGCCGCCTCTGCGCAGTCTGTGCCAAGCGCACCGACGAGCCCTGCCGCTTCCCTGATCGCGCCATGACCTCGCTTGAGGCCTACGGCATCCATGTGTCGCGCCTTGCGGCGGCGGCCGGCATGAAGTACATCAACGGCCCGGATACCGTCACCTTCTTCGGCGCGGTATTCTTCCGCTGAGGAGGCAAACATGAACGAAACTACCGCGCGTGTCCGCATCGGCGATCGGCTGCATGCCGTCGTCCCAGGGACGCGCCTCTCGGCCATTTGGGAGGATCACCTCCCCTGCGGCGGGCACGGCAAGTGCGGCAAATGCCGGGTCATCGCCCGCGGTGCACTCTCGGCCCCCAGTCTCTCCGAGCGTCAGCTGCTGACCGCGGATGAGCTGGCCGCCGGTGTCCGCCTTGCCTGCTGCACCACGGTCGAGGGCGACTGCACCGTCGAGCGCATCGCCGACGCCGCGACCGACCATCGCATCATGACGAGCGGCGCGGGGGAGCTTTCTGCCCCCGCACCTGCTTTCGCGCGCTTCGGCGCCGCCATCGACATCGGCACCACGACCCTGGCCGCACAGCTCTACGATCGCTCCGGCCGCCGTCTGGCCGAAGCCGGCCGGATGAATCCCCAGGCCGCCTGGGGAGCCGACGTGATTTCGCGCATCGAGGCATCGATGCGGGGGGAGGCCGCCGCGATGGCTGCCTCCGTCTGCGGTGCGATCGATGAAATGCTCACCGCCATGGCCGCCGATGCGGGGATCGCCCCCGCCGACATCGATGCGCTGGTGCTGACCGGCAACACCGCCATGCTGCATCTGCTGACCGCGACCTCCACCGAACCGCTGTCCCATGCCCCCTTTGCCGCCGAGCGCCTCTTCGGCGAGACCCTGTCCGCCGGCACGATCGGCCTGCGCGCCGTCCTGCCCGAGGCCGGGGTCTACCTGCCCAACTGCATCTCGGCCTTTGTCGGCGCCGACACCGTCTGCGCGCTGCTGGCCGCCGACCTCTCTGCATCGGCTGACACCGCCATGCTGGTCGACATCGGCACCAACGGCGAGATGGGGCTCTGGCACGACGGCCGCCTGTCGGTCTGCTCAACCGCCGCCGGCCCTGCCTTTGAGGGCGTCGGCATCTCAATGGGCATGAACGGCGCCGCCGGCGCGGTTGACCACGTCACCCTCTGCAACGGCCGCCTGACTGCGCACGTCATCGGTGAGACCGCCCCCCGCGGCATCTGCGGCAGTGGGCTGATCGACGCCGTCGCCTGCCTGCTCGACAACGAAACGCTCGACGAAACCGGCCTGCTGGAGGATGATCCCACCCCCGTCGCGCCCCCCGTGGTGCTGACCCAGGCCGATATCCGCATGACCCAGCTGGCCAAAAGTGCCATCTGCGCCGGCATCCGCACCCTGCTCCACGCCGCCGGCATCTCCACCGATGTCGTCAGCCGGCTCTGGCTGGCGGGGGGCTTTGGCAGTTACCTCAACCTGCGTTCCGCCGGCCGCATCGGCCTGCTCCCGGCCGAGCTGACCGACCGGATCACCGTCACCGGCAACGCCGCGCTGGCCGGCGCCGCCATGCTGCTGCTCGACTGCAGCCGCCGCACACGCGCCGCAGCCCTTGCCGCAGAGGCCGAGGTGGTCGATCTGGCCGCAAACCCGGTGTTCGCCAATGCGTATATGGAAGGCATGCTCTTCGATTGAGCGCCCACCCCGCGAATAACAATCGGCCAGGCTCCGCACCGGGCTCAGCAACATCGCACAGCCGGAATATGCAGAAAAGATACACAAGAATGGCTACCTGCTCTTCTCGAACGGCATCACGTACAATGACAAGATCGTTCTCTCGGCAGGCCATTCGGCAGATAAAACCCCTGCCGCAGCCAAATTCGGCTGCGGCAGGGGTTTTTCTTTGGGTATTTCACCGGTGGTTCATCCGGCGGTATTCGCCGGGCGTCATGCCGACCTTTTGCTTGAAGTGGCGGGAGAAGTAGATGTTGGACGCATAGCCGCATTCGGCGGCGACCTCGACGATGGGGAGGGCGGTGGTCGTCAGCAGCTCGCGGGCGTGCGTCATTCTGGCTGTGATGAGGTCGGCGAGGCAGGAAGTGTGGAAGAGATTTTTGTAGAGATTCTGGAAGTAAGAGGGACTGAGGTTGACCTCGCCGGCCATCTCCGCGACCGTCCATTTCCGTGCGGGGGAGCTGTACAGCGCCAGGCGAAGGGCGTTGAAGCGCTCATATACGGCGCGGTCGGTGGCCGAGTAGCCGGCGTTCATGCACTCGCTGAGCTTAATCAAAAAATAGCGCAGCAGGCTGTCGACGGCAGTCTCCCGCTCGGCACCCCGCCCCACCGACTCGATGCAGAGCATCTGGTGGATCTGCATAAAGGGATGAATGTACGGCAGCCTGAGCGGGCGGTTGAAGATGAGGGGCAGGCGGTCGATGAACTGCTCGTCGTCGGCGCAGGAGACATCGAAGTGGATAAAATCGTCAATGTAGCAGTCGGTGGCCGAGCCTTCGTAGAGCTGTGGGTCGCCCTTGCGGTAGAGAATGACATCGTCGGGCGCGACCGAGCAGGCCTGCCCGTCGACCCAGAAGCGGGCTGGCGTTTTCAGCCGCAGAAAAAGGTAGTTTTCCCCACCGTTGGGCCGATCGATCTTGAAGCCCTTGGCATGGATGGCATTGATGCCGCACAGATTGACAATCATAGCGCCTCCAAAAAGTAGGATTGTGTCATATAATCATGCCTTTGTGCATTTTCAAAGGCAAAGAAAACCGTTATAATAAAGACAACAAACCGACTACCCACGCAGGTGTCGACAACAATAGTATAACAATTTTTATGTCATTTGTCAAGATGGAGGTAACCCCATGCCGCATTCTGCGAGAATCGAACGGATCTTCGCCTATGCCAAGCAAAACTGGCAGGATATCCCCCCCACACCGCTCAACCGCAATTTTCAGTACGCCGCCGTCGAGCTCTACGCCGATGCGCCCACCTGGCTGCGCGCCCCGCTGGCGCTGGCATACGCGATTCGCCATATGCCGGTCACCGTCACCGAGGATGACGAAATCATCGGCCGTGTCTACCACCTCAATCGGATGCCGGCCGAGCACCGTGATCCCGAGATGTACGACTTTATGATTCACGCCGTCACACCGGGGGAGACGGTTTATCCCGGCTACGAAGCGCTGCGCCGTCTGCATCTGGTCACCGACATTGCGCGCGGGCACATCACCTGGGACTGGCGCAAGATGCTGCGCATCGGCACCGAGGGCATGAAGGCCGAGTGCCGTGCGGCGCTCCTCAACCCACGCGACGAAGAAGCCGAGCATTTTTACCGCGGCGTACTGATCATGCTGGAAGCGCTGGAGGATTGGAACGACCTGCACGCCGACCGGCTGGAGGAGATGGGCAAGCCCGAACTGGCCGCACGCTGCCGGCATGTGCCGCGTTATCCCGCCCGCAATTTCCGCGAGGCGGTCCAGGCCTTTTTCATGCAGTACATCGTCGTTTTCTGCGAGAGCCCCTTCGGCGGCAACGGCCCGGGGCAGTTTGACAAATACATGTGGCCTTATCTCAAGGCCGATCTGGAGGCCGGTATCTGCACGCTGGCCGAAGCACGCGAGATCATCGATGAGCTCTTCATCCGCATGGACGAACGGGTCAGCCGAGGGGATCTGTGGAACGAAATGATCCTCGCCGGCGGCACCCACCCCGATGGGACGAGCGCCGTCTCGCCCCTCTCGACCATCATGGTCGAGTCGATCATGGAGCTGAACATCACCCATCCCTCGGTCTACCTGCGCGTACCGGCCGACGCTGACGACGATTACATCCGCCTCTGCGCACGCTATCTGCTGCACGGCAACAACCGCGCGCAGATCTACTACGACCCGCAGGTCATCCGCGCGCTGACCGAGACCAATCACGTCCGCCCTGAGGATGCAACCGAATACGGCGTCGGCGGCTGTCTGGAGATCGGCATCCAGGGCATGAACAGCGATTTTCTGCAGTCGGGCTTTGTCAACATGCCGCTGATGCTGGAGCTGGCCATCACCGGCGGCCGGCGGCTCTGCACCGGTGAGGAGGTCGACACGGCCGGCGTTCCGCTCCCCGGCCTTGCCGCCTTCGACCGCTTTGAAGACTTCTACGAAAATTACCTCGCCTACACCGATCGGCTGATCGGCATCTCCTTTGCCGCCATCGAGGCGGGCAGCATCCGCGATCAGACCTGCCGCCCCACCTACCTCATCTCGAGCATGATCAACGACTGCATGGCGCGCGGCCGGCTGATGCACGCCGGCGGATGCCGCTATCACGATCACAGCATGACCCCCGTGGGCATGCCCAATGTTGCCGATGCCCTCTACGCCATCAAGCGGGCGGTGTTTGAAGAGAAGCTCTGCACCGCAGAGGAGCTCCTCGCCGCACTGCAAGCCGACTTTGCCGGACACGAGCGGCTTCAGCGCCGCCTGCGCGCCATCCCCAAGTACGGCCAGGATAACGAAGAAGCCGACCGCTTCGCCTCTGCCGTCATCACCCGGCTGACCGAAATGTTCGTCACCCGCCGCACCCGCTTCGGCGGCATCTTCCGCCCCATGATCCTGACCTACACCTACGCCCCGCAGGCGGCCGAGCACCTCGGTGCCACCGCCGACGGCAACCACGCGCACACCATGCCGGCGCAGGCCATTACCCCGCAGTCGCGCTCGATGAGCGCCGGCATCACGGCGGCCATGAATTCCTGCACCAAAATGCCCTTCGCGCTCTTCAGCGGCGGCGCCTCGGCCATGTGGGATCTCGACCCGGCCTGGGCCACCGAGGAGATCGTCGCCCATCTGCTCAAGACCTTCTTCGCCCAAGGCGGGCAGGTCTTCCAGGGCAATGCCACCGATGTCGGCGAACTGCTCGAAGCGCAGAAGCACCCCGAGGATTACCGCCACCTCATCGTGCGTGTGGGCGGCTTCTCTGCCCGTTTTGTCGGCCTCGACCCCGCCCTGCAGACCGACATCATCAACCGACGGAGGCACCGCGGATGATGCAGGGCACCGTTTTCGACATCCAGCGGATGTCCCTGCACGACGGCCCCGGCATCCGCACCACCGTTTTTCTCAAGGGCTGCCCCCTGCACTGCCCATGGTGTCACAATCCCGAATCGCACCGCGCCGCGCCCGAGCTCGGCTTTGATGCCGCCCTCTGCATCGGCTGCGGTGACTGCGCGGAGGCCTGTCCGGCCGGCTGTCACCGATTCGCCGATGGGGAGCACTGCATCGACCGCACCCGCTGTACCCGCTGCGGGCGCTGTGTCAAGGCCTGCACCGGTGCGCTGGAGCTGATCGGCCGCCGCTGCACGGTCGAGGAGGTTCTGCGCCAGGTACGCCGCGACATTCCCTTCTACCAAACCTCGGGCGGCGGCATCACCCTCTCGGGCGGTGAGCCGCTGATGCAGCCCGACTTTGCCCATGCCATCCTGTCCGCCGCCCAAGCCGAGGGCATGCACACCTGTCTGGAGACCACCGGCTACGCGCCCCCCGATGTGCTGCGGCGGGTCGCACCGGTCACCGACCTCTTTCTCTATGACTGCAAGGAAACCGAGCCTGTGCGTCATCTGGCGTGGACGGGCGTGCACAACGACCGGATTGTTGAGAATCTCTTTCTGCTTGACCGATTGGGTGCTGCCATCATCCTGCGCTGTCCCATCATCCCCGGATACAACGACCGCGAGGACCATCTGCGCGGCATCGCGGCGCTGGCCGGACAGCTATCCCATGTGCAGGCCATCCACATCGAGCCCTACAACCGCTTCGGCGAGAGCAAGAGCCGCCGGATCGGGCGGATCTATCCGCTGGACGGCCTGGCCGTCCCCGACGAGCGCACCGTGGCCGGCTGGATCGACACCGTGCGCGCCCACACCGACACCCCGGTAAGCAAAAACTAATCCGAGAGGAGAAAATACATGCTGTACACAGGAAAAAATCTGCGCGAACTCATCTTCCCCTTGGGCGGGATCGGCTCCGGTTCGATCGGCCTGGCCGGCAACGGCCGCTTAGTCGACTGGGAGATCCTCAACCGCCCCAACAAAGGCAGTCTCAACGGATACAGCTTCTTCGCCGTCAAGGCCGCGTGGCCGGACGGACGGAGCGTGACGAAAGTGCTGCAGGGCGACTGGACCCGCGACCTCGTCGGCCAGTATCGCCAGTCGGAGTGCTTCCAGTATTACGGCTACGGCTGGGGGCCCGATGCTTGTACGATGAGCGGCTTCCCGCATTTCAGCGAGGTCAGCTTCGACGCGCGCTTCCCCATCGCCGCGCTCACCTTCCGCGATGACGCCTTCCCCGGCGAGGTGGTACTGACCGCCTTCAACCCCTTCATTCCCCTCAACGCCGACGATTCGAGCATCCCCGCCGCCTTCTTTACGGTGGAGATCCGAGATGGCGCGCCCGACGTGCAGTACACCGTGCTGCTCTCGGTGCAGAACCCCTTTGGGAAATCGGTGAATCAGAAGATAGAGGGCGAGCCCTTCACCGCCGTCATGATGAAGCCGAGCGAAAAAACGCCCGACGACCTCGATTACGGAGATCTGACCATCGCCGTGGATGTCCCCGACGGCATCTGCCAGACCTACTGGTATCGCGGCACCTGGCATGACCATGTCACCACCTTCTGGCACGATCTGACCCACGACACCTTCGCCGACCGCGATTATCCCGCGCCCGGGCGGAACGATGTCGCCTCGGTCGGCGCGGCCGCGATGGGCGGCGATGCGCCCCGCTTCCGCTTCCTGATCGCCTGGAACGCGCCCAACTGCTGCAACTACTGGTCGCCCTACCGGGATGCCGAGGGGCGGGACATCACCTGGAAGAACCACTACGCCACCCGCTTCGTCGATTCGCGCGCCGTCTGCCGCTATGCGCTGACCGCGTGGGACCGGCTTTTCGCCGCGACTGCGCGTTTCCGCGATGCCCTGCACGGCTCGACCCTCGACCCCGCCGTCATCGACGCCGTCTCCTCGACGCTGGCGGTGCTGAAATCCCCCACCGTCCTGCGCCTGGAGGACGGCTCCTTCTACGGCTGGGAGGGCCTGCATGAGCGGGGCGGCTCCTGCGAGGGCACCTGCACCCATGTCTGGAGTTATGCATACGCCCTCTGCTTCCTCTTCCCCAACCTCGAGCGCAGCATCCGTGACATCGAATTCGCCTACGACACCGATATCAACGGCAAGATGCGCTTCCGCTCCAAGCTGCCGATCGGCCGCGCCAAGGTGGCGGGCAGCGCCTACATGGGAGACGCCTACGCCTGCGTGGACGGCCAGATGGCGACGGTCATCAAGATCTACCGCGACTGGAAGATCAGCGGCAACACGGCCTGGCTGCGGGAGAACTGGGATAACATCAAGCGCGTGCTGGAATTCGCCTGGAATGAGAACAACGACCACGAATGGGATCGCAACCGCGACGGCGTTCTCGAAGGCAGACAGCACTACACCCTCGACATGGAGCTCTTCGGCCCGTCGTCCTGGCTGGAGGGGATGTATCTTGCCGCGCTGAAGGCGGCCGCCGAGATGGCCGAATTCCTCGGCGAACCCGAGAAGCAGGCGGAGTACACCGAGCTCTTCAAGAAAGGCTACGCCTGGACAAAGGAAAACCTCTTCAACGGCGAATACTTTTCCCAGAAGATCAACCTGGAGGACAAATCCTACACCGAGCATTTCGATTGCCCCAACTACTGGAACGAGGAGAAGAAGCAGCTCAAGTACCAGATCGGCGACGGCTGCGTGATCGACCAGATGCTGGGACAGTGGCATGCGGCCATCTGCGGTTTGGGTGACATTTTCGACCCCGCGCAGCGCCGCACGGCCGCGCATAGCCTCTTCCGCCATAACTTCAAACCCTCCCTGCGCGAGCACACCAACCCTTGGCGAGTCTACGCCCTCAACGATGAAGGCGGCAGTGTGCTCTGCACCTACCCCGACGGACGTGCGCGGCCGGTCATCTCGATCCCCTACGGTGAGGAGTGCTGGACCGGATGCGAGTACGCCTTCGCCGGCCTGCTGGTCAGCGAGGGGATGATCGACGAGGCCCTGCAGGTTGTCCGCACCGTCCGTGCCCGCCACAACGGCGCAAACCGCAACCCCTTCAATGACTTCGAGTGCGGCAGCAACTACGCCCGTTCGATGTCGGCCTTCGCCCTGCTTCCCCTCTTCAGCGGCTTCACCTACGACCTGCCGCGGCAGAGCATTGGCTTTTCGCCCGTCCTCGACGGCAACTTCCGCTGCCTCTGGAGCCTCGGCACCGGCTGGGGGGAATACCGCCGCGATGCCAAGGGCGTCGAGCTGATCCTCCACGGCGGTACGCTGCAGCTGCAGTCGCTCACGCCCGGCGGCATCGGCGCGGTCAGCGCCCTGTACGCCGACGGCGAGGCCATCCCCTTCACGCAGGATGGTGACACCCTCTCCTTTGCGTCGGTCCGCCTGCAGCAGAGCCTGCGCGTCTGCGCCAAATAAAGCGAAAACGCCCCCGGGCGGCCGCACAGAACCGTGCGGCTTCCTGGGGGCGATCTTCTTGCCGATGGGCAGAGAATCCCCCCGGGCAAGCCCTTCCTGCATTTAGATGCATGCCCGGGGGAAGGAGATAGTAGCTTAGTTAGGAAGAAGAACGTTATCTTGCCTTTTTCTTCATGGTGAGCGCCACAGCGGCAGCCATCAGCAGAACGGTTGCAGCGACGATGGTGGTATCAGCCGTTGCGGGGGTCTGGGTGGGAGCCTTCGTGGTTGCGGGAGCCTTGGTGGTCTCGGGAGCCTTAGCGGTTACAACATTGTCGGAAAGAACGATGTAGTCGGTGTTGACAAGGTTGTTGGAACCGGAGTTAGCAGACTGAGGAGCACGAACCATGACGCGCTTGCCAGCCTCAGTGTTGTTGTTGATGTGCATATACATGGTGATCTCGCTGCCGGCCTTGATTTCCTTAGGCGTGGTCAGCTTCCACTCGATCGAGTAGGACTTGTCGCTGATCTTCTTTGCAACAATTTCTGCACCGTAATCATTCTCGGGCTTGCCAAAAGCGTTGACACGGAAGATCGTGCCATCGTACCAGGTGACATACTTACCGGAGTCTACGCCATCGTTGTCCCAGTCCATAGAGAGTTCTACACCGTCAACGAGGTGATTCGCAAGGGATTTGTCAACGGGCTTCAGCCACTCGTCCTGAACCTCAGCGTATACATACAGATAGCCGTCGGCCCAAACGAAATAAGCCTTACCGGTCGAACTCAGTTCAGAATTAGCCTCACGAACGGTCTCGATCGGGATGATCAGACCCTTGTCATAGATGGCATCCTTGGCGCCGTCCAGGGTGATGGCGTCGGTGGTCTTCGGGACCTTGCCCCAAGATGTACCGGTACCGGAAGCAGATGCCGGAACCAGCATAGCTGCCAGCATCATTGCGCAAAGCAGAATAGCAAACAGTTTTTTCATTGTTTTTTCTCCTTTTTCGTATTGATCAGCAGGAAGGGAAAGGGAAAACGAAGTTAGATAATCTCCAGGTCATTGCGGCTGCCCAGCGGCGGGAAGGGCTTGGTGGGCAGGGTCTGGTACCAGTAGGCCACCGTAGCGATGTCGCTTTGCTGGGGCAGATAGCGTTTTTCCGCGCGCCAGCCGAGGTCCTGGATGGTAACCCGCAGGCGCTCGGTAAAGCGAATCGGGTCGGTGATGTGCCAGCGGTACATGCCGAAGCGCATCTGTGAGCGGTAAAGTCCGTCGGGGCGGATGACCTGGGGAGTGCCGGCATAGGCCGTTGAGTAGGTAGTGTAGCCCTTACCCGGCAAATCGAAGTTCGAAGCGCCGCAAACGTAATCCTCAGTGCCGGTGCCACAGATGGTCGGGTAGTCGGTGTCGTCGTCCATGTAGAACTTGATCTCGCCCTCGCCCCACCAGCCGGTGTTGTTCACCT
>JAFWBJ010000109.1 GCA_017507145.1 Clostridia bacterium | reverse complement strand
TCGCGTTAGCGGCAGCCCCACTGAAAAAGCGGCAACAAAGCCGCGTTTTCAGAAATTCCGAAGGAATTTGAAGCGATGTTGGATGGTTTGGGGCTTAAAAAGCCCCAAATGGCGGCGTTTCCGCCGCCAAATCAAACTCGAGGGGGTGTCGCGCAAATAAGCGCGACACCCCCTTTTCAGAAGAAACTATCCTGTGTGCGTGTTCCGCCGTGCGCGGCCGAACTGGCCGCAAAAGCAGTAGAGGACATAGCCTGCATCGGCCGCCAGCACAACCGACCAGTGCGCAATCACCAGCATCGTCATGACCTCTATCGCATAATTGCGGTCACTGAGAATCAGCAGAAGTGCCAGTGGAAACAGCAGTACCATCACAACGCCGGTCACCGTAAAACCCGCACGCAAAATGCCCGCCTGATACTCATCATATCTTCGCCGATGCAAAATCGCAAACAGGACAATCACCGCCGTCAGCACCAGCCAGATGACACCGACGTCGGCCAAAATCCCCTCCCGCAGACGTGCGGTCCAGTTGTTGAAAAATCTGCTGCTGAGGGTGGCGGAATGATTGAGCAGGCGCTGAAATTCGACATGCTCCGCAATCAGGATGAACATTGCAGAGTAAAATACCGAGATAAGCGCAATTACGGCTGTATGCAGCAGCGGATGCTTAAAAAATCTCATTTTCGACAGCTCCCCTCGAAATCAAACAGTGCCTCAATGGGCATGGCAAAAAAGACAGCAAGATCGTACGCAAGCCAGATGGACGGGTCGAATTTCCCTGTTTCGATCGCATGGATCGCCTGCCGGGAAACGCCAACCGCGTCCCCCAATTCCTTCTGGGTTAGCCCTCGGCTCTCCCGCAGGTGTTTGACCTGATTCTTCACTTTCCCCTCCGCGTGTCATATCTACTTGACACCAGTATACCATATACGGCGCGGAATGTCAAGTTTACCTTACATTTTCAGATCAAAAAACCGTCCAAAGCACAGGCTCGGACGGTTTTGGTTCAAGCAGCCGTTGTTTCCTCCGGTACATCGACCGGCACAGTCGGCAGGCAAGCAGCGTACAGTTCGACGCTGTCGGTGATGGGAATCCACTTATTTTCTCCACCAACGATCACGGCAATAAACTCGCGGCCGTCATCACGCACCGCCATGCTGACCAGGCAGCGCTTGGCTTCCAGCGTGTAGCCGGTCTTGCCGGTGATGATCTTCATACCGGGCAGCTCATCGCCCGACAGGTAAGAAAAGAGGGTGGAAGAAAGCCGAATCCCCTCAGGGTTCTGCGGCGTGGAGGCAGTGGTGTACTGATACGCCGACATAATCTCGCGCAGCGGTTCGATCTGCATCGCATAGGAGAAGATGGCAGCTACCTCACGCAGGGTGCTGTAATGGTTATCGTCATGCAGACCGCTTGCGTTGACAAAGTGGGTCGCGCGCAGGCCCATTTCGGCGGCTTTGGCATTCATGCGCTCGGCAAATGCGGCCTCGCTGCCTGCGACCATCTCGGCCAGTGCGGTTGTCGCATCAGCGCCGGACGGCAGGGCGGCGGCGTAGAAGAGGTCGATCACCGGCACCGTCTCGCCGGCGGCAAATCCGGCACGGGATGCATTGGCTTCGACCAGCGGGTTGATCAGTGCGGCCGTGAAGGTGAAGGTCTGATCAAAGGATTCCAGTTCCTCATATGCCACGATCAGCGTCATGACCTTGGTCATCGAGGCGGGGTAAATACGCTCGTCGGGCAGGCGTTCTGCGATCGCCGTCCCCGATGCCACGTCCATTAAGAAGGCATAGGGCGCCTCGACCTTCTCGCTGACCGGAACGGTACTGCTATCCGAAGCTGCCATCACGGCGGCAGGGCCGGGCGGCTCAGTCTCGGGCGGCTCGGTTTCCTCCGGCTGGACGGGCAGGACAAGCTCCCCGGCGGTGTTCGGTGTGCTGTCGTTCTGCACCTGGGCGGCCAGCTCGCGCGCCTCTTCATGCCGACGATAGAGTACCATGCCAACCACGGCGCCTACCGCGATCAGCATGACAAACAAGGTTGCCAAAAGCACAGCCGGCCAGCGCTTCTTTCGCCGCCGGCGGCGGACCGGCAGACCGCTCTGCACCTGAATCCGCACCGGTGCGCTCTGCTGTGCGCGCCCAAGGCGGTTCGGGTCGGCGTAAATCTGGCGGGATGCAGGCTGTGCGGGCCTCTGCTGCCCATACGGCGGGGGCTGGCGGTGCAGCGTCTGCTGCGGCGGAACGACACGGGGATACCCTCCCCTGCTGTTCGGCACACTGCCATTTCCGTGCGGAGGATTGCTGCGTACTCCTCCCGGCGCCTGCGGCGGGCGGCGCGAATATGCGGGATGCTGTCCCGATTGCTGCGGCCGGTTCTGCTGGTTCACGCGAACACCTCCTTTCCCGGACAAGATTGATGATTATTCTTATTATACAAGATTATCCCACCGCTGTCAAGAGCGCGCAAAATTTTACATTTTCCACCTCACCCTGAGCCGTCTGCGGCCCTGCATCAAGGGTGGCTCCGCCGGCCATTACACAGATGAACCAAGCAAAGCACTGCCCCCACCGGCCAGCGCACCGTCCCGGATGCCGACGGTCAGCGCCTCGTCGATTGCGGAATCAAAAAGCACCATGTTCCGCAGAACATGGCGCTTTTTCTATACGATTTACTGTTCGCCCTTCTTACGTTTGCTCTCTACCTTCAGGCGCAGCTCGGTGTTGAGAATACGCTTGCGCAGGCGGATGCTCTTGGGGGTAACCTCGATCAGCTCATCATCGGCGATAAACTCGATCGCCTCCTCGAGCGAGAAGACAACCGGCGTCACCAGACGCAGTGCTTCGTCAGCGCCGGCCGAGCGGATGGCCGTCAGCTGCTTCTTCTTGCAGGGGTTGACGGCGATATCGCCGCCCTTCGGGTTCTCACCGACGATCATCCCCTCGTAAACAGGGGTAGCTGGGCCGATGAACATCGAGCCGCGCTCCTGCGTATTGTAGAGGCCGTAGGAAGTCGTCTCACCGTCCTCGCTGGCCACGAGAGAACCGGTGTAGCGCAGAGCAATGTCGCCGCGGTAGGGCTCATAGCCGGCGAAAATCGAGTTGATGATGCCCTCGCCGCGGGTCGCGTTCATGAAGATCGCACGGTAGCCAATGAGGCAGCGGGCGGGGATCATGTACTCGATGCGCATGCGCGTGCCGGTGTTGTTCGGGTTCATCTCAAGCAGCTCACCCTTGCGGCGGCCAAGCTCCTCGACGACCGGGCCGACATAGTCACAGGGCACATCGACCGATACCTTCTCCATCGGCTCGTGGCGCTTGCCGTCAATCTCGCGGAAGAGAACGTGGGGCATCGAGCAGGTCAGCTCATAGCCCTCGCGGCGCATCGTCTCAATCAGAATCGAGAGGTGCATCTCACCACGACCGGCAACCTTGAAGCTGTCGGTGCTATCACCGTCAGTCACGCGCAGTGAAACGTCCTTGAGCAGCTCGCGGTAGAGACGCTCACGCAGCTTGCGCGAGGTGACATACTTGCCCTCGCGGCCGGCAAAGGGAGAATCGTTGACCGAGAAGGTCATCTCCATGGTCGGCTCGCTGACCTTGACAAACTCCAGCGGCTCAGGGCAGGCAAGCGAGGTAATGGTGTCACCGATGGTGATATCCTCGGCGCCCGAGAAGCAGACAATATCACCCACCTTGGCCTCTGTGACCGGCACGCGGGTCAGGCCGTCGATCTGATACAGCGACACGATGCGGGTCTGTCTGGGCGCGCTGCCGTTGTGGTAGTTGGTGATCATCGCGGGCTGATTCTGGCGGATCACGCCGCGCTCGATGCGGCCGATGCCGATGCGGCCGACGTAATCGTTATAGTCAATGGAGGAAACCAACAGCTGCAGTTCCCCCTCCTCGTCGCCCTCGGGTGCGGGCATGTACTCGAGGATGGTGTCAAACAGCGGCTCCAGCGTTGTACCGGGCTGGAAGGGAGAGAGCGAAGCCGTTCCCGCGCGGCCCGAGCAGAAAATCATCGGGCTGTCGAGCTGCTCGTCGGTGGCATCGAGGTCCATCAGCAGCTCAAGCACCTCTTCCTCGACCTCTTCCAGGCGGGCATCGGGCTTGTCGACCTTGTTGATGACGACGATCACGCGGTGATTGAGCTCCAGTGCACGCTGAAGCACAAAGCGGGTCTGGGGCATCGGGCCCTCGGCCGCATCAACCAGCAGAAGAACGCCGTTGACCATCTTCAGAATACGCTCCACCTCGCCGCCGAAGTCAGCATGGCCGGGGGTATCGATGATGTTAATTTTGACATCCTTATAGTGAACCGCCGTATTTTTGGCCAAAATCGTAATGCCGCGCTCCTTTTCGAGCGCATTGTTGTCCATGACGCGCTCCTCAGTCGCCTGATTCTCGCGGTAAACACCGCCCTGCTTGAGCATTTCATCGACCAGCGTGGTCTTGCCGTGGTCTACATGTGCGATAATCGCAATATTGCGCAAATCTTCGCGTTTCAAAACTCTCGTCTCCCTGTTTTTTGAATAGTTTTAACCATAATAATATATTATATCACATCTGCTGGCAGGTGGAAATAGGCACAATCATGATATTTTTTTTGTTTTCTTTTGTTTTTTTGTCACCCTGCACATTTTTGTGCAAAGAAAGGCTTGCAAATTTCGCGCATATCAAAAAAGAGAGGCTTATATTTCGATGCACATCAAATCTTCCCGTATTCAATCAACTTCGCAAAGTGCTTTGACAATGCGCCATTTTTATTCGATTATTGTAAAACTTTTCATTTTGATATTCATTAATATTTTATGTTTCTCGAATGTATTCTTTCGATGAATTTCGTTCGTTTTTCTTCAAATTCTCCTCACGAGATTTGGACTTTGTCGAATATTTTCCCCGTTTATTCCTTCACAAGCTTCAAACATTTGATCTTTTTTGAAGAAAAACACTTGACAAGATTCAAGATAAATGGTATACTGCATTTGATCACAGTACAACATTAAGGAGAGCGCCACATGGAAATCAAACTTCTGCGCGAGCCGAATCTTCTCTTTGAAGCAGCGATGCTGCTCTATAACAGCCGGAACGGCGAGGCATGCCGTGACCTCAAACACGCCATACTCAAAAAGTTCGCCATCGATCCGGAGGTTTTGGACAGCTGTTTCGATGCCATCATTGAACTGTCCGAACACGTCACCCGGTCGCTGACCGCAGACGACCGTCTGCTTGATTTTCTCTTCCGCCGGCACAGCGGCATGAAGGGCTGCTTCGCCTTTTATCTGATTCATAACGCCTGCCGCCGCGCCGAGCCGAATCTCGCCGCCGATCTGAATGCCCTGCGCGAACTCTCAAAGCCGATCTTCTTTCTGAACCTGACCTCGCTCCTGCAAAACGAATTTGCCCCCGAGGATTATGACGGTGACATTGTCAACTACGGCGAGCTGATCGCTTTCGTCGAGACGATGAACATTCCCGCCGACGAAAAGTGGGAAATTTGCCGCTTCTACAACGGATTTGACCACTATCGCTCGGCTCTGGCCGACATTTTGGAGGAAGCAGCACGGCTTTACAGCGAGAAATATGACATCGTCCGCCACTATGTGAGCTGGTTCCTCTCTGCCGTCAACGAGCCGATCGCCACGGGCGGGGCGGATTTTATTGAACGCAACTATGGTATCCGTGTTTCGGAGTCGATTGACACCCTCTACATCCAGCCCTCGATTATGATGTGCAATTCCACCCGCTATCTGATGAACTTCACCGATGAACGCGAGGATGACTATTTCTATGTTGGCGTGCTCTTTGAGCCGCTGAAAGAGATCACCCAGACCTCGACACTGGAGGATAAGCTCTGCCGCACCCTGCGCACCATCGGTGACCTGCGGAAATTTGAGATTCTGCGCCTGCTTGCTGAGTCCCCGAAATACGGTCAGCAGCTGGCTTCTCTGCTGGATTTGTCCACCGCAACCATCTCGCACCACATGTCCCTGCTCATGGAAAGCGGTTTCGTCGAGATCAAACGCGATGCCAACCGCATTTATTATGCCCTCAACAAGAAAAAATTGCGTGATTTCCTTGACGAACTGGGGGCAACTCTGTTAGAATAAAGGATAGATATTTTTCTCCCCGCATTTTTGGAGGTATCATGTACAAAGCCCTGATCTTCGATCTGGACGGGACTCTTGCCGACACCCTGCCGGCAATTCTGACCGCACTCAACGCCACTATGCGCCGCTTCGGCTATCCCGAGCACGATCTGGATGCTCTGCGCACCTTCATCAACAACGGCGCGCGGATGTTAGTCACCCGCGCCATGCCGATGTCCGAGCGCAATGACGCACAGATCGATGCCGTTCTGGCCGATTATGACCGCGCCTATGCCGCCTGTTATGGGCAAACGACCGAGACCTACCCCGGCATCACCGCAGCCATCACAGCCCTGCACAGCCGCGGCTATCGCATCGCGGTCCTCTCGAACAAGCAGGACCACATGGTCAAAGGCCTCTGCGCCCAGCTGCTGCCGGGGTTGATCGATCTTGCCATCGGCCAGCGGCCCGGCATTCCCACCAAGCCTGATCCGACCGTTCCGCTTGAAATGGCGGCCGCGCTCGGCGCTGCACCTGCCGAGATCGCCTTCATCGGTGACAGCGATGTGGACATTCGCACCGCACAGAATGCGGGATTCCTCCCGGTCGGCGTTGCGTGGGGCTATCGCTCCCCTGCCCTGCTGCGCGAGGTCGGCGCTGCGCACATCGTCGAAACGGCCGATGCACTGACTGCGCTGTTCCCGAATCAGAATTGATGAAGCATTTGACCATTCCACCCGCGATACAAGCATGGATCGGCGGCCGCGTCGGTCGCACCGAAACGGTTGGCCGCTCCGGCTCTGCCGTCGTAATCTATGCCGATATGGTGCTCAAAATTGAGCCCCCCTGCACCGAAACCGATCGCGCCGTCACCATGATGCGCTGGCTGGCTGGCAAGCTGCCTGTGCCGGTTGTTCTGGCCGATGAGAGGGCAAACGGCATGCGCTATCTGCTCATGTCCCGCATCGCCGGCGAGATGGCCTGCGCCCCCGCCTGGCTTGATCGCCCCGCCGTTCTCACCGACCGGCTGGCTGAAGGTTTGCGCATGCTCTGGGCAGTCGATCCCACCGGATGCCCCTGCCGCTGTGCGCTGGACGATGAGCTCGCCTTCCTACGCGGCCGCGTGGCGCGCGGCGAGGTAAACACCGCCGACTGCACCCCTGGCACCTTCGGGCCGGGCAGCTTCCGCGCCCCCGATGACCTGCTCGGCTGGCTGGAGCAAAACCGCCCGGATGAAACCCTTCTTCTCTCGCACGGCGACTACTGCCTGCCCAATGTCCTGCTCACCGAACAGGGCGTGGCCGGATTTATCGATCTCGGCGCCTGCGGGCTGGCCGATCCCTGGCGGGACATCGCGCTCTGTCTCAAGAGCCTGCGCCGCAATCTGGGCGGCTTTTTCGGCGGTCCGGTTCGTCCTGCCGCCGATGAAACACGCTTCTTTGCCGCGCTGGGCATCGCCCCCGATAACGAGCGCCTGCGCTATTATCTGCTCTTGGACGAACTGTACGTCTGAACACGATAGATAAAGGAGAACAACGATGCGTCAATCTCTGAAAACCAAACTAATTTCCTCGCTGGAGAAATGCTTTAGTGATGAGTCGATCGACACCAAGCCCGCGCTCAGTCGCCTTTCATTGCTGCGCGGCCAGCAGGTTTCGTTCCAGCTGGTCATGACCGAAACCGACCCGCAGTTCCGCAACGCTTATCGTGCCAACCTTCGTCTGGAGGGGAACCTTGCCCCGTATGTTACGGTTCGCCGCGTGATGGAGCTCCCCGTCAGCATGCCCTGCTACCCCTCGCCGGACAGCAATTATCTGCGCACCGCTCCCGGGCTCTATCCCGACCTGCTTGCCCCCCTCGATTACCACGGCCGCCCCAGCATCGTTCTGGGCCAGCTGCGCACCCTTTGGTTTGCCCTGAATCTGCCCAATGACTTCCCGGCCGGCGAGCATCACATCACCGTGCAGCTCTGCGACGATGCCGGTGAGGTGCTCTCGTGCAACGAACTGCAGATCACACTCATCGATGCAGTTCTGCCTCCGCAGGAGCTGATCTTCACCCAATGGTTCCACTGCGACTGTCTGGCGCAGTATTACGGCGTCGAGGTCTTCTCGGAGGAGCACTGGACCATCATCGAGAATTTCGTCAGAACGGCCGCGGCCAACGGCATCAATCTCCTTCTGACGCCCATTTTCACGCCGCCGCTCGACACCGAGGTCGGTGGGGAGCGGCTGACCAATCAGCTGGTCGGCGTCACGCTGGAGGGGGAAACCTACCGCTTCGATTTTACGCTGCTTGACCGCTGGATCGACATGGCTGACCGCTGCGGCATCCAATATTTTGAGATCGCGCATTTCTTCACCCAGTGGGGCGCGGCGCACGCGCCCAAGATCATGGCAACGGTGAACGGCGAATACCGCCGTCTCTTCGGCTGGGACACCGATGCCACCGGTGAGGCCTACACCGCCTTCCTGCGCACCTTCATCCCCGCCTTCCTCGATCACATGAAGGCCCGCGGTGATGACCGTCGCTGCTATTTCCACGTCTCCGACGAGCCGAACGCCGAGCAGCTTGAGCAGTACCGCGCCTCCAAAGCGGTGATTGCCGATCTGCTCGAGGGGTACACCATCATGGATGCCCTCTCGAATTTCGAGTTTTACAGCCAGGGTGTCGTCTCTACCCCCATTCCCTCCACCAACCACATCGAGCCCTTCCTTGAGGCCGAAACCGACGGCCTTTGGACGTACTACTGCTGCGCGCAGCACCGCGATGTCAGCAACCGCTTCTGCGCGATGCCCTCGGCCCGCAACCGCATCATCGGCGTACAGCTCTACAAGTACGACATTGTCGGCTTCCTGCACTGGGGCTTCAACTTCTACAATACCTGCCACTCGCACAATCCCATCAATCCCTTCCTCGATACCTGCGGCAGCGATTGGGTTCCGGCCGGCGATACCTGCTCGGTTTACCCCGCCCCCGACGGTACGGCGTGGGAGAGCCTGCGTATCGTGGTCTTCCGCGAAGCGCTTGAGGATCTGCGTGCATTCAAGCTCTGCGAACAGCTCTGCGGCCGTGACCGCGTCATGCAGCTCATCGAAGGTGACCTGGCCGAGCCCATCACCTTCAAGCAGTACCCGCACAGCGCCGACTACATCCTGCAGCTGCGCGAGCGTGTCAACGCCGCCATCGCCGAAGCGATTGCCAAATAAAAAAGAAAAGCCGCTGTGCGGCTTTTCCCCGGAGGTTCTTACTTTTTGAAGAGGCTGCCCAGGCCATTTAGCAGGTCGGATGCCCGATCGACCGTGATCTTGGCCTTGACGCCGTCAACGATCTTCTCGATGATGTCATCGGGCAGGTCGATGCCGAGCAGGCTCTCCAGCGTCTTGACCGGCTCTGCCTTGAACTTGGCAAGCAGGTTGTCATCCGCTTTGATCTTCGCGGTGATCTCTTCGATTTTTTCCTTGATCTGGGACTCATTGAGCTTCATGGGGCTATACTCCTCTCGGATATTTGGTGATTTCATTATACACCCGAGGGCAGGTGCCGGTCAAGGCCAGAACCCGTAAAACTTTTCTGAACAATTTATTCCGCAAAATAATTCATTCATAAAGGAAACATAACCATGTCACTTACTGTACCTGCAGGCTATCGCTCTCTGCTCGACCTCCGCCAGACCGAGGTCGCCATCAAAAAAGTCAAGGATTTCTTCGAGCGCGATCTGGCCATCGAGCTCAACCTTACCCGCGTCTCTGCCCCCCTCTTCGTCCCGGTCGGCTCGGGTCTCAACGACACCCTCAACGGTGTCGAGCGCCCGGTCGGCTTTGACATCGGAGAGAACGGCTGTGAGGCGGAGATTGTGCAGTCGCTTGCCAAGTGGAAGCGTTACGCGCTGGGTGTGTACAATTTTGAGCCCGGCGAAGGCCTGTACACCGACATGAATGCCATCCGCCGCGACGAGGACACCGACAACATTCACTCGATTTTCGTGGACCAGTGGGACTGGGAGAAGATCATCACCCGCGCCGACCGCACCCGCGAAACGCTGGAGAAGACGGTCCGCCGCATCTACGAGGTCATCAAGCACACCGAGCGCTACATCGCCGATGACTACGATTTTGCCGGCCGGATGCTGCCCGAGAAGATCACCTTTATCACGGCTGAGGAGCTTTATCAGAAGTACCCCGACAAGACCGCCAAGGAGCGCGAATACCTGGCCGCCCGCGAATACGGCGCCATCTTCCTCGAGCAGATCGGCGGCAAGCTCAGCTGCGGCAAGCCGTACGACGGCCGCGCGCCCGACTACGACGACTGGGATCTCAACGGGGATATCATTGTTTACTATCCGGTGCTCGACATTGCGCTGGAGCTGTCCTCGATGGGCATCCGCGTCGATGAGGAATCGCTGATGCGCCAGCTGGAGGAGCGCGGCTGTACCGAGCGTACCGCTCTGCCCTTCCACGCTGCCCTGCTGCGCGGTGAGCTGCCCTACACCATCGGCGGCGGCATCGGCCAGTCGAGACTCTGCATGTTTTTCCTGCGCAAGGCCCACGTCGGCGAGGTACAGTCGTCGATCTGGCCGCCCGAGACGGTCAAGGCCTGCCGGGAGAATGGGATTCAGTTGTTGTAAAGCAAGACCTTGGGGAGGAAGGGAGCTTTTTGAAAAAAGCTCCCTTCCTCCCCAAACCCCTCTATCCTGCAAAAACTTTCATCAGGAGGATGCGTATGGGCAAATCGTTTGATGTGGTGGCTTTGGGTGAGCTGCTGATTGATTTTACCGATAACGGGCCGAGTGCGCAGGGGAATCGGCTTTTTGAGGCGAATCCCGGCGGTGCGCCCTGCAATGTGCTGGCGATGCTGAGTCGGCTTGGCCGGCGGACGGCCTTTATCGGCAAGGTAGGGGATGATCTGTTCGGGCGTCAACTGAAAGAGACGATTGGGGCGTTGGGGATTGATACGGCTGATCTGTACATGGATGAGCGGGTCAAGACCACACTGGCGTTTGTGCAGACTCTGCCGGGCGGCGATCGAGACTTTTCGTTCTACCGCGATCCGGGGGCTGATATCATGCTCACCGCCGACGAGGTACGCGAAGAGCGTCTGACTGACACCAGGATTTTTCACTTTGGCACGCTGTCGCTGACGCATGCCGGCGTGCGGGCCGCAACGCAGAAGGCGGTGCGCATCGCCAAGGCAGGCGGTGCGCTGATCTCCTTTGATCCCAATCTTCGTCCGCCGCTCTGGGCCTCGCTGGAGGAGGCGCATGCGCAGACGGCATATGGGCTTGCGCAGTGCGATGTGCTCAAGATTGCCGACAACGAAATTCTTTGGTTCACCGGTGAGCGCGACTACGATGCTGCGGTTGCGGCACTGCGGCGGGAGTATCCCATCCCTCTGGTTCTGCTGACGCTGGGACGAGAGGGAAGCCGGGCGTATTTCGGCGATCTTCGCGTCGATGTTCCGGCCTTTCTGCAGGCCGGAACCATTGAGACGACCGGCGCCGGCGACACCTTCTGCGCCTGCTGTCTCCACCACATCCTCCGCACCGGGCTGGATGCACTGGACGAAGCCGGCCTGACCGAAATGCTGACCTTCGCCAATGCCGGCGCGTCGATCATCACGACCCGCCGGGGTGCGCTGAAGGTGATGCCCACACCCGAGGAGATTGCGGCGCTCTGCGCCGCCGGAAAGGATACGCAATGAGAAGAGACCGCACCACATGCACCCCTGAGCAAGCCTGTGCCAACCGTCTTGGCTTTGCCTTTTGCGCTTTGCTGGCGGCCATGCTGGCCGTTCAGTACGCCGCGACCGCGATGATTTCGCACATCGCGCCGGCACTGGCCGAAACCGACGGCTATCTCTGGCTGCTGTCGCTTCTGCCCATCTACGGCGTCGGACTTCCGATTTGCCTGCTGCTCCTGCGGCGCTGTCCGTCCCAGCCGCCGGCGGCGCGCCAGATGCCCATGCGCCGATGGTGGCTTGCCTTCCTGCTCTCGATGGGGCTGATGTATTTCGGCAACCTCATCGGCAGCATGCTGATGCTCTTCGTCTCTGCTCTGCGCGGCCTGCCGCCGGTCAACCCGATTCAAGCGATCATTCTTGAGCAGAACCCGCTCTGGACGGCGCTGGCTACCGTTGTCGCCGCCCCCTTAGGCGAGGAATTCATCTTCCGCCGCCTCATCATCGACCGTACGCGCCGCTATGGCGAACTGCCGGCGGTTCTGCTGTCGGCAGCCATGTTTGGGGCTTTTCACCTCAATTTTTATCAGTTTTTCTACGCCTTCCTGATCGGACTGGTTCTTGGCTATGTCTATGTCAAAACCGGCCGTCTGCGGTACACCATCGCCCTGCATGCCGCCATCAATTTTCTCGGCGGCGTCGTCGCACCGGCACTCCTGCGCGCCATCCAGCCGATGCTGGAGCTGCTGCAAAGCGGCGAGATCGACGGGCTGGCCGATCTGCTGGCCGTCCTGAATCTGCCCGCTCTCTCGGCCTATTTTGCCTATGCCGCCCTGGGCGTCGCCTGTGCCGGCGCTACCCTCGTCATAGCGATCGTCGCACACAGACGGCTCCGCTTTTCGCCCGGCACCGGCGGCCGCGCACTGCGCCGCTCACCGGCCATCCTCGCGTTCTTCGCTCTCTGCGCCGTCATGGCGGTCATCTCGATGTAATAACATAGACCCCTGTGCCGCCACGACACAGGGGATTTTTGCTTCATGAGGCAAGCGCAAAGGTCAGCATCACCAGCCGCTCTACGACAGTCACGCGATGGATCACCGTTTCGCCGCATTCTGCACGCAGCACCCGCCGGCTGACTGTCCGTCTCGTCCGCAGCGTCCAGCCCAATGCCTCCATTCGCTCGATTGTCTGCCCCACCTCGCACGGATATACGCAAAGGGTTTCTGTTTCTTCCACGCCGCATCCTCTACTAATATTTTGGTATACAGCAAATTATAAACGATATTTTTTGGTTTGTCAAGCCTTTCTTAGAAATTTTATAGTATATTTTATGTGCATCAGCACAAAATTTCTTATGGAGGCTGCCATGAACCGAATCAAAGATCTGCGCGAAGACCGCGACCTGCGGCAGATTGACGTCGCCGAGCAGACCGGCATTGATCAGCGGACGCTCTCAAACTACGAAACCGGCAAGACGAACCCCGACAGCTACGCCATCGTGAAGCTGGCAAGCTTTTTCGGCGTCTCCTGCGACTATCTGCTGGGCGTGACCGATGTAAATCTGCCGGATCTCGACGCGGTGGTCGAGGAAATCGAAAAGCTGAAGCACCGTCTGGACGCGATCAGCCGCTATCTGCAGGCGAAATAAAAGGATGCCCACGGGCATCCTTTTGTCATAATCCCACCGCTTCCGGGGCATACTACCCCAAAAGAAGGGAGCGATACCATGGAAAACGAGAACAACGAAAGCAAAGGAAAAAGCACGGCTCCGGTTGAGGGCAAAACCGAGCTGGAGGAAATCTTCAAGAACGGCTCGGTCGTCGCCAAAAATGCACGCGAGACCATCCACTGCCTGTCCATCATCGGGCAGATCGAGGGGCATTATCTGCTGGGCGACAGCCAGAAGGCGACCAAATACGAGCACATCATCCCCCTGCTGGCCGCCATTGAGGAAAGCGACGAGATCGACGGCCTGCTGATCGTGCTCAATACGATGGGGGGCGATGTCGAGGCCGGCCTGGCCATTGCTGAGATGATCGCCAGCATGAAAAAGCCGACCGCCTCGCTGGTGCTGGGCGGCGGGCACTCGATCGGCGTACCGCTGGCCGTTTCGGCCAAGGTATCCCTCATCGTGCCGACCGCCACCATGACCATCCACCCCGTCCGCATGACCGGCCTGGTCCTCGGCGTCCCTCAGACCTTCCGCTATTTCCAGCACATGCAGGAGCGAATCCTGCGCTTTATCGCCAACCACTCCCGCGCCGACATCGACCATCTCCGCGAAATGATGATGCGCCCCGATCAGATCGCCACCGACATGGGCTCAATCATCGACGGCCGCGAAGCAGTGGAAGCCGGCATCATCGACCGCATCGGCGGCCTCTCCGACGCCCTGCAGGCACTGCGGGAGCAGATGTAAGACCTTGGGGCTCTGCCCCAAACCCCGCTGGGGGCGCCTTTGGGGAAAACCGAACTGCCCGTTGGGCAGTTCCTTGGGAGCTTGCCTTCGGCAATCTCAGAGGCGTCCCCAGACCCCCGCGAAAACTTTCCAACAAAAGAATTGACCTTTGTGCGCATCAGATTTGATTGGCACAAAGGTCAGTCTTTTTTATGAAAGTTTTTGGGGAGTCCAGAGGGCCTTTTTTCAAAAAGACCCTCTGGTAGGGGGGTGGGGACAACGTCCCCAAGGTCTCACCCCCGCAGCTTCTTCCAAGCGCGGATCACGCCGTTGACGATCCACACGCCGCAGAAGCCGAAGAAGGTGCCAAGCAGCACGCCGGCGATCACATCGGTCGGGAAATGCACATAGAGGTAGAGCCGCGAGAAGGCCACCAGGATGGCCACCACCAGGGCGGCGATGCCCCAGGGCTTGCGGTAACGCAGCATCAGCACGGTGGCTGCCTCAAAGCAGACCAGCGTATGCCCAGAGGGGAAGGACATCGAAGAGAGCCCCTCCACCAGGTAGGGCGAGATGCCGAGCTCGGTGTAGGGCCGCGGGCGGGCGATCAGCGGCTTGAGGGTCAGGTTGCCGACCAGAAGGCCGAGGATCATGGCCACGCCCATCATCGCTCCCGCCTTCCGGGTCTTGGGGAAGATAAGCATGATCACCGCCACGATGATCCAGAAGATGCCCTCATCGCCGAGGCGGGTGATCAGCGGCATCACAAAGTCAAGGAAGCCGCAGCGCAGATGCTCGGCGATCCAGTCCAGAATCGCAAAATCAAAGGGAAGGAAAATATCCATATGTACTCCTTTACTGATTCACCATGTCGTAGATCAAAAACTCGCCGTTCACGCGGTGCAGATAGAAGGTGATGTCCAGCTGCTCGGTATAGTCCTCGTTGCCGATGCGGTGCAGGATATGCACAAAGCGAATCCGGCAGGAGAAGGTGTCATCGTTGTAGGCGTAGAACTCGGTCGCGCTCACGTCTGCGAAGCTGTAGCCGTCGTGCCGCCAAACGAAGGAAGTCGGCACCTGACGGATGGTTTGGTAGAGATCGGTGGTCTTGTCGAAATAGCTGGAGAAGGAGGCAAAGTAAGCGTCCCGCATCACAAACGCCGCATAATTCTGTGCGACCGTGATCATCTGATCGGCATATTTTTCGGCCAGCGCCGTATCGTAGACCACATCGGCCGTCCAGACGCCGGTCTCGGCATCCTGCGTCAAGGGGGCTGCCGTGCCGTCCGGTGCTTTCACCTCAATGGCGGGCGTCCGGAGCAGGCTACCGACCGAATAAGTCGTGTAGGTGATTCCGCTGACCCCCTCGGGCATATGTGCGCAACTGTCGGTTTCGATGCCGCGCTCGGTGATATACTGCTCGTCCAGCAGCGTGCCGTTGAGGTAGACGGAATCGCCGGTCGGGGCGCTGACCGTCACGCTCTCCTCGGGGCGGATGTAGAGCTCGATCTCCCCCAGCTCGTACTGATCAAAGCCGTACTCGCTCTTCTCCTCGCTCACCTTCAGCGAAAAGACGGCAATCTTCTGCTCGCCTGCCTTGACCAGATAGCGCAGGCTGCCATCGGTGCCAGCTGTGGTGGAGGCGTAGGATGTCTTCTCCCCGCCGAAGCGCTCCTCAAGTTCGGCCGCGAAGCCGGCCTCTGTCTCAAGCGGCGAAACATTGGCAGGCATGCCGCTCCGGGCAACGAGCGCCGCAAAATCGGGATGAGCGAAGTGTTCAGCGAATACCGCTTCAGCCGCATACTTGGGCTGTGCGTCCTCGTAATCGGCCAGAATCACACGCAGCCGGGCCAGGCCAACGGCCATTGCAATCAGAGCAAGGGCAACGCCGATCAAGAGGCAGATGTAGAAAACCGGGAAGCGGAAGGTGGATTTACGCTTGTTCTGTGTCATGATGCCGCTCCCTCCTCGGGTCTGACCATAAAGTAGGTCGGAATAAAGCGCGGCGGGGTAAAAGCCTTGAACTTGTTGACCATGCCCCTGCGCTGGTTTTCATCCAGCGTGCTGACATCCACGTTGTACTTGGTATACCAGTCGCGGTAGTACATCATCGTCGACGAGCCGCCGTCCAGCATACCGGCCGACACTGCGCCGTAGCTGACCATGACATCGATAATATCATTGTGCGTCGCGCCGAGGCTGGCCGCCGTGCGGCCGTCGGTGACGATCATGATCACCGTTCCGTCGGCGCGCTGGCCAATGGCCGTGCGCTGTGCCTTGCCGGTGTTGTCATCGTTGTAGTGCAGCGTCACCTTGTCGCCGTCGTGCGTGATCAGCGTGTTGCCGTTCTGGAAGGAAACGGCATCGCGGATGCCCAGCGAATCGGCCTTGGTGCGGGTCATCGACTCGGCCACGATCAGCTGGTGGTTGCTGTCAAAGCCGATGAAGGTACGGGTGGACCAGTCATTGTAGGCCATCTTGCCCAGCGAATAGGTAAGTCCGAGGGGCTGGCCGCCGGTGCCGCCGCCGCCATCGTCCCAGAACTCGCCTGCATTGATGGCCGCAATTGCGCCGTCGCGGTCAACGCCGGTGAAGATCTGCATACCGGGCTGATTGCTCTTGAAATCGCTCGAGGTGGACACATAGACGCGCGAAGGATCGCGGATCAGGAGAACATAGCCCTTGAAGGTCGGGCCGCTGATGGTTTCGTAGAGCATGCCGTCAATGGCGGCCGCCCATTCGTCGACCACCTCGCCGTGCTGGTCGGTCTTGACCGCCGGCGCAAACTCGTCGAGGTGAATCTCCTCCTGTCGGACCACATGGCTGTCGGCCACGATCCGGTCGACCTCTTCCTGGGGCATAAAGACGCCGGGCGCCCATTTCATCGCGCTGGTCTGGGTCGCGGTCAGCACAAGCTGATTACGGATGGTCGGGCTGGGGCCGTTGACGATGGTATAGCAAAGGGCCAGCACGCCGACCACAACCAGCAGAACGACGGTCAGCAGAACGATCAGCGTCCGGCGGACAATCATCCAGGCGATCTGTGCGCCGGTTCGCTTGGTTTTACGGCGGCGCGCCGTCTGGGGACGAGCCTGTGGCTGTGCCGTCCGCTGCTGCGGGACAGGCTGTGCAGGGGGAACAGACCGCGCCGCGGTCTGTTCGGGCTGCGGAGCCGGCCGGCGGGGAACGCTCGGTGCAGGCGGCGTCTGGGGCTGTACGGGCAGCTGCCGCGGCCGACGGGCCAGCGGGACCCGCGCATCCGCTGTTGCCACCGGTGCGTTGGGCTGCGCTGCCGGCTCGGCCGACGTCTCTCTCGGCGTCTCCGCTACCGGAGCAGGTGCCGGAGCAGCCCTGTTCTCGCCCGGGAATCGCGCCGGAACGCGAGTCGGTCTGCGCACAGCAGGGCGGCTCTGCCCGGGATCAAATTGCGTTTGCTTTTCCATGCAATGATTATCCTTTCTCACGGAATACCCACTCCCGTTGGATGCGGAAGCTGATAAAGAAGAGCAGCGTGTCAACGACGGCCTTGACCACGGTAGTCCAGAATTCACCGTTGGGCGCGGTCTGGAAGAGACCGGCGGCCAGACGGTCGACCAAGAAAGCCGACACCAGAAGCTGCGGGATTGCCAGCGTATAATAGCGGACAAGCGTCCGGCCGACCGGGCCGCTGCTGCCGAAGACTACCCGGCGGTTGAGCGTGAAGTTGGTCAGCGAAGAAAGCAGGCGCGCGATGGCGGTATAGAGGTAGATCAGCCAGCTGGCCGCCGTGCCGAAGAGGACCGACAGCAGCCAGAAGATGCCGAGGTCCACCACACACCCTGCCGCCGAACTGAGCATATACTTAAAAATCAGCTTGTAGATCCGCCAGGAATCGACGATTGGCCGGAAATGGGAGGTTTGATTCTCCTCGATGTAGACCGTGCGAATCGGCACCTCGGTCCACTTGATGCGGGCGCGCTTGAGTTCGAGCAGCATGTTCGTCTCATACTCAAAGCGGTCGCCCTCGACCTCCAGCATACGGGGCAGGTGCGCGGCCGGAATGGCGCGCAGGCCGGTCTGGGTATCGGAGATGCGCATGCCGCAGAAGAGGCGGAAGACGGTCGAGGTGATGCGGTTGCCCATGCGTGAGCGCGCGGGCACATCCTCACCCGAGAAATCGCGCACGCCGAGAATGAGATTCTTCGGAATGGCGCAGAGCACCTCAGCGCAGGAGAGCACGTCAGCGGGATGGTGCTGATTGTCCCCGTCCACCGTCACCACGCCAACACGGTCGGTGCGGGTTGCAAGGAAATGGGCAAATGCCGTCTTGAGCGCTGCCCCCTTGCCGCGGTTGACCGGATGGGTTAGGATCTCCACGCCGGGGAATTCGCCTGGCGCGGGAAAATTCGGCAGGTGCGCCTCATCACTGCCGTCATTGACCACCAAAATATCGTCAAAGCCGGCCTGGCAGAGCCCGGACAGCACAAGACGCAGTTTCTCATCGGGATTGAGCGAGGGCAGAACAACGGTTACACGGTTTGCTGCTGACATCGAAAATCTCCTTTCTGACAAGACCGGGTGCGGCATCGTCACAATGCACTATTTTATATTATAAACCATAGCCTCGGCAAAAGCAAGGCCTGCGGCAAAAAAACCAAGATTTTGCAAAAAATTTTCCGGTCAAAATCCTTCCGGATTCAAGCAAAAGAGGGTATGCCCGCATCGGGGCATACCCTCCCTCCGGCCGCACGAAAAATCTACGCGGCAAAACCGATCGACACTTACCGAAGCACAAAATAGCAGTAGTCAAGAATCATATTGCCCTGCTCATCGGGCGTCGTGTAGCGCGGGCAGACACAGTTCTCAAAAGACCACTCGCCGCCCTCGCTGTCCTGCCAGACTGTCATTCCCGCCTCGATCAGCTTCTCACGGCAGCCGACCGTTTTGTGCACCGCCTTCTCGCTGCCGCGAATCCAACAGGTGCCGAGAGCAAGATTGACAAAATCCAGGCCGACAAAGCCTTCGGGCACCGGTGTGCCCGCAGGTGTCATCATGCCGATATAGTAGGCGAATGGCTGTCCCTCGGCGCGGCGCTCAACACCGATGTAGCCGCCTCCGTTTTCCCATTGTGCAAGAATCTGCGCAGTGCCCCCCATCGCCTGCTCAATCACATCGAACCAGCCGTTCGCAAACCATTCCCCCCAGTGTCCGAACTTATCGTACTTCTTACCGATAAAGCGCAGGCTCGGGATCTCCTCTTTGAAAACCTTGATGATTTCTGCCATGATTACTCCTTTCGAATCGGAACATAGATCCGTTCTGTATATTTTCTGCTTGTCTCGACATAACTCTCCAACTCAAATCCGTCGCCCCGGCAGTAACCGTTCTCCGGCAGCCACACACGATAGATCCAATCCCAGGTTTTGCGGATGGTACTGACGAAGGCATCTCTGTCGGCGGGCGGCGTTTCAAAAACCGCATAAAGGCCGCCCTTGATCGCCAGCTGCAGCGTGCCTGTGGTATCGCCCTCAACCGCGTCGGAGCGGATGCCGATGTGATAGATCAGCCGCTTTTTCTCGCCGTCCCAGATCATCGCGCCAAAATCCTCGGTCACCGCGCCGCCCGACAGCCGAATCGACCGCCTCTCGGCATTGTACCGATTCCAGCAAGCCGGCGGATCCTCCGCATCGAAGCGGTAGACCGTCAGCGAAAAAGGCGTGAGGTACTGCAGGGAGACGCTCGGCTCCGGGGCGGACACCGCAAACGAAAAGGGGCCGTACAGCCGCAGACTGCAGTTGGCCGACTTCCACTGGGTGGGGAGGATGCCATGCTCCTTTTTGAACGCGCGGGTGAAATTCTCCTTGGAATTGAATCCCCAGGCAAAGGCAATGTCCGACATCGGCCTGGCATCGCCCCCTACTCGCCGCACAATCTCGGAGATCCTGCGCTTGCGGATATAATCGGCCGGTGTCAGGTGCACATATCGGCGAAACAGGCGGATAAAGTGATATTCCGAATAGCCGCAGATCCGCGCCAGGGTCTTGTTGTCCAGTTCGTCCCGAAGATGCGCCTCGATATACGCAATCGCCAGCCCGATTTGTGTCATTTCCATCCTTCTCCCCCCTGTGCGTACCATTATAGCACAGATGGCGGAGAAATGATTGATAAAAATTGCGATTTTTTCCCAAAATCCGCCGATGTTCTTGCGCTGTTCACAGATTTATGCTATATTGTAGCCAAAGGAATCACAATTCCGCCCGAAAGGAGGATGCCCATGGATACAAACGGCAAGCGCCATCTCTTCGCCCTGCTTCTCGGCCTTTGCACCGTTATCGTCTGCCTGGCTATCGCCGACGGTATGATCGGCGTCGAGGGAACAATCCGCGATTATACCGAAAACGAGTACGGCGAAATCAGTTATGCCCTCCACGTCAAAGACCCCACCGGCAGGATCATCTTCTGGGCGGGGCTTCTCCTCTTGCCCGTGCTCTTTGCGCGCCGGGTCACGGCTGGCTCTACCTGGGTGAATCTGCCCCTGTATCCGCTGGCGTGGTATCTGCTGTCGGCCATCTTCGGCTCGCACCCCAATCACCGATATCTCGCCCACCCCGGCCGCGGGTTCATTGATTTGTTTCAAGAATTCAATCCCATCTTTGTCACCCTCTTCCTGTGGCTGACCCAGCTGGCTATCCTGCTCGCCGTGCGTGGGATGGGCAAACTCATCCGCAATTTAACAGAAAAAAAGGAGACTACGGTATGAAATACGCATCTGACTTCCGCGCCATCGCCCGCCAGGCCCTGCACGGCAAATGGCTCATCTCGGTTCTGACCGCCTTCGTGGCATCCCTCATCGGCGCGCAGATCGCATCGGGCGGCGGGAGCTCGGGCAGCAATTCGAATTCGGACAGCAACATCTCGCTCGACCAATACCTCGCCCCTGAAGCGCTGAACTTCTTCCGCGTGATGCTGGCGGCACTGCTTGCTTTTGCCGCAGTCGGACTCATCGTCTCGCTGATCATCGGCGGGGCGGGCAAGCTGGGTTATGCACGCTATAACCTGAACCTGGTGGACGGCCGGGAAGCGCGCTTCGGCGACCTCTTCTCGCAGTTCAACATGCTGGGCGACGGTTTTCTGATGAATCTGCTGGTCGGCCTGTACACCTTCTTGTGGTCGCTGCTCTTCGTCATCCCCGGTATCATCAAAGGATTCAGCTATGCCATGACCCCCTACATCCTCTCCGAGCATCCCGAATACAGCCCCAATTATGCCATTTCGCTCTCGCGCGAAATGATGGACGGCAACAAATTCCGGCTCTTCTGCCTGGGACTCAGCTTCATCGGCTGGTCGCTGCTCTGCGCCCTGCCGGGCATCATCGCTCTCGCTTTCGTGCTGGTCGGCAATTTCCTGCTCCTCCCCCTGCTGGCCGTCTCGCTGGTGGGCGAACTCTTCCTCGCGGCCTATATGGAAGCCGCACAGGCGGCCTTTTACCGCGAAGTCTCGGGAACCGAGATCGCTGCCCCCAATCCCGCCGATGCGTGGTAAGTCGCACATGCGCATCACAAAAAAGCAGCCGCAGTACAGGCTTTGCCTGCTGCTCTTCGCCGCCTACGCGCTGCTGATGCTCTGGCTGCTTTTCGGCCAGCGTGCGGATCGGCTGGGCGGTGAGTATACCTCCGCCGTCCTGCGGGCGCACATCAATCTCCTACCCGGCCGAACGATTGCCGAATTTTGGCATGATCTGCGGGGCGGCGCGCGGGTGTGGGCCATCATCCAGCTCTTCGGCAATGTCATCATGTTCGTGCCGCTGGGGCTCTTCATCCCGGCCGTCTTCCCACGTGCCGCCGCCTTTTGGCGCACGGTGCTGTGGTCGGCGGTTACAGTGCTCAGCATCGAGCTGATCCAGCTTTTCACCCTGCTCGGCAGTCTGGACATCGATGATCTCATCCTGAACCTGCTCGGTGCGGCAATAGGATATGCGCTCTACCGCCTGCTTCGCCGTGCGCTGGAACAAGAAATCAAATAGCGCTCTCCCCCGACAGCACATGCTGTCGGGGGATTTTTTCAGCAAAAAGCAAAAAGAAAGTGCCGTCATTGGGGTGCCTGCGATAAAGCAGTATTTTGCAATAAAAAATGCAAAGTACTGCTTTATTTTTATTTGTTAGTACAACTGACAGTTGAAATAAATCCAAATAATTGTATCTGGACTTTCAGAAAAATTATGCAATAATATAAGCAGAACCGGTTCAGATAATAATTACTGGAGGTCATTTATGGACAATCGTTTTTCTAATATTTTTAAGG
>JAFWBJ010000108.1 GCA_017507145.1 Clostridia bacterium | reverse complement strand
GACCTCACCCAATTATACCACATGATTCCCTCCATGTCCAGTCCCGGATGTCCATATGATAACGCTGCGATGGAAAATTTTTTTGGCACACTCAAGTGCGAGTGCTTGAATCGAATGCATTTTGCTGATCGGAACGAGGTGGAATTGGTGGTGGCTGAGTATATGCAATTCTACAATTTCTATCAACATGGAAAACGGCCTTACTCCCGATGAAATCAGGAGTAAAGCCGCGTAAAAATCAGATATTCTGCGATAGGTGTTTCTTTTTTCTGTCTAATCGCCCGGGAGGGGGCTATTTGCCTCGGGGCTGTTCGTTTGGGTCAGTTGATTTGGAAGAGCGTGCTGTTGGCGAGGATCTGCGTGTTGTAGAGCAGCAGAACATCATCACCCGGGCGGATGTCGATGAACTCGGGCAGCAGCTTGGCGTAAATATAGCGCAGGTCGATGACCCAGATCTCGGCGTACTCGCCGCCGGCGGCCAGCAGGGGTGCGATGGCCGAGCCGAAGGAGTCGCGGAAGAGCAGCAGACGGCGCTCGGTTGTGGCCGCGGGGTTGGTGATCTTGGCCAGCGGAATGGGGCCCTCCAGGAAGGTGCTGTACGGGTCGATGCCCGAGAACTGCGCCTCGTTGTAGAGCGGCTTTTCCTCAAACTGCATGGTGCGCTCGTTCAGCACCGAGAAGCTGCAGCCGTCCAGCACCGGCGAGGTGAGGTAGGTCAGCGTGTCGGGCTCGAGCGAGAGGGCCGACTGCCCGTAGTAGACGCCCCAGAAGGGGGAGAGGGTGTGGGCGGTCATCGATGCGAGATCGGGCGGGGTAATGCCAAGCCCGGCGCAGAGCGCGGCCGTCGCCTCGGTCAGGCGGGACTGATCCCAGTGCAGGTCGGTACGGTAGAAATCGTCGATGTCGAGCGTGCCGAAGAGGTCGATCTCGGTAAAGCCCTCCATTCTGTCGCGCATGATGGACAGAAAGGCATCGTAGTCATAGGCGGGGTAACCGCCGGCCTCGGCAAGGAAGTAGTTCTTGTCGGGGATGACGCTGTAATAGAGATTGCAGCCCTCGAGGTATTTGTCGCGGAGGATGCCGAACTTTTCGGTGATCTGCTCCAGCGACGCCTCGGGCAGGACGGCGCTGTACTCGGATGCACTGCCGTCGACGACGTAGATCTTGTGGTTGTCCTTCTGGCCGAGAATGTTGAACATGAAGCCGGCCTTCAGGCGGCGGAAGCTGTCGCGGCCGACGAAGTGGTCGGTGAGATAGTCCTCGATGCCGGTCATGAAGCTGCCGTCCTTGACGGCTGCGGCGCTGAAGGTGGGGAAGACGGCCAGCCGGCGGCGCTCGGTGGTCGAGATTTCGCCTGCATCATAGAAGAGATTGGTGACAGCAAAGCCGAGGATGACCAGGGCAAACATGCCGACGGTCAGCCAATCGCGGATTTTGTTTTTCATCTGGCACACCTCCTCAGAAACGGAAATAAATGAACGGATTGTAAGACCCGTCGATCAGGTAAGCGCTGACGAGCAGCAACAGACATCCGACAGCCAGCGGCTCGATGACGGTCGAGACCGTCTCGCCGATCCGCGCGGCGCGAATTTTGCGCCAGGCCATGGCCGGCAGGGGTGTCGCGCCGATGATGCCGACGATCAGCACCACGGCGTAGCTGCGCAGGTAGTAGAGCGCGGTATCACTGACCAGCGGCAGGCCCGCACCGAAAAGATTGCCCATGCGGGTGATGGCGGAGGTCAGGCCGTCGGCGTCGAAGAGAACGAAGCCGAGGATGACCAGAAGCGTTGTCCAAATCCAGGACAGCGCGGCGGGCAGCTTGGCCAGCCACTTGCCAAGGAACAGCTTCTCGGCGATCAGCCAGAGACCGAACCACAGACCCCAGAGAATGAAGGTCCAGCCCGCGCCGTGCCAGAAGCCGGTCAGCATCCAGACAACCGACAGGTTGAAGACCCAGCGCAGCCGCGAGACGCGGTTGCCGCCCAGCGGGATATAGACATAGTCGCGGAACCAGGTGCCCAGCGACATATGCCAGCGGCGCCAGAACTCGGTGATCGAGCGGGAGATATAGGGGAAGTTGAAGTTCTCGAGGAAGTGGAAGCCGAAGATGCGGCCCAGGCCAATGGCCATATCCGAATAACCCGAGAAGTCGAAGTAGAGATGCAGGGCATACGCGATAGCGTAGAGCCAGGTGAAGAGCACGCTGGCATCGGTGGTGTCGCGGTAGATCTGGCAGAGCTCACCCAGCACGTTGGCCAGCAGCACCTTCTTGCCCAGACCGACCGTGAAGCGCCCGACACCGTAAGCGATGTCACTGCGGCCGACGGTGCGGTGACCCAGCTCTTCGGCGACGGTGACGTAGCGGACGATGGGACCGGCGATCAGCTGGGGGAAGAGGGCGACGTAGGTCGCGAAGGTGAGCGGATTGCGCTGGACCGGTGCATCTCCCCGGCGGACATCGACGGTGTAGGAGAGGATCTGGAAGGTGTAGAAGCTGATGCCAACCGGCAGCGCCAGGCCGAGCAGCTTGAAGCTGCTGCCGGTCAGGGTGTTGACGGTGGAGAGGAAGAAGTCGCTGTATTTGAAGAGGATCAGCGACGAAAGGCTGACGCAGACAGACGCGGCGGTCAGCAGATTGGCGATACGCGGGCTGCTGCGGAAGCGGTCGATGAGCAGACCGAACACATAGCCTGCCAGAATCGAGCCGAGCATGAGGAAGAGATAGATCGGCTCACCCCAGGCGTAGAAGAGCAGACTCGCCAACAGCAGAACAAGATTCCGCCCGCGCGGCGGAATCACAAAGTACAGAATCAGCAGCGCGGGCAGGAATGCGTACAGAAACGTGATACTGGAAAACAGCATACGGTTTTATTTAGGTCGATCAGGCGGGGATTTCAACCTTGCCGGTTGCACCCTCAACGTCAAAACGCTCACCCAGCTTCTCGCCGGCAAGCTTAGTGAAGCCGTCCAGCAGAGTCTCGCCGAGGTCAACGGTAGATGCAACAAAGAAGACATAGGAGCCGGAATCGATCACGGTGCAGAGCTCGGGGATGACGCAGACCCAGCGGCGGATGTCGAACTGCTTCTGCAGCTTCTCCTTGACGGTGGCAGCAGCGGCCTCATCCTTGCACTTGAGCAGGGCGACCATGTGTGCCTGAGAGGTGATCATGGCCATCGAAACGGCGGCCTTCTCCACATCGGCGAAGTCGTCAGCGGTCAGACCGACCAGCCACTCGGCGTTCTCGGCAGTCAGCTCGGCGTTCTCGCACATCACGGGAACCTCAGTATCGGTAACCAGCTGAGCAAGCAGATCGAGGGGCTCGCCCACGATGGTGTCGCCGGCGGGGACAGTGGCATCGGTGGTGTCGGTGGTATCATTGTTGGCGGGAGCGCAGGAAGCCAGCATCAGCATGGCAAGCAGGACAGCGATAAGAGCACGTACTTTCTTCATTTGGGATAATCCTCCAATATGTTTTTTAATTTTGTTTTGAACAACGGGGGAATAGACGCAGGGAGAGCAAAAATGTTTCATGCTTTTTCTGCAATTTACATTTTGTTCACAAATTAAAATTTTCCGTTCTGCCGGCTCCGGCTTACAGGAAGAGGCCGCGGTAGCAGGACATCAGATCCAGCAGCTCCTGCATCGGGGGGGAGACCCACTTGCTGCGGTGGTAGAGCATCTGGGACCGCAGGCGCATCTCGGGGCAGTCGACGGCGAGGACCTGCAGGGATCCGTCGGCCAGCTCATCGCGGACGGCGAACTCGGGCAGCAGGGCAACCGTGTTCTCGGCACCCAGCAGCTGCTTGACCGAGCCAAGGTGATTGATGCTGACGGCAGGCCGCACATGCAGACCGGACTCGGCGGCCGCTTTTTCAAAGAGATCGCGGAAGCCACTGCCGCGGCAGGGCAGGATCAGACGCTGGGCGCAGAGGGCCTCGAGCGACAGCGGCGTGGTGGACGGGGGGAGGTTGTCGGGGCGGGTGACGAAGACGGCGCGGTCGCGGCGCTCCCAGGCGAGGATGTACTCATCGCCCTCGATCGGCTCACCGAGGATGAGGCCCATATCCAGCTCGCCTGCCCGCAGAGCGGCCAGCTGCTCGTCCGGCCGGACGATGCGCAGATCGATCTCAACCTCGGGGAAGCGCGCGTGATAGAGCGAGAGCATCTGCATGAAGGTGGGGGTGAGCAACTCCTCGGCGGCAGCGGCGCGGATCATGCCGGCTGCCTTCCGATCCTTCTGCGCGATCGATTTGGCCTTTTCGGCGGCGCGGACGATCTCATGCGCATAGCCGAGAAATTCATAGCCCTTTTCGGTCAGACTGATGCGCCGGCCGACGCGGTCGAAGAGCATCACGCCCAGCTCCTGCTCAAGCTGCTGGATCTGCACGGTGACGGTGGACTGGTTGTAGCCGAGCTGTGCAGCGGCGCGGGTGAAGCTGCCGGTTTCGGCGATCTTGAGGAAGGTGGTGATGTTGCGGAGTTCCATGGTGCACCTCGGTTCGGCTTGATGAATTTTTTCCATCAATGCGGTAGTATATACATTACAGATTATTATAACGCAATCGCGGCGGAATTGCAAGGGGGGTGAGGGGATTTTGTTTGGGTTTTTTGCGGTTCGGGGGAGCGGGGCGAGAAACGGTCAGTACCCCGCCCTCGTTCCGACGGATGCCTTGATGCTTCTTGACAAACGGGGGTGTTTGGTGTATACTGGACTCGCACGGCGGGGGGCCTGCGTGAAAGGAGAATACATATGGGTAAGTATAAATTGGGCATCGGTCTCGGCATGGGCTACGGCCAGCCGAATGAGAGAGTCGTAAAGGCGGTGGCGGCGGCGGGCTTTGACGCCTGCTTCACCGGCTGGGTCGAGGGCGGCGATGTCGAGGGTTGGGCAAACGGTATCGCCCGCGCCGGGCTGATCTATCAGTCGATCCACGCTCCCTTCGGCAAGGTCGACAAGATGTGGGAAGAAGGCGACGAGGGCGATGCGGTCACCGATATGCTCATCGCCTGCGTCAACGACTGCGCCAAGGTAGACGTGCCGGTCATGGTCGTGCATCCTATCATTGGTATGGACAAGCACGATCCCACCGATCTCGGTATCGCGCGCTTTGCGCGCCTGGTCGAGGCGGCAGAGAAGGACGGAGTCAAGCTGGGGTTTGAGAATGTCGAGGGGGCGGAGTATCTGGCCAAGATCATGCAGACGCTCGGTCACTCCTCTGCCGTCGGCTTCTGCTGGGACACGGGGCACGAAATGTGCTACAACTTCAGCGCCGACATGATGGCGCTCTACGGCGACAAGCTGGTGGCCACCCACTTCAACGACAATCTGGGCATGGCCGACTCGAACGAGGTCACCTGGCTCGACGATCTGCACCTGCTCCCCTTCGACGGCATTGCCGACTGGGCGGGCATCATGGCGCGCATCGACCGCCATGGCTATGCGGGCATTCTCACCTTTGAGCTCACCTGCAAGAACAAGCCGAACAAGCACACGCATGATGCATATGCCGCATGGACCGTCGAGACCTTCGCCGCGCAGGCGTATGCGCGGGCGGTCAAGGTGGCGGCACTTGGGAAATAAGCAAGACAGTTGGGGCTTTGCTCTATCCCCCACTTAAGCCCCTTTTTCTCGAAAAAGGGGCTTAAGAATCACCAAAAAGCTTTCACACGGGTGCGCACAGCGCCCGTTTTGCTTTGTGTGCTTGCATTTGCCCGTTTTTCGTGGTATAATGAGACATTCCAAACAAATCGAGGCGATTATCATGACCTTTTCCCCTAACCGATTCCTCCTCTTTGACGGCGCGATGGGCACCATGCTCCAGGCGCGGGGACTCGGCGCCGGCGAGCTGCCCGAGCGGCTGAATCTCACCCATCCCGATACCGTCCGCGACATCCATGCCGCCTATCTTGCCGCCGGTGCCGATGTGATCACGGCCAACACCTTCGGTGCCAATGCCCGCAAGCTGGCTGAAGGCGGGGCCGATTTCACGGTGGCCGATACCGTGACGGCTGCCATCCGGCTTGCACGCGAGGCGGGGGCGCAGACGGTTGCGCTCGACATTGGCCCCAGCGGAGCCCTGCTGGCGCCGATGGGTAATCTCAGCTTCGACGAGGCCTATGCCCTCTTTGCCGAGACGGTGCGGGCCGGTGCGGCGGCCGGCGCTGATCTGGTGCTGATCGAGACCATGTCCGATCTGCTGGAAGCCAAGGCGGCCCTGCTGGCGGCCAAGGAAAACTGCGATCTGCCGGTCTGCGTGACCATGACTTTCTCGGCCGACGGCCGCACCTTCCTCGGAACCGATCCCCGGACGGCGGCCGTGACGCTGTCTGCGCTGGGCGCTGATGCCGTCGGACTCAACTGCTCGCTCGGTCCTGCCGAGGCCGCGCCGCTGGTGCGCGAGATCCTCGACTATGCCACCGTTCCGGTGATGGTGCAGCCCAACGCCGGCATGCCCCGCATGGTCAGCTGTCCCGACGGCTGCGGCTGCGGCGGCACACATACCGTCTACGATGTGACGCCCGATGCATTCGTCTCGGCCTGCGCCGCGCTGGCCGATGCGGGTGTGACAGTCTTCGGCGGCTGCTGCGGAACCAATCCCGCCTTTATCGCCGGCCTGCGCGCCATGCTGGACGGCAGAACCCCCGCTCCCCGTACCCCGGTACGCCGGACCGTCTTTGCCGGCACCGGCCGCACGGTTGAGCTGGGCGAGCATGAGGTCGCCGTCATCGGTGAGCGCATCAATCCGACCGGCAAGAAGCGGCTCAAGGAGGCCCTGCGCGCCGGCGACGATGCGTATGTGGTCAGCGAGGCCATCAGTCAACAGGAGGCGGGGGCCGATCTGCTTGACGTCAACGCCGGCCTGCCCGAGCTGGATGAGCCGGCGGTCCTCTGCCGGCTGATCGGGGCGATCCAGGCCGTCTCGCCGCTGCCCCTGCAGATTGACTCGGCCGATCCCGCTGCCATTGCGGCCGCCTGCCGGGTTTATTGCGGCAAGCCGATCATCAACTCGGTCAACGGCAAGGCCGAGAGCCTGGATGCCATCCTGCCCATTGCGAAAAAGTACGGTGCGGCCGTGGTCGGCCTGACGCTGGACGAGCAGGGCATCCCCGACACGGCCGAGGCGCGGGTGGCCATCGCCCGCCGCATCCTTGACCGCGCACTTGCCATCGGCATCCCGCGCGAGGATGTGCTCATCGACTGTCTGACGCTGACGGCATCGACAAATCAGGCGCTGGTGCGCGAGACCCTGCGCGCCGTGTCGATGGTCAAGCACGAGCTGGGCCTGCGGACGGTGCTGGGGGTCAGCAATGTCTCCTTCGGCCTGCCGGCGCGCGAGATTCTCAATGCCAATTTTCTCTCCGCCGCCTTCGGGGCGGGGCTGGATATGCCCATTCTCAATCCCCTCTCGCCGGCCTACCGCGCGGCGGTGGCGTCCTACCGCGTGATCTGCGGACAGGATGCGGGAGCTGCCGCTTATCTCGAAACTGTGCCGGCACTGGCCGCACAGCCGGCAGCACCCGGCGCCGCTCTGCCGGCGGCGGAGACCGCAAAGCCGATGGATGGCCTGGCCGGCTATATCATCACCGGCCGCCGTAAGGAAGCGGCCGAGGCCGTCACCGCCATGCTGGCCGAAACCGATGCAATGACGGTGATCAATGCCCATCTCATCCCCGCGCTGGATGAGGTTGGCGCGCGCTTTGAGGCAGGCAAGCTCTTTTTGCCCCAGCTGATCGCCGCAGCCGAAGCGGCGAAGGCCGGATTCTCGGCCATCCGCGCCCTCTCCCCCGCCGAGACGGCGACCCGCGGAAAGATCGTGCTGGCCACCGTCAAGGGGGACATTCACGATATCGGCAAGAATATCGTGCGGATGCTGCTTGAGAACTACGGCTATGCCGTCATCGACCTCGGCCGCGATGTCGAACCGGCCGCCGTTGTGGCAGCAGTAGCCGAACACCGGGCCAAGCTAGTCGGGCTCAGCGCCCTGATGACCACCACAGTGGGGGCAATGCGGGAGACAGTCGACGCTCTGCGCACCGCCGGCCTCGATTGCCGCGTGATGGTGGGCGGCGCGGTGCTGACGGCCGAGTATGCCGACATGGTCGGCGCCGACTACTACGCCAAGGATGCCGCCGAAGCCGCACGCATCGCGGCCGAGGTGCTGAACTGAAAAAGCGGACACGCCAGATGGCGTGTCCGCTTTTTGATTACGCGATGATGAGCTTTTCGCCCAGGACCCGGACAAGCTCGGGCGAGTCGGGCATTCTGTCCATGATGACCAGGTCGACTCCGGCATAGTCGAAACCGCGGTACATGTAGGTCTTGCCCACCTTGGTGGAATCGACCAGCAGAATAGTCTTGGCGCTGTTCTTCTGCATCTTGCGGATAATATCGGTGCGCATCATGTCGCTGCAGGTGAAGCCCTCGGCGGTCAGACCGCTGCAGGAAAAGAAGAAGAGGTCGGTCATAAAGGCCTCGATGTTGTTGGAGGTCATGGTGCCGGCAAAGCTGCAGTTTTCATACAGCTCGCCCCCCGGGGAGATGACCCTGACCGACGATTTGCTGCGCAGGGTATCGATGATGTCGAGCCCAGTGGTGATGACGGTCAGATTGCGACGGCTGATCAGCAGCCTGGAGAGCTCGGCGACGGTTGTGCTGGAGGTCAGAAAGAGCGACATATTATCGCCCACCAACTTGGCCGCGCAGCGAGCGATCTGCTTTTTGGCCTTGATATTGGCCGCTGAGCGGGCAAACATGGGTGGGTCGGAATCGGTTTTTTTTGCGCACATTGCCCCGCCCCAGACGCGCAGAACCAGCCCCTGTTCTTCCATTTTGGTCAGATCGCGGCGGATGGTGGCTTCACTGGCGAAGACCTCTTTGGCCAGCTGCTCAATGGTGGTGCCGCCCTGCTTGCTTAGAATTTCGTAAATTCTGTTTTGCCGTTCTTTCATGATGTGTCCCTACCTGTGCAAAAAATGATTGAAAAGGTAGATAAATTATAGCACAATTTGATCGAATTGTCAAATTTGGCGTTTTTCGGCAAGCAATCGCGGATTGTGTATTGACAATTAATGATTTCCAAGTTAAAATGAAAGAGAATGATTTGGTTACACAGGAGGTGTTTTTATGTTTGGCAAACATGTCGCAGGCATTTATGAAAAGGCCTTTGATCCCAGCATCAGCTGGCAGCAGCGGCTTGACCGCGCGGCTAAACTGGGCTTCGATTATGTCGAGATCAGCATTGACGAGACCGATGACAGGCTCGCACGGCTGGATTGGTCGCGTGCCGAGAAGAAGGCACTGCTTGACGCGATGTGGTCATCGGGTGTGAGCATTCGCTCGATGTGCCTCAGCGGCCACCGCCGTTTCCCCTTCGGCAGCGCAGATCCCGCCATTCGGGCGCGCGCGCACGAGATTATGGAAAAGGCGCTCGATTTTGCCGGTGAGCTGGGCATCCGTGTCATCCAGCTGGCCGGGTATGATGTCTATTACGAGCCGTCTACCCCCGACAGCGTCCGCCGCTTTGCGGAGGGCATGCAGTGGGCGGCCGACCGTGCGGGTGCCGCACAGGTCATGCTGGCCATGGAGATCATGGACACGCCGTTTATGAATTCGATCAGCAAGCACCTGGGGTATGAGGAGAGCATCAAGTCGCCCTGGTACAAGGTCTATCCCGACCTTGGCAACCTGACGGCCTGGCCCGAGAACGATGCTGCCGCTGAGCTGGAGAAGGGAATTTCCAGCATCGTGGCTGTGCACGTCAAGGATACTCTCGCCGTCACGGACGATTTCCCGGGCAAGTTCAAGTCCGTGCCTTTCGGCACCGGCTGTGTGGACTTCCCCGCACGCTTTGCACAGCTGGAGAAGCTGGGCTATACCGGACCGTATATGATCGAAATGTGGTACGAAAAGGGTACCGACGATGCCGCAGAAATTGCTCGGGCCGCTGCTTGGCTCGACGAACAATATAGACGAACAAGATAAAAGGAGTGTAAATTAATTATGCTGGAGCAACTCAAAGAAAGTGTATGTGCAGCGAATCTGAAGCTGAAGGAGTACAATCTGATCACCCTGACCTGGGGCAATGTATCGGCCATCTCGGAGGACGGCAAGTATGTCGTGATCAAGCCTTCGGGCGTTGACTACGATGTCATGACCGCCGATATGATGGTCGTGACTGATCTGGAGGGCAACATTGTTGAGGGCAACCTCAATCCTTCCTCCGACCTGGCAACTCACCTCGAGCTCTACCGCAACTATCCCGAGATCAAGTCGGTCGTCCACACCCATTCCAGATGGGCCACCGCCACGGCACAGGCCGAGCGCGACATTCCCTGCTACGGCACCACCCACGCCGACAACTTCTACGGCACCATCCCCTGCACCCGCCATCTGACCGCCGAGGAGATCGGCACCGAGTATGAGCTGAACACCGGTAAGGTCATCGTGGAGACCCTCAACGGGCTGAACATCGATCCGATGAGCATCCCCGCAATCTTGGTGCGCAAGCACGGTCCGTTTGCCTGGGGCTCTTCGCCCAAGAAGGCGGTCGAGAACGCGCTCGTCCTCGAGGAGTGCGCTTACATGGCCTTCATCGCTAAGATGCTGACCGATAAGCAGGTCGCTCCCGCCCCGCAGGAGCTGCTGGATAAGCACTACCTCAGAAAGCACGGTGCCAACGCTTACTACGGCCAGAAGTAAGAGAGGAACATCACCATGATTGAACAGTACATCGCCAAATCGATCGACTGCGCCTGCGGTAAGGTGCACAAGTCCAGAGTGGAAGAGATCATCATCGAGCATGACGTCATCCACAACGGCATGATCAACTACCTCAAGAAAGAGGGCTTTTCCCGCCTGACCGTCGTCTGCGACAAGAACGGCTACCGCATCGCTGGCCGCGAGGTCTGCGAGATGCTGGATGCCGAGGGTATTTCCTACAAGCTGCATATGTTCCAGAAGGACGTGGTCGCCCCCGACGAGCATTCAATCGGCAACCTGGCCATGGGTATGGACCTGGACTGCGATCTCATCCTGACGGTGGGCAGCGGTACGGTCAACGATATCTGCCGCTATGTCAGCGCAGTAGCCGGCAAGCCCTTCTGCACGCTGGGCATCGCGCCCTCGATGGACGGCTATATCTCCAGCGGCTCGGCCCTCATCTACAACAATCTCAAGCTGACCTTTGAGACCCACACCCCCAAGGCGGTCTTCTTCGATCCCAAGATCCTGGCCGAGGCACCCCGCGATATGATCGCGGCCGGCGTCGGCGATCTGCTGGGCAAGATCAACTGCCTGACCGACTGGAACCTCTCGCACATCATCAACGACGAGTGGCGCTGTGATTTCATCGTGAACATCGTCGACGCCGCCATCCAGAAGACGGTTGCGGCCCGCGACGGCATCGATACCGGTGACAATGACGCGGTTGCGATGCTGCTTGAGGCGCTGCTGCTCTCGGGCGTCTGCATGGACTACGCCGGCAATTCCCGCCCCGCATCGGGCTGTGAGCACCACCTGTCCCATTTCTGGGAGATGCGCTACCTGCTGGAGGGCCGCGAGGCCATTCTGCACGGCACCAAGGTCGGTATCGGCACCATCATTGCGCTCAAAGGCTACGCGTACATCGCTTCGCTGGACCCCGACTTCGACCGCATCGCCAAGATGGACCGCATGCCGTTCGACGAGTGGGAGACCAAGGTGCGCCGGGCATTCCTCAGCGCATCCGATGAGGTTGTCGATCTGGAGAAGAAGTCCGGCAAGAACAGCGTCGAGAAGCTGCTCCCCCGCCTGGAGATCATCCGCGCAAAGTGGCCGGAGATCAAGGCGCTGGCTGCCAACACCACCAAGCCCGAGCTGGTCAAGAGCATCCTGACCCAGCTCGATGCTCCCACCATGCCGCATGAGATCGGTGTGGAGCGCGAAATGGCACGCGAGGCCATCCTCTATGCCAAGGAGATCCGCAACCGCTACACGGTGCTGCAGCTGCTTTGGGATCTGGGCGAGCTGGAGAATTTCGCAGACATGATCATTAACGAATACTACGGCTGATCGCGCTTCTGCGATCACAGCGCATCACCCGGGCCAATGCGGCTCGGGTGATGTTTTTAGGCGCGGAAAAATTGATTATGTTTGCAGATTCTTCTGGCAATTTCGGTGAAGTTATGGTATACTGGAACCGAAAATGAGGGATGCCTTCGAAAAATTCAAACGAATGGAGAACCATTGATGCGCAAAAATCTTTCTGTTTTGCTTACCCTTCTGCTTGTTCTCGTTCTGGCTGTGCCTGCGGCAGCGGCCGAGCCGGTATTGTCCGAGGATATCGTCATCCTCTACACCAACGATGTCCATACCTATATCGACGGCCCGCTCAGCTATGATACCGTTGCCGCCGTTAAAGCCGAGCTGCAGAAGCAGTATCGGTATGTCCTGCTGGTTGATGCCGGTGATCATATTCAGGGCACTGCCTACGGTTCGATGGACAAGGGCCATTCCATCATTGCGCTAATGAATGCTGCCGGATATGATCTGGCTACGCTTGGCAACCATGAGTTTGATTATGGGATGGATGGCTGTATGAAGGTGCTTGAGCTGGCCGAGTTCCCCTATGTCTCTTGCAATTTTTATCACGAGTCTGGCGGTGTCCGCGGCGACAACGTGCTTGCACCCTATGTGATGTTTACCTGCGGAGACGAGCGCCTGGCCATTGTCGGCATTACGACGCCCGATACCTTTACCAAATCTACACCCGCTTATTTCCAGGATACGGAGGGCAAGTACATCTACGGCATCTCGGCCGGAAACGATGGCTCCGCCCTATATGCGGATGTGCAGAAGGCCATCGATGCCGCCCGCGCCGACGGTGCCACGCATGTGATTGCGCTGGGACACCTTGGCATTGATCTTTCGTCCAGCCCCTGGACCAGCGAGGAAACGATAGCCCATGTCACCGGCCTCGATGCTTTCATCGACGGCCATTCGCACAGTGTGGTTGAGGGCAGGACGGTGGCCGATCGGCAGGGCAAGCCGGTTCTGCTGACCCAGACCGGCGAGTATTTCAATCGCATCGGGATGATGGTTATCGATGCCGAAACCGGTGTCATCACGACCGATTTTATCCAGTGTGAGGCGGTCCAGTCAGCCGACGGTCAGAGCGAGACCTATACGCTTGTCTCTGATCTGTATGCCGGAACTGTCCCGGTCTCCGCCCCTGCGGTGAAAGCGATCAAAGATACATGGCTGACGCAGATTGATACCCAGCTCGGCGAGACGATCGGCAGAACGGAACTGATCTTGGACAATTACGATGCGGCGGGCAATCGTCTGGTGCGTTCGCAGGAGACCAACACTGGTGATTTTTGCGCCGATGCGCTCTATTATTTGTTTGACAACATGGGACTTGATGTCGATGTTGCGGTGATCAATGGCGGGGGTATTCGCAATAGAGCCGTGACCGGAGATATTTCCTATAAGATTTGCAAGGATATGCACACCTTCGGCAACGTGGCCTGTCTGCAGACGGTGACCGGTCAGCAGCTGCTCGACGCGCTGGAGTGGGGGGCCAGAATGGTGGGCAGTGCCGAGAGCGGTAGCTTCCTGCATGTATCCGGCCTTACCTATCGCATCGATCCCACTGTTCCCAACACGACACAGGTGGACGATATGTCTATCTGGGCCGGTGGCCCCACGGGAGCGTATCGGGTTTATGACGTGCGTGTCTACAACAAGGCAGCCGGCACCTGGGTTGCGCTTGATTTGCAGGCCAGCTATAACCTCGCCGGCTATAACTACACCCTCCGCGATCTGGGCGACGGGTTCAGCATGTTCGGTGATGCGGTAAATGTGTTGGACTATGTGATGGAGGATTACATGGTGCTGGCCAACTATGTCAAGGGCTTTGCGGGCGGAGTGGTGGAGGCCTCCAATTCGCCGATCTCAGCAAAGTATCCCAATTTCTTCACGGATTATGGCTCCCTCAGCGGAAGCGGTCGGATTGTGATCGGGACACGGGGGGAGGTCGATACCACGGCAGATTCCGCCATCCCCGCAACGCCCAAGACCGCGGATACCGTTTGGATGCTGATCCCGCTTGCAGCGGCAGCTGCTTTTGCCGCCGTCGCATTGCGCAGACGACAGGAATAATGCGCTCTTTTCCGGCTCTGTGTGCATAGCACACAGAGCCGTTTCCTTTTCACGCTGATTGCGCATGTTTGCACCACGGATGATCGCAATGCACAAAAAAGAACCATATAAATTGTATATGGTGAACAACTCCCTTCGCGTTTGTGCAAAATAAATGCCAATTCACCACTTGACACCCTTTGCGCACTGTGCTAAAATGAAAACAGAAAAGGCTCAGCTTATGACGGAGGTTTGTGATGTCAAAGGAAAAGGAAGAACGCTATGCCAAAATTATGGAGATTCTGCGGACGCGCAACAGCGTAACGGTCAATTACCTGGCGCAGAAGCTCTACGTCAGTCCGTCCACCATCCGGAGGGACTATCAGGTCTTGCAGGCGCGGGGGCTGCTGCGTCACTCCTACGGCAAGGCGACGCTCGACTACGGCGAGGCTCTGGGGATGCCCATCGAGTGGCGGCAGCGCGACATGCCCCTGGCCAAGCTGCGGATCGGCGCGCGCGCGGCCGAGCTGATCGAGGACGGAGAGATCATCTTCATCGATGCCTCCTCCACCGCGCTGTGCATGGTTGAGCACCTGGAGCGCTTCAGCCATCTGACCGTCATCACTAACGGACTCAGCGCCCTGCAGCAGCTGGCCTGCTACAACAACATCAGCGTCTACACGCTGGGCGGGCGGGTGATGAGCAAATCCCGCGCCTTCACCGGTCAGCTGGCCATCGACGCCCTTGACCGGCTGTATATCGACAAGTGCTTTTTCTCGACTACCGGGCTTTCGGCCGACGGCCGCCTGCTCAATCTGGGCGAGCCGGAGCATATGGTGATCCAGGCCATGGTGCGGCGCAGCAAGACTAAAGTCTTCCTCTGCGACAGCTCCAAGATCGGCAAGACTTACCTGCTGCATCTGTGCGATGTGGGCGATGTGGACTATGTTATCTCGGACGCCGATTTCTTCTCGGTCGTGCATCCGCCGAAGCCGGTGGAAACGGTGTTTATCCAGGCCTGAATGTGTGCACATCGCTTTGCGCATTCTGTGCATTTTTGCGCACTTGGGGTGAATATTTCAGCCGTTTGAGAGCCATCTCTTGCAAACAGTTGCGCATTGTGCTACAATGAAACCAACAAAATTTTCACGATGGAGGAAAACCAATGAAACTGACTGCAGTTGCCGATATGTTTGTGGTGGAGGAATACTACCGCAACGGTTTGGCAGATTTTCCGGAATTTGAGCTGATCGGCATGCCGTTCTTCGGCCTGACCGACCGCACCAAGATGCGCGAGGTTGTGCGCAAGATCGAGACGGGCGGCCCGAACGCCTGTGAGCCGCCGGCCGAGCTGTGGGATCTGATCGAAGAGACCGAGGTGCTGATCGTGCATCTCTGCCCGGTCAGCGCTGAACTGCTCGCACGGGCGAAGAACCTCAAGCTGATTCTCACCAACCGCGGCGGTACCGAGAATATTGATATCGCAGCCGCCAGCCGCCTGGGCATCCCGGTGCTGGCCAATCCTGCGCACAACGCAAACGCTGTGGCAGAGTACACCATCGGCCTGCTGTTCGCCGAGATGCGCAACATCGGCCGTGCACATGCCGCCATGATGCGGGGCGAGTGGCGTGAGCGCTTCCCCAACAGCGGCAACATCTGGGAGCTGCGCGGACAGACGATCGGCCTGATTGGCTTCGGTACGATCGCTCGTCTGGTGGCCAAGAAGATGCAGAACTTCGAGTGCCGCATTCTGGTCAGCGACCCCTACCTGCCCGAAAACGATCCCGAACTTCTGGCCTACGGCTGTACCAAGGTCGAGCTGGATCAGCTTCTGGCTGAGTCGGATGTGGTCTCGGTGCATGCGCGCAGCAGCGGCAAGCCCCTGCTGGGTGCGGATGAGCTTGCCCGCATGAAGCCCTCGGCGTATCTGATCAACACCGCCCGTGCGCATCTGATCGATTACGATGCACTCTGTGCGGCACTGGAGAAGGGGCAGCTGCGCGGCGCGGCGCTTGACGTCTTCACCGCTGAGCCGGTTCCGGCCGACCACCCGCTCTTGAAGTTCGACTGCGTCACCCTGACCAACCACCGCGGCGGCGACACCGTCAACTCTTACGCTGACAGCCCGGCGATGCTCTATGCCGAGGCGCGCGTTCTCTTCGCCGGCGATTACGACTGCGTACACTTCTGGACGAACAAAAAAGAAACTTGCAAATAAACTGGAGGATAACGAACCATGAAACTGCTGAACATGACCCCCCCTGAGAAAATTGCCTACTTTATGACCCGTCTCTATGACAATAAGCTGACCACCACCTCCGGCGGCAACCTGTCGATCATGGATGATGACGGCGTGATGTGGATCTCGCCCTCCGGTGTCGATAAGGCACACCTGACCGCTGAGGACATCATGTGGGTCACGCCCGACGGCGTTGTCCACGGCAAGCACCGTCCCTCGACCGAGTATCCCTTCCACCTCGCTATTCTGCGCTCCCGCCCCGATCTGCGTGCCGTTCTGCACGCCCATCCGGCAGCGCTGGTTGCATACAGCCTTGAGCGCAAGCTGCCGCAGATGGACATCATGCCCGACGTCTCCCGCCTCTGCGGCAAGATCGCCATTGCCAAGTACGCTCTCCCCGGCAGCGAAAAGCTGGGTAAGCTGATTTCCGAGAAGTTCGAAGCCGGCTGTGATACGGTTATGCTTGAGAACCATGCTGTTGTACTGGGTGCCGACAGTCTGGAGCGCGCTTATATGATGTTCGAGGCGCTTGATTTCGCCGCTCGTACCGGTGTTGCTGCCGCCATGCTGCACAAGCCCGCCCGTGAGCTGACTGCCGAAGAGCTTGCTGTCAAGGGTGAAGCAAAGACTTATGCTGCTACGCTTGCTGCCGACGAGAATCCGCTGCGCGAGGAAATGGTTGCCATGTGCCGCCGCAGCTACAAGAACAAGCTCTTCACCGCATGCACCGGTGCCTTTGCCCAGCGCACCGAGAACGGCTTCATCATTACCCCCGATGATGAGGATCCGGACTGCCTGACGGCTGAGATGATGGTTCGTGTCGAGGGTGATGCCTGCGAGGCAGGGAAGGTTCCCTCCCGCTATGCCAAAATCGCAGCCATGATCTTCGCCGGTCATGCCGAGATCGAGACCATCGCCTTTGCTCGCCCGCCCTACATCATGGGCTTCGCCGTTAGCGGCGCTGAGTTCAACTCGCATATGATTCCCGAGGGATACATCTGCCTGCGCAATACCAACCGCTATGCCTTTGGCACGATGGAGAAGGATCCGGCAGCCATTGCTGACAACCTCAGCATCAAGTCGCCCATCGCCATCATCGAGAACGACTGCGTGATCGTGGGCGGTACCTCGCTGCTCAACGCTTACGACCGCATGGAGGTGCTTGAGTTCGGTGCCGAGTCGCTGTGCGATATTGCCGCCATGAACGGCACCATCGTCCCGATTTCTGCCGAAGAGATTCATGAAATCGAGGAGGTATTCCTCTCATGAAAAAGCAGATCACGGTAACCGCCCATCGCGGCTGTAAAGGCTACATCCCCGAGAATACCCTCCCGTCCTTCGCCGAGGCGCTGAAGCTGAAGGCTGACTGGATCGAGTATGACGTGCACATGACCCTCGACGGCGAGCTGGTGCTGATGCATGACAGCCTGGTTGCCCGCACGACCGGTCAGAAGGGCTCGATCGATTTCATGACACTGGCTGAGGTCAAGGCACTTGACGCCGGTGAGACCATCTACGGCGAGGAATGGCGCGGCACGCGCGTGCCCACCATGCGCGAGATGCTGGAGCTCTTCTGCGCCGCCGACTATAAGCCCGATCAGGTCGTGGAAATCAAGGATTTCCGCGCTGTCGTGGCCGATAAGGTCGTTGAGATGATCGACGAGTTCGGCCTGCGTGAGCGCACCATCATCGAGTGCGGCGACGCACAGGTGCTGATGTATCTGCATAAGAAGCATCCCGATCTCCGTCTGCTGGCCTTCCCCGCACCCCTGATGAAGCGCCTTGATCCCGATATCTACGAATTCACCCATGCCGTTGCCTTCCCGCGGAAGCATCCCAAGCTGGGCGACGAAGAGAATATCCGCGCGATGATCGCCGAGTATCGCGCCAAGGGTGCCCAGATCTACCTCTTCAGCGGCGACAACGCCGAGGAGATCGAGTGCTGCATCGCCATGGGCGCTGACAACATCACCAGCAACTACCCCGCTGTCTGTATCGACTACCTGCGTGAGCACGGATACAGAGCCTAATTCATTCAACAGAACGGGCCCGGATCATCGATTCGGGCCTTTTCTTTGCGTTGCATTTGACCGAAAGATGTGCTATAATAAAGGCGAATACTCTGCAAGAGGGGGCGATGTGATGCATTCGGCGCGTACGCGGCGCGTGTTGGCCGTTTCGGTTGCGGCGGGAGTGGTGTTTTGCGTAGGTGTGCTGTTTTGGCTGCAGTGCATGACGACCTACACCACCGATGATTATAGCTATGCCGCCTTTTGCGGCGATGGTCTGCGCAGCTTTGCCGAGAAAAATGTCGCCCATTATCTGACGCGAAACGGGCGGGTGTGGGTGCACCTGGTCGCCGAGCTGATCCTTAGCGGCGGCTTTGTCTGCTTCGCGGCGGTGAGCGCCGGGCTGTTGGCGATCCTGCTTTGGGCAGGCGGCCGCGTCTTTGGGGGGCTGACGGCGCGGACGGGCGGTTTCCGGTGGCTCTGTGCAGGGGCGGTCTTTTATGCGGCGCTCCTGATCCCGGGCTATGCGGTGCTTCGCAGTGGCCTGCTTTGCGTTGCGGATGTCTGTAACTATGTCTTGCCCTTGACCGTGACGCTCTCCGCCTTTTCTCTGTTGTGCGGGATGGATGCGGGGCGTCATCCGCGCGCGGCCGGTCTGACGGCGGTGGGGCTTTGCCTGCTGGCCGGTGCAGCCACCGAGCAGAACGCCCTGCTGACCATCGTTTTGCTGGGGGCGCATCTGGCCGAGCGGCTGATCCGCCGCCGCGGTGGCCTTGGCTGGCCAATCGCCGCGCTGGTCTGCACGGCCGTCGGCTTGGTGACCGTCCTGCTCTCACCGGCCACGCAGGCACGCGTACAGGCTGAGGTCACGCTGACGGGGCTCCGGAAGGGCCTGCAGATGGTGGCCTCGGCCTTCGCCGCGCCCCGCCGGATGCTGCCGGTGGCGGTGCTCTTCTGCGCTGCCCTGTGGTGCTTTGCCCGTGCCGAGCAGAGCCGGCCCCGCCTGCTGCGGGCATCTCTGCCGGTCGGCGCGGTGCTGGCGGCTGGCTTTTTCCTGCCCCAGAGCGTCTGGCTGAACACCTTGTGTTTCGTCTTGTTCTGCCTGCTTGTGCTGGTGAGCGCGCTGGCACTGATCATCAGCGGCGCTTGCCGGCACGGCGGCTGTCTCTTGCTGGCAGGCCTGTGCGCCGTGCTGATGCCGGCCGTAACGGCCAGCGGCAGTGTGCGGACCTGTGTGCCCTTCATGCTTTGCCTGGTGCTGGCTTCCGCGTTCCTTCTGGCCGCAGATGCACCGCGGACACCGATCCGCGCGGCTGCGGTGGTGCTTTCTTTGGTGGCGATCGCCGCCTTGCGGGTCCCGCCGATATTGGCTGGCGTGGGGGAGAATTATATTATCCTGCGCCAAAACGAGGCGGCGGTGGAGGATTCGCGAAAAACCGGGGTTTTGGAATACACCGATTATGTCCCCTATTATGCGCTGTGCGAGATGTTCAACGGCGCCGTGTTCGAGAGCGCCTTCTGCGAAAAATACCGGCTGGGCGATGTGCAGATTGTACCCCATGTACAGCCATATGCCTCGACCGATACCGACTGCCCGGCGATCCTCTGGCGCGGTGAGCCGTATGTACATCTGCGGTCAGTGCTCGAGAAAAACGGGGGAAGCCTGCATTGGCTAGCCAACGATTATATCTTTTTCTCGCTGGATGGCCGTCGCTATCTCTATGATGCGCCCTATACCCTGCCGCTTTCGCCCTTCGGTCGGCCGCTGGACGACCGCGCGGCCTTTTTTGTCTACGAAAACAACACCTATGTGTCGGCCGCCCTGCTTGAAGCGCTGGGCGCAACCTGGCGCTGCTGACACTGCGAGGTACGGAATGGAAAAAGCCGTCCTGTCGGAGATTCTCCGGCGGGACGGCTTTTGCTGCCTCAATAGACGAGACTGCGGAAGTCCTTGATGCGGTGGAAGGTGGCCATGTTGGTGTTGTGCGCCGAGAAGGCGTCCTCATCGCCTGAGCGCGAGACGATGACCAGGTCATCGCCATCGATGGCCATGCTGGCATAGTGGCGGGCCTGCTTGCAGTTGTCTCCGCGGGCGACCATGCCGGCGAAGCACCAGTCGACGAGATTGCGCGAGAAGGAAAGCTGTAAGCGATCGCGCTCGTCGCAGGGGATGTTGTAGCGGCCGGCCGGGAGACGGTCGATGCGGGTCATGGAGTCGGTGGCCTGGGTGGAGAGCAGCCAGAAGAGCTGGGTTTTGTCATCCCAGAGCAGGTGGAAGCGCATCTGACCGCCGGGCATGGGCAGGAAGATGACCTTACGGCCGGATGGATTGCACTGCGGCTGGACGACGATCTCATCGCCCTCCAGAACTGCCTTCATCAGGCAGCAGTAGCCGCTGCCGGCCGTGTGGGCGCGCATGAGGATGTGGTAGGTCTTTCCGTCGGGGTCATACCAGTAGTGGTTGGGATCGGTGATGCGGACGACATTCGCCTCCAGCCAGCCGGGCAGTTGGGTAAAGGTACGGCCGTCGGTGTAGGCATCGCGGTGGCGCTCGGGGGTGTAGAAGGGGATGCCGAAGTAATCGAGGGCATCGTCGTCGATCAGATCGCGGAAGCGGATACGGTTCGAGAAGGTCCAGCTCTCGCGGCGGGTCAGGTCATCGGTCAGCTTGGCGCGGAGGACCACCGGTGCGAGGTTGGCGACCCGCCAGGCGGTGGTGAATTCTCCGGGATGGACGATCTGCTCCTCCATGACCAGGGTGATGTAGCCATCCTCGATCCAGAAGCCGCAGGCCGACTGATGCCAGGTTTCACCCGAGGACAGCCAGTGGCCCTCGTCCCAGGTGTCGCCGTTATCGTCCGAGCGATAGATCACCAGATCTCCTGCGCCCCCCAGAACATAGACATACTTTCCGGCCTGAAACGCACGGGCAAAGCCGAAATTGCGGACGGCGCGGCGCTGCCAGGTGAGGCCTTTGTCGTCGGAGGTGTAGATGTGTCCGTACGATCTGCTGCCGGCGGGGCTGGGCGGAAGGGCGCGGAATTCGTCCACATTGAGCAGCTCTTTGCCGCCGAGATCGCCGGTGAAGAGGTAGCGGCCGTTGTCCAGCACGCAGATGGCGGGGGTGAAAGCGAAGATCTGCTTGCCCTTGGGGGTGCGAAGGATTTCGATATAATCGTTTGCCAGATATTGCATGGAATCTCCTTTGGGGTGTTTCCCGATAAAAGCGGTGGGAGCCGTCCGGGCACCCGACGAATCGGATGTTCGGACGGCTCGGATGAACTTAAGCCTTATTTGTTTCCGTTAAGAAGCTTTTCCGTATTGGTTTTCATCGCGGTTTCGTTTGCCGTAAACTCGGAAGCCAAGAGGGATGCGTAGGAATCCATATCGTCGGTGTAGATCTTGCGCATGACGGTGTCGATGGTCATGCCTGCGCCATGGAAGGGCAGAGCAAGGTCGGGGTTGATGCCGGCGAAGAGGATGTTCAGCATTTCAACAGTGTCCTCGTTGCGGGCGATCTTGCCGGTGAGGGTAGCCTCAAAGAATGCGGGACGGAGATCCTTGTAGGACAGATAGGTTGCATCCTCAAGGAAGGCACCGGTCAGATCCAGACGGGCGTTGGTCTTCGGGACGACCATGACGTTGCTGTGGCCGTAATGGGTATAGGTCGTGTAATTTTCCTGTGCCTCGTTATACTTGGGCATCGGAAGGATACCGAACTCGGGTTCCATATTGCGCAGGGACAGGGCGGTGTAGATGTTGCCAATTCTGAACAATGCCCGGTTTGCTCTCAGATAGTCATCGGTTGTTGTCTTCCATGTGGGATGCTGATTCGACATCATGGTTGCCTCTCCATCGTTGAGGAGGCTGGTGATTTTGTCGATAATGCTGAGGTTTCTCTCACTGTTCCAAACCAGAACAGGAATGTCGTTCTCATCCTTCTCGATCAGACCGGTGTCGCAGCCGTAGAAGACATTCATCCAGGTGAAGTTTCCGGTGACAAGACCCCACATATCCTGTTCGTCGATTGCCTGGTCACCGTTCAGATCGCGCGTGATGTCCTTAGCGATTGCATGCATTTGGTCAACGGTCCACTTACCCTCGCGGACAAGATCGTACATGTTCGGCACCTTGTATTCGGTTGCAACGTTCTGGTTGAAGAACAGTGCGCCGGCAGACAGGAACTGCGAGAAGTTGATATCACCGATAAGGGAATACCCAATATTCCCGACCGTGTAGTTTTCCATGGTCTGCGTATGCCACCAGGGCTTTTCCAGATCAACATAAGGAATTTTATCGGTGCTGATGAGGTGACCTTCGGATGCCATGGTGAAGGCATACATGGTCGCGATCGAGACCAGATCGTAATATGGATCGTTGGTCTGGACATAAGTACGCAGTCTGTTGCGGACATTCTCGCGGGTATCGACATCGGCAACGATCTTGATGTTGTATTTGTCCTCCAGCGCTTGGTTGCGCTTGAAGACCGTATCGTTCATGATTTCGCCGGTGGTTGCGGTGGCGGCAAACTCGGGATAAGGATTATAGGTTGCATCAGCATTGGTGTGCTGACGGCCCAAAATGCGGAACTCGGTGTTTTTGCCGTCGATGGCAGCGATCTGCGGTGCGGCTGCAGTCGTTTCGGGTGCGGTAGTTTCGGGAGCCGCAGTGGTCTCGGGGGCCGGAGTGGTCTGAGGCGCCTGTGTTTGCGGTGCTGCGGTGGTGTCGGTTTGCTGCGGTGCAGCGGGCCCGCATGCTGTGCAGAGTATGATGACAACAAGCAGGACGATGAGAATTGATTGCTTCTTGTTCATAAAGAACCTCCCAATAAAATTTTGTATGACAACACATACGTGATGTTGAAATCATTATATCAGACAATCACACGTCTGTCAAGCCGAAATATACAAAAATGTCTGAAAATTTTTCTTGTTCTTCAACTTCTTGACAAATCGGACGAGTTGTGATATGATAGAGTATATACAAGATAGGATAAGAACGTTTGCTAAATATTGTATGACAATTGCAGAGGAAATAGAACCTTTGCCGACCGAGGAGGAGAATATGCCCGGGCATTCAACACAGAAATCTGAATACAGTGCAAAAAAAATCAAAGAACTGCTGTTTTCCGGTGCGCTGCAGCGAGGGGATAAACTGCCGAGCGAAAGCAAACTGGCCGCTGACCTTGGCGTTGGGCGCTCCTCGATTCGTGAGGCCCTTCGGTTGCTGGATGCATCGGGCTATGTAAAGATCATCCCCAACCGTGGTGCCTTTGCCGCCGCGACCAGCGAAGCGGAGATTCCCTCTCCCCGTTCCTGGCTGGAGCTGAACACCGATAAGGTGGCAGAGATGCTGGCGGTGCGCTGTTGCATCGAGTCGTTCGCGGCAGGACTTTGCGCGCAGAATATCACCGACGACGGGATTAAGCGGCTCAAAGAACAGCTCGACGGTTTTGAGGCGGCCTTTGACTCCCATGACTGGGAGCTGCTGTCGCAGTATGACCTCGACTTTCACCGAACCATTATGATCGAATCGCACAACAGATTTTTAATTCAGCTGTGCCAGCCTTTGCTGGAAGGGTTCATGCAGTACAGCTCGCAAAGCTTTGCCGCAACCTATTCGCAGAGAAATACCCACAGCGAGCATCGGCTGATCTACAACGCCATTGCCATTCGCTCCCCGGAGGAGGCGCGCATGGCCATGGAGCTGCACCTGACCATTGCCAAGCGTCGCGTGCAGTTCATCGGAGAATGAGCATTAGACTCCCCCCCCGAAAATAGACAATGACAAAAAGAACCTCTTGTTGTAGAATATAACTACAACAGGAGGTTTTGTCATGGCAAGAAAATACACGAAAATGGAAATACTCGCAGAAGAAGTATTCAGAAGAAAAGAAGCAGGAGAAACAAATCGTCAAATAGCAGAGAGCTATGGACTGACTAAAAATCAAATCAAGCAGTTGGTTACACGCCAGAATCGAAAAAAGCGAGCCATTGCCAACGGATATGTTCCGCTTCCCAAAGGACGTTCGCGAAGAGAGTGTCGCGAAGAAACAGAAGAAAGCAAACGAAATCATGAGCTGATAAGACTTCGAATGGAAAACGAGCTGCTGCGAAATTTTCTGTG
>JAFWBJ010000107.1 GCA_017507145.1 Clostridia bacterium | reverse complement strand
CCATGGAACCCTGGGAATCTCTCGAAGCGGCCTGCACAAGCTGTACCAAATGTGCCCTTCATCAAACCCGTACCAACTGCGTCTTCGGCACCGGAAGCCGACAGGCCGACCTGCTTTTTGTCGGCGAAGCGCCGGGCGAGCAGGAGGATCTGTCGGGTATCCCCTTCGTCGGCCGCGCCGGCAAGCTGCTTGACCAATATCTCTTCGCCGTCGATATTCCGCGCGAGGAGGTCTACATTGCCAACATCCTCAAATGCCGCCCGCCGCAGAACCGCGATCCCCTGCCCGAGGAAGAGGATGCCTGCATGGATTACCTGCGTGAGCAGGTTAGGCTGATTAATCCCAAAATCATCGTCTGTCTCGGCCGCATCTCGGCCATGCGTCTGATCAAACCGGATTTTCGCATCACGCGTGAGCACGGTCAATGGTTTGAGCGCGGGAGATTTCTCATCACGGCGGTCTATCATCCGGCGGCCCTTTTGCGCGATCCCCGAAAAAAAGAAGAAATGCTGGCCGATATGCAGAGCATTCGCGCCAAGCTGAACGAACTGCAGGAGGCTGTGACCGGCGCATGAATCTCTCCGCACTAATCAGTACCGCGCTTTGCCTGTTCATCCTGATGGCCATCGGCTATCTGGCGCGCAAGCGGGGCATCATTACCGATGAAAGCTCCAAGGGGATGTCGACCCTCATCATCAAAATCGGTCAGCCTGCGCTGATCATTCATTCCTTCACCAGCACCCCGTACAGCGCCGATCTGCTCCGGGAAGCCGGCATGATTGTTCTGCTCGGCTTTGCGCTGCACATCTTCGCCGCGCTCTACGCTTATCTCTCCTGCCGCCCGGTCAGAGATCTGGATGAGCGAAAGCTGTCCGAGTTTTCCCTGATTTTCGCCAACTGCGGCTTCATCGGCTTCCCCATCCTCGAATCGGTGATGGGCGAGAAGGGGCTGTTTTGGGGCGGTTTCTTCCTCGTCAGCTTCTTTCTTGTGCATTGGACCTGGGGGATCTTGATCCTGGCACGGGGACGCACCGATATCCGGCCAAACGTGCGGAAAATCTTCATCAATTCCGGCACAGTGCCCTGCGCCATCGCCCTTGGGATATATCTTCTGCGCATCCCCCTGCCCGTCTTTGTCACCGACGCCGTCGGTTATCTCGCCTCGCTCTGTACGCCGATTTCTATGCTGATCTCCGGCGCACTGTTGGCCACCATTCCGGCCAAACAGCTTTTCGGCCGCGGGCAGCTGTATCTGCTCTGCCTGCATAAGCTGGTGATCCTGCCGGTGCTGGTCTGCGTGGTCATGGTCCTGCTCGGCATGCCGGTCGAGTACACCGTTTTCACCGTGATCATGGCAGCGCTCCCCAGCGCGGCCGTGGTCACCATGTTCGCCGAGGTTTATGGCATCAAGCCGGCCTTCGCCGCCACTGCCGTAGGCCTGACCACCCTCCTCTCGGTGGTGAGTCTGCCCTGTGTGATGTGGCTGACTGAGCGAATCTTATCCTAAACAAAATTTGCAGCAAAAAAGCAGTTCTTCATCAAAAACTGCTTTTTTGTTTTTCTTGAAGACGAACGTCCCCCTGCTGTGCTAAGCACAGCAGGGGGATTTTTGCTTATTGTGATGTACAATTAGTCGGGATAGACATTCTGGCGGACAAGCTCTTCGCGGATCTTGGCATAGTCGGTCTCGCCGATGGCGGTGTTCTCGAGCGCCGAGACAGCGGCTGCAATACCGGCGCCTTGACCGATGACCATCGTGTTCACCATTACGCGCAGCACGCCGGGGTTTTGTGCGCTGATGCTGCGGCCGGCGCCCATGATCAGCCCGGCAGGCTGCGTAGGCAGCAGGGCACGAAGCGGAACCTCGGTATAATCGTCACCGAGCAGCTGGCAGCCCCATGCGCCCTCGCCGGCGTTCAGCGTCTTGGATGTCACGATCAGTGCACGGCCGACCGAGTCGGGGAAACGGTAGGCGCTCTTGCGCATCTTGGATTCATAGACATACTCGCCTTCGATGTAGCGGGAGGTGCGGATACCAAGATCTTCGCCGGCGCTGCAGAGGTAGCAGTTCTCAAAGCCCGGGAAGGTATCGCGCAGGAAGTTGGTGACGTGCACCGCCATGCGCTTGCCCTGCTGGATACGCATGCTCATTTCGTCGCTGTTGAGTGTGTCCAGCGTAAAGAAGCCGGTGATGAAATGGACGGTGCCGTTCTTACGGATGGCGTGCATCTGCATAGCATCCATCGCCACGATATCCTCCCAGACCTCGCTGAAGCGGCCGTCGGCGCAGGCCTGCTTGACCAGCGAAAGCTGATGTCCGCCGCCGTGCGGGAAGAGGAAGGTACCGTTCTCGCGATACTGGGCAAGTGCATCGTCGAAGGTCCACTCGATGTCCATGTAATCGGGGTACTCGCCCGGATGGTCGATAAAATACTGAATGAACCTGTCCACATCGACATTACCGACGCGGAAGCAATAGGTTGATTTACCGTGCATAGTCTTGATGGTCGAGCCGGCAAGGGCAGCAACATCCGAGTCACCGGTGGCGTCGATAACGCGCTTGGCCGAGACTGCCTCAAGGCCATTGCGGCCAACAAAAACCACGCCGCGGATCTCTCCGTCCTCGACGATGGCATCCGCGCACGCCGCGCCGAGCAGCACCTTAACGCCGCTCTCGGTGACCATATCCATCAGCGCCAGCTTACCCAACTCGACGTCATAAATCACATGACCGCGATGCTTCTGCCAGGTCACGCCGGGGCCTGCGTGCTCGGCAAGATACTGGGTAATCTCAAACGGGAGGCCTTTGACCAGCAGCTCATGGTCATGGCTGAACATACAGTTAAAAACTGAGCAGCAATGACCGGCCGTTGCCACGCCGCCCAAGAAGGTGTTTCTCTCCATCAGAATGGTCTTCGCACCGGCACGTGCAGACGCAATCGCCGCCGCCACACCGCCGAGACCGCCGCCCACAACCAGCACGTCACAAGTATGGGCTACCGGAATGTTCTTTGTCAATTTGACGCTGTTCTCACTCATCTGTCTTACCTCATTTCGAAAAATACGGTGCATATACCGCGCTGGCCATATACCAACCGGATTCGCTCTGCTCCGGGGCGCATGCATCCAAAATATGCATAATCATCATGACACCTTTATTGTACACGATTCCACACCGAAAAGCAATATTCTATTCAATAATACTTTTGATATTATCAATACAAATTATCTCGCAGCATCCTCTCTTTTTTCGGCAAAAAAGAGACGGGCTGTGCCCGTCTCTTCCGCCTTGCGGCATGGTTATTTGGTCTTGATCTCGTTCTCGTACTTCTCGATCATCTTCTTGACCATCTGGCCGCCGACCGAGCCGGCCTGCTTTGCGGTCAGGTCACCGTTGTAGCCCTGGGAGAGGTTTACGCCAACCTCGGCTGCTGCCTCCATCTTGAAACGGTCAAGAGCTTCCTTTGCTTCGGGAACAAGAGTCTTGTTGCTTGCCATGATATACTCCTTCTGTGCCGTCGCGCTCACGATTGCGTCGCGGACGTGTCAACAATCTATTTGAATTGAGTCCGCGACGTTTCCGGCGCGTCCTCTGGCATTATTATTGTCGGCCATGATAGAAATATGAATGGCAATTTTTTTCGATATTCTGCGGATTCTGTCGGCACCGCGAACGTGTTATCGAAAGAGCGGCAAAATGAAGCGCATCACGCGCCGCCGTTCCGGCGCTGGTAAAGCTATTCTGCACGTTTTCCGGTTGTCACCGGTCACATTTTCACCAAATACGCGCCGGAGAACCAAAAATAATTCCGGAGAAAACAGCCTCCGAGGCTATGTCTCGGAGGCCGAAAACTTATTTCTTTTTCTTTCGGAAGATCCATCCGCGGAAGAGGATGAGATTCAGCACCGCAAAGAAAAGGGACAGAATCACCAGGGTCAGTCCGGGGCGGACAGGAGCAAGCGTCGCTAAGAACATCAGCGGAAAACCGAATACGATGGCCGGGAAATTCTGATAGACCATATTATCGGCAGCCGGCGTTCCGAAGTTTCCGTCCATCTCACGCAGGAGAATGATACCAGTGCTTGCTGTGCCGGTCAGCATGCCGTACATCATTAAGAACTGCTGCTCGGCATAGTCCGGGAAAAGCTTCTTGGAGACAAAGTGTGTATAGCAATAGGTAATCACAGCACCGGCCACACCGAGGATAGCAAGAATTCCCCAATAGCGTTCGAGGATGCTGAGGCGAATGGCCGCAATGCCGGCGACCACCATGATGTCAAAGAAGAAGTTGCTGCAGCGGGTCAGCAGGAAGTTGTTGGTATACTGCTTTTTGACCATTCCCTTCCGGCGTAGGAAATTCAGGATCGCTTTCACCAGGGCGGCGCTGAGAACGCCGAGGATGAAGTTGAAGCCGTAGATGACCGACTTGAAGCCCGGCACCAGTTTGCCAAGCAGAAGCATCATCAGATACGAAAGGAAATATGCGGCGGCAATGATCGCCATCTGCACGGTAATCTTGTCCATGCTGCCCTGCATCGGGATCTCGCAGTCCGACTGGATCTCCTCCGACGACAGACTTCCCTCCTCACCGCTGGGCAAAAGGATCTTGCCGCGGCGCTTGAGCAGATTGAGGTGAATAACGCCGCCGATACTGGCCGAAAGGAAGCCGAGCGCGGCAACGGTCAAGCCAAAGCTTTTTCCGCCGTCAAAGCCAAAATCGTGCTCGAAAATACCGCCGTAGTTGAGGGCTTGTCCGGTCCCCTGGCCATAGCCGAAGGGCAGCAGGATTCCTGCGGCCGGGAAGAAATTATTCATCACCAGCGCAGCCACCATGGTAATGGCCATACCAACCACGCCTTGAAGCAGATATGTTGAAACGGTGGTCACGCCGGTGTCGAAGATCTCCACCGTGCGGCGGCGGGAAAGCTTGCCCTCGGTGGTTTTCAGTGCCGAGGCAATGAAGCCGAGTGCCAGCGTGTGATAGGTAATAGTCTCGAGCAGAGCTGAGCCTCTTCCGCCGAAGAACTCGGTATTAAACACGTTCTCGCCCGTGCACAGGATATAGATACCCGAAAACACAAGCAGGATGCCGCCGCCGAGCACCGAAGTCGGGATCAGCGACACGCGCAGAAACTTGACCGATTTTTTCAGCATGTTTGCCGCCAGCAGGCTCATCAGCAGAACGGCAATCAGATTGATTGTTCCCCAAACATTAGAGTCCCAGAAATTCTCCATTGCGGTCTACCTCTTTCTGATTTTGATGATGATAATAGATATTGACATACTTGAGCGCATTGAAGCGCCGGTCTCCCTTGAACTGATACACCTTGCCGTCAACATAGAGGTTCAGCTTGTTGCGGCCCAGCACAGCGGCGGTGCTGATGGCATCAAAGGGGATTACTTTATCGCCCACCGTGATCCGATCGCCCCAAAGTGCGCTCTCGGTCTCACGGAAGAGGACTTTCTTGCGCCGGTTCAGCACGACCTCACGCAGGCAGACGGTATCGCGGAAAAGCGGCGTATCCAGCCAGACGGAAAGGTCCAGGCCGCGGACGAAATCTTCTTGATAATCATACCAATCGGCAACGGTGCGGAAGGGGAACTCCCCGCCGACGCCAACCAGGGTTTTGTCAGGCAGATAACGCGCCTGCAGTCCACACGTCTGACAGGTGATCCGATCGCCCTCGCTGCGGAAGGCGGCGAGTCCGCAATGCGGACAGACGTAGACGGCGCGCTCCAGATACTCGGCGGCGCGCTTATGCGGATAGAGGCCGCCCGAAGTGCTCTCGTCCACGGCAAGCGCATCGACCAGCTCGGCATACAGTGCCTCATCATTCAAGGCCGCAACCGTCTCGGGCTCGATAACTCGGGCAGCGTAGACACGCATCGGCCCATGGCGGATCACATTGCTCCAACGCGGCTCAGCGCCGTAGCCACCCTCAATACGGAAAACGACCACAGGCAGCTTCAGCTTGCGGATCAGCGGAACGATCGATGCCTTGAACGGCCGGGTTTTGCCACTGTATGTACGGTTTCCCTCGGGGGCAAGGGCGATGGTTGCGCCCTCTCGCGCCACGCGGATGCAGTTGAGCACGGCGCTGACGTCGGTCGTCTGTTTCTTGATGGGAATGGGGGCGACCAGGTAGCGAATCAGGGACGAAACCCAACCTTTGGAGAAGAGGTCCTCGCTGGCCAGATAGTAAACCGGGCCGCGGATGCAGCTGCCGACGAAAAACTGGTCGAACGGGGTCTGATGATTGAAGAGGACCAGATACTGCCGATCCCCCTGCTCGCGGAAGCGCTCGATGCGGATGCCGTACCGCAGTGCCATATACGGTCTGAGGATGCAGTATGCGAGATTGCGCACCACGCGATGCCGCGGCCGCATCCATTTTTTCTTTTTCTTCACCATAGCCCGTCTCCTTGATCGATTCATTCAGGCTTGCCAAACAGCAATTGACTTCTTTTATTATACCATATTCCGTGAGGATTCGGCAATATTTTTTTTAAAATCGATGGATTTTTTTGCCGTACAGGAGGAAAGAGCCAATTACAGCCCCGCACGAAGCTTTTCCAGCGCGGCTTTTTCAATGCGTGAGACATAGGAACGCGAAATGCCAAGCTGCCCCGCAACCTCCCGCTGCGTCTGGGGCGGCGCGCTGCCAAGGCCATAGCGCATGACGATGATCTGCCGCTCGCGTTCATCCAGCGCGGTGCGGACAAGCTCCAATGCACGGGCGGTGCGCATGCGGCGGTCAAGGTCGTCAGCGATGGTATCCTCGGTTGCGATGATATCGATGTAGGTCAGGGGATTGCCGTCGCGGTCGGTATCGATGGTTTCGTGGATGGACACCTCACAGCCCAGCTTCTTCTGCGCGCGAAAGTGCATGAGGATCTCATTCTGAATACAGCGCGCGGCATAGGTGGCGAACCTGGCGCCGTTTTCAATGCGAAAGGAGTCGATGGCTTTGATCAGGCCGATGGTGCCGATGGAAACCAGATCCTCGCTGTTGCGGCTGGTGCCGTAATATTTGCGCACGATATGCGAAACCAGGCGCAGATTGTGCTCGATCAGCTTTGCGCGCGCCTCCTCGTCTCCTTCGCGGGCACGTGCGAAGCAGGCGCGCTCAACCTCTACCGGCAGGGGCGGCGGAAAATTCTGCGGCGTGGAAATCCCCAAAAACAAAAATAAAAACTGTGCGGCCGAGCGAAAAAGCGAGATCAGCATAACTATCCTCCTCTGCCCAATTTCGGGCATCTGTTGGCAGTATATGCACCATCGGCTTGGCAGGTTGCGAATTTTTGGCCGGAAACGGGTTTTCCAGGCAAAAAAACACGGCCGCTCCATCGCAGAAGACGGGGCGGCCGAAAACGGATGATGTACGGTTATGCAAAGAGATAAGCCTCAAGCTGCTCCATGCCGATGCGGTCGATCGCAGCGCCGAACCACTCACCGGGTTCGGCATATTCGGCAAACCAGGCCAGCGCGCGGTCAAGCAGGGGGAGGATCTCCTCCTCGCGGACAAAGCGGGAAAGGGGGGTACCGGTGCGGCGCTTCTTCCCCCAGGTGCCGCCGACATAGATCTGATAGACCGTCTCAGCCTCAGCGGCAATCGCGCCAAAGGGACACTTACCGATACACACGCCGCAGGAAAGGCAGTTGGTTCCGATGACCAGCTTGCCGTCCTGCACATGGGCTGCCTTGCCGGGACATGCCGCTTCTACGGCGCATCTGGCGCAGCCGCGGCAGAAAACGCTGTTGAGGATCGGAACGCGGCGTCCCTCGATGCCGAAATCGTTGATCGAGGGCTTCATGCAACTGTTGGGGCATCCGCCGACGGCGATCTTGAATTTATGCGGCAGCTTGAGGTCGGCTTTACCGAGATAATACTGCTCGTGGATCTTGCGCGCAAGGCCGAGGGTGTCGCAGTTTCCGTAAACGCAGGTCGTGCCCTTGCAGGCGACGATGGGGCGGATCTTGGCGCCGGTACCACCGAACGCGATGCCGCAGTCAGCTTCGGCAAGATACGCCTGTGCGGCCGGGATCTGCTCATACGGGATGCCGGGCAGCTCGATGCACTGTCTGGCGGTGTTGATCAGCGTGCCGTTGCCGAAGCGGCGGGCGGCCTCGGCGAGGACGGTGAGCTGGTCAGCGGTAAAGAGGCCTGCGGCCGATACGACACGGCCCGAGAAGCAGTCGGTGCCGCGATTGCGCAAAAAGCCCTGGCCCTTGACCGATTTAATTTGTTCTGCTGTCAATTTCTGCATGATTATGGTCCTTTCTGTGAAGATTATCGTTGCTGCTGCAATTCAGCCGGATCCGAGCAAAGGCCGAAATGATGCAGCATATGGGCAATGCCGCCGTCGTCACAGCGGCGGGTGATGAACGAGACGGGATGCTCTTTTGCCGTGCCGTTGCCCATGGCTACGCTGTTGGGGCAGACACGGAGCATCGGCAGGTCATTGGTATTGTCGCCGACCGCAATCGACTGTTCGAGCGGCAGGCCAAGGTGCTCCATCACGCCGATCAGCGCCTTCCCTTTGTCGTAGCCGCAGGGGGTGCACTCCTCCCAGCGGGCATTGAAGTTGACAAAATCAAAGCCTGGCGTCATGGCGTGGAAGCGCGCAACGTCACCGCCGCGCGACTTGTCAATGAGGAACTTCAGCACAGGAAAGCTGTCATGCTCGCCGAGCAGAACCAGCTTGCGCCCTCGCCCTTCGGCAAAGGAATAGGTCTCGCGCTCTTTGCCGGTGATCGGGCTGGCATAGAGGTCATAGGCCAGCGCATCGTAGCCTTCGTAGATCAGGGTCAAGCCGCAGGCGCGGGCGTTCTCGATCAGCTGGCGGCTGGCATCGAGATCGAGCGCAGGATGCTGCCAGAAAATCTCCCCGTGCACCTCCGCCATCGTCCCGCAGCCCGACACGATCCCGTCGAGCCCCAGGCCGCGCAGATAGGGCTCGATATGGCCGAGCGCACGGCCGGTATTGATCAGGCAGAGATGCCCGTTCTCCTGCGCCGCGCGGATCGCGGAGAGCGCATCCTCCGGCACTTCCGTGTGTCCTTCGGGCAGAAGCGTGCCGTCAATATCGAAAAATATAACCATTTGTTTGGTCATCGTAAAATCCTTTCGCATAGAGAAATCAATCGATCAGGCCGAAGTGGCGGAGCAGGTGTGGAATCCCGCCCTCGGTGCAGGGCAGCGTGACAAAGGAAACGGGATACTCCTTCGCAATACCGTTGCCCATGGCCACGCCATTGGGGCAAAGGGTGAGCATAGAGAGGTCGTTGAGGCTGTCGCCGACCGCGATCGACTGCGCGAGCGGCAGGCCGAGGTAATCCAGCATGCGCTGCATAGCCGTGCCTTTGTCGAACCCCGGCGGGACGATTTCATGCCAGCCGGTGCCGTAAGAGAGGACCTGCACGCTGTCGCCGAGCATCGATAAAAAGCGCGCTTCATCCCCACCCCAACGGGGTGTCACAGTGAATTTCGTTACGATGAGCGGATCATGCTCGCCAAAGATCACAATCTTCCTACCCTGTGCGCGGTTGGCCGCGATGATCGCCTGCTCCTCTTCGTTGGGCGGAAATCGCCAGCCGTCATAGCCAGTGGCCTCGTTTCCCTCGAAGAGCACCCGCACACCGCAGGCACGGGAAGCCTCCAGCACGCGGCGGGTCATCGCTTCATTCGGCGGATGGCGCCAGAGCACCTTATCCCCCATCCGTGCAGACAGCCCGAGGCCGGCGATGATGCCGTCAAATCCCGCTTCGCGTAAAAAGCGCTCAATGGTTGCTTCTTCTCGACCGGTATTGATAAAACAGAGGTGGCCGTTTGCCTGCGCCGCGCGAATCGCCGCTATCGTTTCTGGCGGAATTGCGTTCATGCCGTGCGGCAGAATCGTACCGTCAATATCGAAAAAAATTGCCATTCGTTGCGCCATGAGCGTGCCCTCTCCTTAACTGGTGTTCGTATCAAATCCAATCGAATTTATTATACCCCTTTTTTCGAAAAAATGCAAGCTTGCGCGCCATTTTTCTTTTGTGAAGCTGACCATGGAAGGCAGCTTTTTGGGGGGATTCTGCGTGAAAAATGCTGATTTTTCCGAAAATTCATCCAACCGCTTGAAAAAATGACGGTTTTGTGCTATTCTAATTCAGTTCGCGTATCCCGATACGCGCTGATTTTTTGTTTGAGGTAGTTGTTGTATGCAATCGCAGGTTCGAATTCATCGCCAGCCGCATCTTCCGTCCCTTCCCTTTTCTCCGGCAGAGTTTGTCCGCAAAAATGCCGTTTTGGTCATCGCCATGCTGGCTGCGGCGCTCTCGGCCATCTTTGTCCCCCCCGATGCCGCGTATCTCGATTATTTCGATTACAAAACGCTGGCCTGTCTCTTCTGCACCCTTGCCGTCATCTGCGCACTGAAAAATCTGCACTTTTTCACCATCCTCGCGCGCAAAATCGTGCGCTGTGCGGGCAATACGCGCTCGGCAGTCTTCGCGCTGGTCTGCATCACCTTCATCGGCTCGATGCTCATCGCCAACGACATGGCGCTCCTGACCTTCCTGCCGCTGGGCTATCTGGTGCTCTCCTCCACCGGCCGCGAGAAGTACATGGCGCTGACCTTCATTCTGCAGAACATCGCCGCTAACCTCGGCGGTATGCTCACCCCCTTCGGCAATCCGCAGAATCTCTATCTCTACACCTGTTTCAACATCCCCAACGGTGAGTTTATGCGCATCATGGCCCTCCCCTTCGCCGTTTCGATCGCGCTGATCTTTCTTATCTGCCTCTTCATCCCGCGCGAGCCGCTGGTCGTAACCACCGAAGAAGAGAAGCTCCCCATCGGCAAGACGGCGCTTTATCTCGCACTCTTCGCGTCAACCATTCTGATCGTCTTCCGCGTTATCCCCTACCCGATCGGAATTCTGTTGACCCTTGCCATCCTGCTTCCCATGGACCGCGATGCGCTCAAGAAAGTCGACTACCCGCTTCTGCTGACCTTCGTCTGCTTCTTCATCTTCGCCGGCAATATGTCACGAATCGCCCCCATCCGCATGCTCTTCTCGATGCTGCTTGAAAAAAGCACGCTGCTGACGGCGGTGGTGTCCTGCCAGTTCATTAGCAATGTGCCCTCTGCTATTCTGCTTTCGCAGTTCACCGAAAACTACCCCGCCCTGCTGATCGGCGTGAATATCGGCGGTGCCGGCACGCTTATCGCTTCGCTGGCCAGTCTCATCACCTTCCGCATCTACACCACGCATTATCCCGAGAAGACGCGCAGCTATATTGCGCTCTTCACCGTGCTGAATTTCGGCTTCCTCGGCGTGCTGACTCTGGTATCGCTCTTCCTTGTGTGAGCGATCTGCACCGGTAAAAGCAAAAGACGTCCAACTGTGGTTGGACGTCTTTTTTTGCAGATCATCTATCCTCAGCCTGTGACAGCAGGCGTGGAGGCAAAAAGGGACTCAGACCTCCTCGGTCAAGCCGCGAAGGATAAGGAAGGAAACGACCATCAGGCCCAAACAAAGCAGGCCGCCGGGCAGCATGGCCATGCTGCCGCACTCGATCGCACCAACAACACCAAGCATCATCAAGAACGCAGTACCGCCGAAAAAGACCCGTGTACCAATGCGGACCTCACGGTGCGCAAACAGGCAGCGCAGGCATGCAAAGAGCAATGCCATCCAATCGCCGAAGGTGGGGCGGAGCGTATGACGGGGAGCGGTGTTGAGGTTGATCGTTCTGTTCATGATTTCCATCCTTTCCGTTATCGGAACTTTCTTGGCCTTATTATAGCATAGTTTTTTCGGTTTGTCAATAGTATTTTTCTTATTTTGGAAATATTTTTTTATTTTTTCAAAAATAATTTTTCCGATCGCGGAATTATTTTTCCGAAACCTCTTTACAAAACCGTATTTTTGTGCTATACTATGTTCAACAATGGAACAAAAGGGGACAAAATCATGGATTATGTATCTCGTCTCAAAACACGCAAGGCTGAGCTCGGCATGACCAACGAGCAGCTTTCTGCCGTCAGCGGCGTACCGATGGGCACGCTGAGCAAGCTGCTGGCCGGTATGAACGACTCACCCAAGCTGGGCAATCTGACCGCAATTTGCCAGGCCCTCGGCCTTTCGCTTGACTTTGCCGTTTACGGCACACCTGAGAACACCCATAACTACACCCTCACCACCGACGAGATTTCGTTAATCGAACAGTACCGCAGCCTGGATGCGCGCGGACAGAAGGCGGTTTCTCTGCTGATACAGCATGAGGCCGGATATGCACCGGCGGCCGGCGGCGAGCAGTCGGCACACCGCGCGATCCGCCTGTCCCCACCCAAGACGGTCCGGAATCAGCGCACCCTTCCCCTCTATCACCTGCCCGTCTCTGCCGGCACCGGCGCTTATCTCGAGGACAGCGGTGCCAAGCCGATCACTATCCCTGCCGAAGCAAACCCTGCTGCAGATTTTGTGCTGCGCATCAGCGGCAACAGTATGGAGCCCCGCTTCAACGACCGTGATCTGCTTCTGGTTGAGCAAACCGACAGCGTCAGCGAGGGTGAGGTTGGCATCTTCATTCTGGACGGCGAGGGTTACGTCAAGGTTTGGGGCGGCGACCGTCTGATCTCGCTCAATCCTGCCTATGCTCCCATCCCGGTAACATCGGCCAGCAGCTTCGTCTGCTGCGGCCGCGTGGTCGGGCGCATGAAGGCAAAGCAAAAGTAATGCACCGATAAAAAATCGCATTGACCAAGGTTGTACATATCATCATGAAGAAGAAAATCGAAATTCGCTATGTCGAACCGGAAGACTACTTTCCGAAAGAACTGCGCGAGAAGTATTGGGGACATGCCGAGCAGGCGGAAGAGTCCCCCGCCGAAAAGTGTCCCTCCACGGAAAAGCCGAAAAGCCAACCGCATCAAAGGACGGACTCGGCGTCTTGCAAGCCTGTTCAACCGGATATCGACAAAGAAAACCAAGGATAAGCGCAGAAAAAAGCCGCAGTAAATTTCCAAAAAGTCTTTACAAATCCGGGATTTTGTGGTATACTATTTAGGTAGCCGCCTTTAGCTCAGCTGGATAGAGTACCGGATTCCGATTCCGATGGTCGCAGGTTCGAATCCTGTAGGGCGGGCCAGAAACACGCTCCCACCGATCTCTTTTGAGAAAGGCGGGAGCGTGTTTTTTCTTATGCATAAGCGGTTTCTACAAGATGGTTTTCCGCACGGAGCCTGTCATAGAAGGCCTGATATTCATCCTCCGTACAGCCGTCCCGGTATGCCACATCCTGCCCGGGAGAGAGGAAAAAGGTGTTGCCGGTGATCCGATAGTCAGAGGGGATCTGTCCGGGGCCTCCGGATTTGTAGATCGGCGAGACCCTGGCCTGCCAGAAGGTATTGTTGCGGATCACGATGTCACAGCGGGGACATTTCAGCTCGTAGAGCAGCAGATGTGCCGCGCAGAGCTTGTACGGCCGCACCGCATAGCCCCAGCAGTAGCCCGAGTCGATGCACACATTTTGTTCAAACACACAGTTCACAAAGCCGGTTTCAGGCAGTTCTCCGGAAGACCAGATTTCAAAACACTGCTGGCAATTCCACATCACGTTACCCCGGAAGGTCATATTGATCCAGCCGCTCTTCACCCGATTGCCCTGCATGGTAATGGCAACATCATAAATCCCGGAGAAACGACAGTTTTCCACAAGAACGTCAGAGGAATCGGTCCAACATTCTACGCCGTTTCCGTAGCGGGTGTTGGGAACCGAAAAGCCGGGCAGCTGGGAACCGCCAATTTCATGGAATTCGCAATTTCTTACCATCGCACGGTGTGCCGTCCCGGAAATTCCGTGGGCACCGGCCCCCTTGAATATGATATTCTCCACAAGAAGATCATCCGCAAAGCGCATGCATTTGATGTTGCAGGCAAAACAGATTGTCCTGGCCAACGAAGCGGGATCTGCGCTGGATTTGACATACACATACCGGTCATCGTTCCAGAAATCCCACTGCAGTTCCAGGCTATCGGGCGAAAAGCACTTCCGGGGGTATATGCTGCCGTCGATGTTCAAGAATCCGACATTGGTATCCAGTTCTGTCACGTTTCCGGTGAATTTCGCCGTATTCTTCAGGTCCAGCTTCCACACGCCGTCCCCGCAATCCTCCCATGCATCGGGCAGAGCAGTCTTATACTGGCTGACAATCGGTTTTGGCCCTTCACCGTAAGAGGTGTAGGTGGTTGGCGTTCCGGTGACGTTCTCGCGCGGAGGAAAGATTTTCCCCCAAAAAGTATCACCGCAGTGCAGGCATACGGTGTCGCCGCCCTGCAGCATCTGATTGATCTTGTCTATGGTTTTCCATGCCGTCTCCGGTGTCAGACCGTCCTGGCTGTCACAGCCGTTTGCCGAAAGATAATACGTTGCCATATGTACTCCTGTAAGAAAAATAACAAAGAAAACTTATCCCTGATCGGATGCCGAAAATCTCACCTCACGGTAATTTTCAGCACATGCCCGCAGTGCTTGTCATAGGGATTTCCCTCCAGCACAAACTGTGGGATCATCTTTTCCCGGCGCACCTCGGACTCATCCAGATAACTGCCGATCACCTCGGTATAATAGGCGCTGTGCAGGTGGCCGACGTAAATACCGCGCACCAAATCAGCGTTCTCGGTAATCATGCGGTACACGGTCGCAGTGACGCCTCCGGAATGGGCTCCGGCACAGCATTTTTCATAGATGTCGTAATATTCTCCGTCATAGACGTGGATGGCCTTGACAGCCCGATCCGCTTCCCTGCCGGTACTGATCGGTTCGTGCATAAACAGCAGTACTGCATATCCCTTCTCACGCGCCAGGGCGAGATCGGCACGCAGCGGCTCGACCTGGCTGTCGTAAAAGCTGGCGTAATTATTGTCCATGACGATAACCATCGCCTTATCACCGACGATCTTGGATACATAATCAATCCTATGCTTCCATGCCGCCTGCACCGTAGCACGGCGGGATGAAAAAGAGGTCTGATCCGGCATGCCGGTCTGCACCTGCCGCGTGAACTCATGACCGCCTACCGCACAGAGCACGTCCGGATCTACGTTCCAAATGTGCTCCCACATCAGGTCGATTGCGCCATCCGAAAGGTAATCCAGAATGTCACCGGTAATGACCGTCTGATCGAAGAAGGATGCGTATTCCATTGCCTTCTGACAGCTAACAACAGACGCAGCGTTGGACAACCATTTGCGTTTTTCCAGCGTCCCCTGCAGCTCCCGGTTTTCCCGGTCCTTCTCATTGCAGAAATTGAAATGCACATCGGTGAACTGTACAATTTCCACGGGATCGCCGCCAAGACCGGAATCGATCTCATGCAGCCGAAAATGAACACCCGACTCCGTCAGCCGATAAATACAGGTTTCGGGTTTCGCCGGATCACCGTCAAACAGCTCCACACCTTGATCAAAATATTTCTTTTTGGCCTCCGTATCAATCATGTTGATCCAAACCTCCCCTGGCCAAGATGGTATTTTCAGTTTAGCACATAAGCAGGAAAAAAACAATTGATTAAACGCATGTGTAAAAAAAATGATAAACATCCATGCCGAAAATGGTAAATTCTCAGGCGCGGAATATCTTGCAAATTTCCTTGATCTGTTGTATAATAAACCACAGTAAACAAAGAGGAGAAGGGCAATTTGCCCGCATCGCTGTTATGATCCGTCTTCCTGCCGTATTTTCATCCGGTGCACTGTTTCAGCAAAATTCCACACTTACCCTGCGGGGAACAGCCGGCGGTTCCTCTGTATCGATCCGGCTGATACTGGATGGCCATACCGTAACAGAAGCCGCCGCTTCCGTTTCGGATGGGTATTTTTCGGCTGAGATTTACACTCCCGCCGCATCTCTGCAGCCGTATACCCTGCAGCTGTTCGACGGCGACGAGCTGCTCTTGGAAAATATTCTCTTCGGTGAACTCTGGCTTGCTTCCGGCCAATCCAACATGGCTTTTACCAACGCCATCATGCCGGGATGCAATGCATATCTGGACACGCTGGCCGATCTGCCAATCCGTATCTTTGTGCAGGATTATCCCGCCGACAAAGACTCTGCCGAATTCCCCCGCCAGCCCTCCGATGTGCTGGGCGGAAGCTGGTGCGATGCGCACAACCGTGACCTGCTCCTGGCAGCTTCTGCTGTCGGCACAGCATTTCTCAAAGAACTGACCGGATATTTGAATAATCGCATTCCCGTCGGGATTCTCAATGCCGCTTGGGGCGGCAGCAATATGCGCGCCTGGCTTCCCGAGGCGGATGTACTGGCTGATCCGGTTCTGTCTGCGAAATTTACCGAGTTCAACCTTTTCCCCGATGAGGAAACCTGGAATCAGCACGAATCGGAAAACTACCATCAATCCTACTGCCTTTACAACTGCAAGATTGCACCTCTTCTGGGCGTTCGGATCCGCGGCATTATCTGGTATCAGGGCGAAACCGACAGCGCCCGGGAATTCGAACGGAAAATCTACCGGGCATATCTGCACTGCTATCACAGCGCCTATGCCAAGCGCTTCGCTGTCGATCCGCAGGCATTTATGATGATCTCTTCCCTTTTGTTTCATTGGTCCTACGGAAAGAGCGGCGAGACCCGCGTGGGCACGCTGAATCAGGCTTTGATCGATACCGCAGTCGAGAACCCAAACAAATTCGCCTTCATGCCCATCGGAGATCTGCCGCCGATTTGGTCATTTCATTTTCCCAATCACCCCATTCATCCCTCCAACAAATACGATGTAGGCTTCCGTCTTGCCCTTCTGGCCGAAAGCAATTGTTACGGCCGCGATACACAGCGTACGCCAGCCGTGATGCATTCGTACAAGCAGGAAGGAAACCGTCTGCTGATTCGCTTCATGCATGTCTCTTCCGGGCTGCATATCCGCGGCGAAAAGCTGCGCGGCCTTTACATTGCCGGCAAAGACGGCCTGTACATGGCAGCCCGGGGGGAAATCGTGGCACCGGATACGCTGGCCGTATATCATCCGTGTCTGCGCAATCCGCTGCATGCAGCCTACGCTTACTCCTCTTTGGAGGAAGGGGTGAATCTGTTCGCCGGCGAATTCCCGGTGGCGCCCTTTTCCACCCAGCAGGACAAGCCGATAAAAATCGAATGCAAGCCGTGGCTGGATCTGCACCGCACCTCTGTCTGGGTGAACCAACCGCATGACGGTCTGCCGGACTGCTTCTACCGTCCCATATGGCAGCCGCTTGGCGGCACGGAGATCTGTCCGGATCGGGCATTTACCCAGACGGACGGAAGTCTGCGCATCGCCGCCGAGGGAGAAAATTTCGGGGTGTTTGTGAAAGCATATCCCTACAATCGGCTTGATTTGCAGAATTATGCTGCCCTTCGTCTGCATTTATACAATACCGTCAATCTGGATGCACAGCTGGAAGTGATTTACACAGAAGGCAACGCGGTGACGCTGCCGATTGAAAAAACAGACGTGCTGGGAGACGGCTGGGATGCTTATGCAGTGCACCTCGGCGGTCTGCCGGAGGGCGAGATCGAGCGTATGAATTTCCGTTTTGTCAAGCACGGCTGCTCCCTGAATTTTGTCAATATGGAGTCGCTGATGCTGGTTCCGAAAGAATAAAACAGCGCCCTGCCGAATGGCAGGGCGCTTTCGGTTTTAGTTCATCGGAACGACCGAACCCTTGTAGGTTTCGTTGATATAGTTCTTGATGGTCTCGCTCTGGAGCACCTCGATCAGGGCCTTGACGCGCGGATCGTTCTCGTTGCCTTCCTTGACGCAGATGATGTTGGCGTAGGTGCCTGCGCCGCCGGTGGCATCCTCCATGGCGATGGCATCAGTTGCGGGGTTCAGACCGGCCTGGATGGCGTAGTTGCCGTTGATGACGGCCATATCCACATCCTGCAGCGAGCGGGCAAGCTGGGCGGCGTCAACCTCTTTGATGGTGAGGTTCTTGGGATTCTCGGCGATGTCGATCACCGTTGCGGTGAAGCCGGCATCTGCCTTGAGCTTGATCAGGCCCTGAGCCTCAAGCAGCATCAGTGCGCGGGCCTCATTGGTGCCGTCGTTGGGAACGATGATGGTCGAACCGTTTGCGAGATCCTCAATCTTGGCGATCTTACCGGCGTAGAGGCCGAACGGCTCATAGTGAATGAAAGCAGCGGCAACGAGGTGGGTACCGTTGTTGGCGTTGAAGTCATCCATGTAGGGCTTGTGCTGGAAGTAGTTAGCATCCAGCTCACCCGACTCAAGCGCGGTGTTGGGAATGACGTAGTCCTCAAACTCACGGATCTCCAGCGTATAACCCTTATCCTTCATCAGCGGGACGCACTGGCGAAGAATTTCGGCATGGGGGGTGATGCTGGCACCGACGAGAAGGGTGTTCTCATCGCGTCCGCCGCCGCAGCTGCAGAGCGGAAGTGCGCAGAGAACCAGGGCAAGAATCAGACAGAAAATGCGTTTCATGGGGGATTCCTCCTAAAAAATTTCTTTATCAGCGAATGCGTTTGTCCAGGTGACGGGACGCGCGCATACCGACTTCTTGGAAAATCTGCACGATGATGACCAGAATGATGACGATGATGTACATCACATCGGCCTGGTAACGGTAGTAGCCGTAGTTAGTGGCAACCGAACCAAGTCCGCCGCCGCCGACAAAGCCGGCCATCGCGCTGTAACCGAGGATGGTGGTGATCGAAATCGCTGCGCCAACCGTCAGCGAGGGGCGTGCTTCGGGCAGAAGCACCTTCCAGACGATCTGCATCGGCGAGCAGCCGATCGAAGTTGCCGCTTCAATCACGCCGCTGTCGACCTCCTTGAGCGATGATTCGACCATGCGGGCGATAAAGGGAGATGCGCCGACCACCAGCGGAACGATGGTTGCCGTGGAGCCCAGCACGGTGCCGACGATGGCACGGGTGAGGGGCTGGATGGTCATCATCAGGATCAGAAAGGGGACCGAGCGCAGGACGTTGATGACAAAGCCAAGTGCGGCATAGACGGGTGCGCAGGGGGTAATACCGTCCTTGTCGGTGATGGCCAGCAAAACACCGAGCGGAAGGCCGATCACATACGACGCAAAGGTTGAAACCAGAACCATGTAGAAGGTTTCCAGAATGCTGCGGCCAATCAATGACCAAATGGCGGGATCAAGCATGGATCGATTCCTCCTTATGCGAAATTCCGGTACGGTTGAGATAATTGAAGACGCGCTTTTGGGCAAGTTCATCGTCCGGAAGCTGAATCAGCATCTGCCCGAAGGCGCGGCCGTCGATGTCCTTGGTATCGGCGAAGAGGATATTGACCGCAGTCCCGCACTCCAGGACCAGATTCGCCAGCACCGGCTCAAAGGAAGAGTTGCCGTCGAACACAATCCGCACACAGCGCTCGCTGCCCAGACGCTCGACCGGCATGCCGTCGGGGAAGATGAGGCGGCGGGCAATCTCGGAGCGCGGATTGACGAAGATCTCCTCGACCTCGCCGACTTCGGCGATGCGGCTGTTGTCGATAATGGCAACATGACGGCAGATCTCCTCGATGACACGCATTTCGTGCGTAATGACCACGATCGTAATGCCGAGCTTCTGGTTGATCTCCTTGAGCAGAGCAAGAATCGAGCGGGTGGTGGTGGGATCAAGGGCAGAGGTGGCCTCGTCGCAGAGGAGGACCTTGGGGTTGGTCGCCAGTGCGCGCGCGATAGCAACACGCTGCTTCTGTCCGCCCGAGAGCTGGGCGGGATAGGCATCGGCGCGGTCGGGCAGACCGACCAGCTCAAGCAGCTCGCGGGCCCGTTCTTCTGCCTTTTTGCGAGGCACGCCGGCAATCTCCAGCGGCAGGCAGATATTGCCCAGCGCCGTGCGCTGCATCAGCAGATTGAACTGCTGGAAGATCATGCCCATCGACCGTCTTGCCTCACGCAATTCGGTCTGGCTGAGCATCCCAAGCACCATGCCGTCAAAGCGGATGGTTCCCTCGGTCGGCCGCTCCAGATAGTTGATACAGCGGACGAGGGTACTCTTCCCCGCGCCCGAGAGGCCGATGATGCCAAAGATGTCGCCCGCGCCGATCGTCAGATCAATGCCGTCAAGCGCGGTGAAATCGCCCTGCTTGGTATGAAAAACCTTACGCAGGCCGGATATTTCAATAATGGGCTGCTCGTTGTGCTGCATAAAAACCCTCAATTCTCCGCCGGAAATGGGTCAATGCGGCAGCTCCGGCGGCGGGCTGCCTCATGCGGGAGGGATCAAATCTGGGCCGATCCGTCGCGGATGATGGAATAATTTCCCTCGCGCAGGGTCTTGAGCAGGATCGCATTGGACGTGATGGGGAAATCGGTTTCGATGCCGCCAACCGGAATGTGATCGGGATCGTGGAAGTCGGTGCCCGAAGAGGTGAGCAGGTTGAACTTCTTCGCCCAAAGCTCAGCGATCTCGTTGCGGGAGTCGTGACCGGGGTGTCCATTGTAAATCTCAATACCGTCAAGCAGTGCGGGATCAGTGATCTTGATATTATTGCGGAAGGGGTGCGCCTGGAAGAAGAGCATGCCGGCCTCGCGGACCATCGGCACCAGCTGCTTGATGGGTATATCCATCATCTCAGGGCAGGAACGCATAAAATCCTCGGTCATGCCGTAGATGAGGTAATCGTTGTCGTTGGTGTTGGAGCGAAGCTCCATGCCGAAGAGCACGTTAAAGCGGCCGGCGGCAGCTTCGACCATTGCATGATAGCCGCTCATGAAAAAATCACATTTTTCTTTCCACGGAAGTGCAGAATGATCGAAGTTCTTATTCTTATAGGTAAATTTGCTCATGTGGTTGGTAACGACAATGGTCGAATAGCCGTGCGCGACATAGATTTCGGCCGAATCCCGGGAGGGAACCTTGCCGCAATTGCTAACCTCTGAATTATGCAGATGGAGTTCGGTTTTATAACGCATGATAATTCCTCATCGCCTTCCGTGCGAAGGTTCTCTTTCTCATATTTTCCGACAGTTAGCCATCGAATCGTATCTTAACTTATATCATACACCTTTTTCCACTTATATCATACACCTTTTTCCTGATTTGCGCAAGAGAAATCAGTGATTTTCGGAGAAAAATCGGCCATCTTAACAAAACTTTATTTCCGCGGGAAAGCATCTTTGTCAATTCGCGCGGTCAGCATGTGCGCGGATCAGACTAAGCAGGGCTTCTCCCCAGCGCTCGTATTTCACACGGCCGATGCCGTTGATGGCAAGAAGCGCATCGGGTGTGGTCGGGCGGTAAACGGCAAGTTCAAGCAAGGTCGCATTGGTCAGCACCGCATAAGCCGGGATACCCGCACGCTCGGCCAGCTTGCTGCGCAGGCGGCGAAGGGCTTCATAGAGATCGGCATCGGGCGGTCCTGCTTCATGGAAGGGCAGCGTGGGAGCGGACGTTGTGGGCTTCGCTTTCTTTTTGGCCGGCCGGCTGCGCAGGCGCGCCACAATACGGCGATTACCGCAGAGCACCTCGTCGGCGCGCGCACCAAGCTGCAGAATGGGATATTCCCCCTCGGTGCGGGAAAGGAAGCCGCCGCTGAGCAGAAGGGAGATCAACTCTCTGATGCGGGCAGCATCGGTGTCGTGCAGTGCCCCCAGAAGGGGAAGCTCGGCCGAATCGAACCGGGCTGTGCGCGTATCTTTGGCACCGCGCAGAAGATTGACGATCATCCCCACGCCGTAGCGCTCGCCGGTTTGAGCCACACAGCGCAGAATCAGGCGCGCCTCGTCCGAAACATCACATTCTTCGCCGGCAAAGAGGCAGTTCCCGCAGTTATCGCAGCGCGCGGGTGCCGTCTCGCCGAAATAGCGGAGGATAAAGGCACGCAGACAGTCAGGCGTAGTGGCATAGAAGGTCATCTGACGCAGGCGCTCCTCTTCCCGTTCGCGCAGGATGGCACGGGTGGCGGGAGAAATGTCTTCGTTCGGTTCGCTGTGCTCGATGAGGAACTGATTGAGCCGGACGTCGGCCGGTGCATAGAGCAAAACGCAGCGGGCGGCACTGCCGTCGCGGCCGGCGCGGCCGGCTTCCTGATAGTAGCTCTCCATATCCTTGGGCAGATTGTAATGGATGACAAAGGAGACATTGGACTTGTCGATCCCCATGCCGAAGGCATTGGTGGCAACCATGATGGGTGCGCGGTCATAGAGGAAATCGTCCTGGTTTTGCCGGCGCTCGGCTTCGTCCAGGCCGGCGTGATAGCGCGTGGCAGGAATATGCGCGGCGCGCAGGGCGTCGCAGACCTCTTCCACATTCTTGCGAGTCGCGCAGTAGACGATGCCGCTCTGCCCTGGCATCTCGCCGAGCAAGCTGTGCAGGCGGGCCGTCTTCTCACGCCCGGCGGCGTGGATAACCTCAAAGCGCAGATTCGGTCGGTCAAAGCCGGTCGAACAGGCAAACGGATCGCGCAGATGCAAAAGATGCAGGATATCCTCGCGGACGGCAGCTGTCGCGGTGGCGGTATAGGCCCCGATGACCGGCCGCCGGGGCAGACGAGCGGCGAATTCGGCAATGTCGAGATAGCCCGGTCGGAAATCCTGGCCCCACTGGGAGACGCAGTGAGCTTCATCAACGGCGAGAAAATCGATCTTCACCGCAGAAGCGAAGGCAAGGAAGGAATCGGTCAGAAGGCGTTCGGGAGCGACGTAGATGAGCTTATACATGCCATATCGGGCGTTCTCCAGCGCGCGATCGATCTGCGCGGGAGTTAGTGAGCTGTTGATGTAAGCGGCGCGGACGCCGTTCTGGCGCAGCGCGCCGACCTGGTCCTTCATCAGCGAGATCAGCGGCGAGATGACCAGCGTAATGCCTTCGAACATCAGCGCGGGGACTTGGAAGCAAAGCGACTTTCCCGCGCCTGTCGGCATGACGGCCAGCACATCGCGACCGGCCAGCACCGCATCGATCAGTTTCTCCTGGCCGCCGCGAAAGGCATGATAGCCGAACACGTCCCGCAGGACGGCGTGTTTTGCGTCCTGCATCAGCTCAGCTTGTCCAGCCCGAGGAAGCGGGCGGCATTGTCATAGAGGATCGCGCGGCGCTCGTCCTCGGTCAGATCGATGGCAAAGAAACGGGCAAGCTCGGTCGCGTAAACCTTGACGGGATAGTCGGTGCCGAACATGACCCGATCGGTGCCGAGGCGATGGATCAGCTCACCGGCATATGCGGGCGTCATGGCCCAGAGCGCAGACGAGGTGTCAAACCAAACGCGCGGATTCTGCGCCAGCAGGGGAGCATCCATCCAGGCCTGATAGCCGCCCAGATGGGCCGCCACCACCTCAAGATCGGGGTAGCGATCGAGCACGTGCAGCAGCTTGTGCACGGTGGAGTGGGGATATTGCGGGCGGTTGTCGCCGATGTGGAAATAGACCGGCATGCCCTCTCGCTCCAGGATGGCATAGAGGGGGAGGAGTTTGGGGTCATCGATGTCGATGCCCTGGATGTCGGGGTGAAGCTTCACACCGCGCAGGCCCATGGCCCGGGCACGCGCGATCTCGCCGTCAAAATCGGGATAGTCCTGGTGCATGCCGGCAAAGCCAACCGTCTCATAGCCCTGCTCACGCGAGCGGGCAGCCAGCGCGGCGATGCTGTCATTGACCTTCGGCACCTGGTGGGCGTTGGTGGCAACCGAAAACAGCAGGAAGCCGCTGACCTCAGCGGTATGACCAAGCTGCTCCAGTTCGGCATAAGTGCCCTTCCCTTCGGGCACAAAATCATAGAAGCGGCCAAGGGCTTGGACGGCGCGCTCAGCAATCGCCTCGGGATAGGTGTGAGTATGAATATCAAAAATCTTGTACATCCGCAACACTCCGAATTGACTTTAGATAAAATTTATGGTAAAATGAAAAAAAAACGAAAGCGAGGTCTGTTTATGGACTGTCTGTTCTGCAAAATTATCGCCGGTGAGATTCCCTCGGGCAAGGTCTACGAGGACGAGCTTGTTTACGCCTTCCGCGATATCAACCCGCAGGCGCCGGTGCATGTGCTGGTCGTTCCCAAAGCACACATCGCCTCGGCTGACGAGATCACGGCCGACAACAGCGCAGCTGTCGCCGCTATCTTTGCCGCCATTCCGAAGATTGCCGCAGCGGAGGGGCTGACCAACGGCTACCGCATCATCACCAACATCGGTGAGGACGGCTGTCAGAGTGTGCGTCATATGCATTTCCACCTGCTCGGCGGAAAGAAGCTGCCCGAATCGATGGCATAAACCCGCTCGGGCACGCCGACGATGCCGTACCCTCATATTGTATCACAAAATCCTGTTTTTGTAAAGAGAGGGGGATTTTCATGACCCCAAAATTATTCATGCAGGCCATGGCAAAATTTCTGCTCGGCGTTCTGCTGGTGGGGGTGCTGATCTTCCTGCCGGCGGGCACACTGAACTTCTTTGCGGGCTGGCTGCTGATGGCCATTCTCTTTGTGCCGATGTTCGCCGCGGGGCTGGTCATGATGTGCAAAAATCCCATGCTTCTGGCCAGCCGGCTCAACGCAAAGGAGAAGCAGCGCGAGCAGGATCTTGTGGTGAAGCTGAGCGGGCTGATGTTCATGGCCGGCTTCATTGTGGCCGGGCTTGGCCGCCGGTTCGATTGGTACACCCTGCCCCGCCCGGCCATCATCGGCGCGGCGGCGCTCTTCCTCGCGGCCTATCTCCTCTATGCCGAGGTGCTCAGAGAGAACACCTATCTCAGCCGCACCATCGAGGTGCAGGAGAATCAGCGCGTGATCGACACCGGGCTATACGGCATTGTTCGACACCCGATGTACAGCGCGACCCTTCTTCTGTTTTTGGCGATGCCGCTGGTGCTGGGTTCGGTCTATGCCTTTCTGATTTTCCTCGCATACCCGTTCATCATTGCCCGGCGCATCAAATATGAGGAGCAATTCCTCGCGGCCGAGCTTGCGGGATACCGGGCGTATCAGCAAAAGGTCAAATACCGGCTGATTCCCTTCTTCTGGTGAAAAAAGCAAATAAATCAAGCCCCCGTCCGCACAGCGACAGCTGATGGACGGGGGCACTGTTATGGTCGGCGATTATTTCACAAACTCGGCATAGATGGCCCGCATGGCGTTCTCAAAGTCGTGTGCTTCGACACCGATGATGATGTTCAGCTCGCACGAGCCCTGGTCAATCATGCGGATATTGACCGAAGCATCGGCAACAGCGCGGAAGACGCGGGCAGCTGTACCCTTTGCCTTGACCATACCGCGTCCGACGATGGCAATCAATGCCAGGCCATCTTCAACCGAGATGCTGTCGGGATTGACGCTCTTACAAATCTGGGCAAGGAGACGGTCACGGTGCTCCTCCATCTCCTGCGTATTGATGACGATGCTCATCGTATCAATGCCGGAGGGCAGGTGCTCGAAGCTGATCTTCTCCTCTTCCAGCACTTCCAGCACGCGGCGGCCAAAACCGATCTCGGCGTTCATCATATCCTTCTCGATGGTGATAACCGAGAAGCCCTTCTTGCCGGCGATACCGGTGATGACATGATCGGGATCATAGCTATCGGTCTGCGCGACGATCATGGTGCCGGCGTCATCGGGGCGGTTGGTGTTGCGGATGTTGATCGGGATTCCGGCAAAGCGAACCGGGAAAATGGCATCCTCATGCAGAACGGTAGCGCCCATGTAGGACAACTCACGAAGCTCGCGGTAGGTGATGGTTTCAATGGGCAGGGGATTTTCGACAATACGGGGATCCGCCATCAGAAAGCCCGACACGTCGGTCCAGTTCTCGTAGAGGTCGGCCTCGGCAGCACGGGCAACGATCGAGCCGGTAATATCGGACCCTCCGCGAGAGAAGGTCTTGATGGTACCGTTGGGCATTGAGCCGTAGAAGCCGGGAATGACCGCACGGGGATGGCGGCGGAGCACCTCACCGAGGATAGCATTGGTATGCTCGGCGTCAAACGTACCGTCATCGCGGAAGAAGATCACATTTGCGGCATCGATGAAATCGAAGCCGAGATATTTGGCGAGGATGATGCCGTTGAGATACTCGCCGCGGCTGGCGGCATAGTCACGGCCGGAATTGTGCAGCAGCGCACCGCGCACGAAGGTCAGCTCATCCTCCAGCGAGTAATCGATGCCCAGCTCTTCAATGATGCTGTTATACCGCGCGCGGATCTGACCGAAGATGTCGGTGATATCCTCCCCGCGGCGCACCATCTCGTAACAGGTATACAGCATGTCGGTGACCTTAGTGTCCTCAGGGAAGCGCTTTCCGGGCGCGGAGGGAACGACATAACGGCGCGACTCATCTGCTCCGATAATGGATGCAACCTGTCTGAAATGTTCTGCATCGGCCAGCGAACTGCCGCCGAATTTGACTACCTTAACCTGCACGGGTGGAATCTCCTTTTTTCTGCATAAAATATTGTGCTGTCATCCAAAAAACTGCCGGACAGCGCGGCGGGTCGGCACAGCGGGGAGCCCCGCCGGCCTTTGATGTTAATTATTATATGAAAAAACGCGAAATCTGTCAAGAGGGGCCGGGCAATTTCGGGATTGCATACAGCAATCCTCGCCGGGGAGAAGCGTTTTTGTGCATATTTATTCATCGAAATCGGCATATTCGCGCCTTCTGCCGGCGCGGACAGCATCGGGGCGGTGCGGCGGTCGGTCGGGATGGCGGCTGCCCTGATCTTGCTCGGCTGCCGGGCGATCCTCGCTGCCCTCCACATATCGCCTTGCCTGCGTGGTGAAGAGGGCATAATACCGTCCCTGCTGCTGCATCAGCGCATAGTGATTGCCCTCTTCGATGATGCGGCCGTGTTCCAGCACAACCACCTTGGAGGCGGAGGTTGCGCTGGAGAGTCGGTGCGAGACAAAAATTGTGGTCTTACCCTGACGCAGGGTGTCAAACTGGTTGAAAATCTCCTGCTCAGCCATCGGGTCAAGCGCGGCGGTCGGCTCATCCAGGATGAGGATATCCGAATCGGCGTAGAAGGCGCGGGCAATGGCCAGTTTCTGCCACTGACCGCCGGAGAGCTCGGTACCGTTTCGCTCGAAAATGCGCATCAGCGGGGTATTGTATTGATCGGGCAGCGCTTCGATGTATTCCGCCGCTCCGGCCTGCTCGGCGGCAGCTCGCACAGCCGCATCATCCGCCTCGCGCCGGAGATTGCCGAAGGTGATGTTCTCGGCAACGGTCACCGCGTAATGGCCGTAATCCTGGAAAATGATGCCGAAGACCGAATAGAGGTCCTTGACGTCGTAGTCACGCAGGTCGCGGCCGTCCAGATAGATCTCCCCCTCGGTGGGGTCGTAGAGCCGGGTGAGCAGTTTGATCAGCGTTGTCTTGCCGGCGCCGTTGAGTCCGACGATCACCACCGTCTCTCCCGCTTCAATGGTCAGGTTGAGGTTGCGGATCACGTCCCGCTCGGTACCGGGATAACGAAAACTGACGTTGCGGAATTCAATGGTATGGGGAATGCCGTGCGCAATCCGGGCAGGCTCAGGGAGGCGCGGGAGCACCGTCTGCTCTTCCTTCATGAATGCGATGAGATTGTCGATAAACAGCGTGCCCTCGTAGATGGTGGCGCTGATCGAAATCAGCGAAGCAACCCCCGACGAAATGGAGGTCAGCGCGCCGGTGTAGAAGGTATAGTCGCCGATCATCAGTGTCCCCTCGAATACCCGGTAGGCGATGAGCAGGAAAAAGACGCAGTTCACCACGGCATGCAGAACGGAGGTCAGCACATGCCAGGCGTGCTCGCTGAGGATCAGCCGGCGCAGGCCGGAAAAATACTGCCTGAAGACTGTTTTGTAGCGCCCGATGAGGTTATCCGAGAGGTCAAGGAGACGGATTTCCTTGACGACATCCTTGTTGACCAACAGGCCCGAGAAATAGTTCATCTGCCGGCGCTCCTTGGAGCGGAAGCGCATATAGCTGTAATGCTTGCGGCGGTAGATGAAATTGACAATCGCCGACGGGATGGCCACCAGGATCATGGCAATGGGCGCAAGCGGCGTGACGGCGCCGAGGACAATGATGTAGCTGATGACGCTGACGAGGTTGCTGATGATGTCAAAAGTTGCGGTCAGCACCTGAATGGGGCGGTTGCCGGCCTCACGGTTGGCGTTCTCCAGCCGCTCGTAGAAGGCGGGCATATCAAAGCTGGCAAGGTCAAGCTGCTTGGCTTTCTCCATGATCATCACCTTGATGTGATTGACCACCATCTCGCCCGAGATGGTCGTAATGGCCGTGCTGACCCGGGTAACAATCTGGTTGGCAATGCGATAGGTGAAGAACCAGACCAGTGAGAACATGATCGGGCGAAAATCGGGAGCCGTTCCGCCGAGGTGGGTTTCCAACGCCAACTGAAGACCGTTGATGACATCCTTGGACAGATACGAACCGATCAGCGGCATAATACCGTTGAAGAGGGCCATGAACATTTTGACAAACAAAATCCATGGCGCGGCCTGCCACACCAGGCGGAACACATAGAGCATGCGGCCGAAAAAGCCGCCGAACAGTTCACGCAGATAGCGTGGTATATCACGCACAGATGTCGGTTTGGGCACTTTTTCATACTGAAAATCTCTGCGTCCGATCGGACCCATCCATCATTTACCTTCCCCGCCGCGGCGGAGCCTTTCCCATTTTCAAATTTTCATGCTTATTATAGCACACAATCGTTGCGATTGCAACCATTTTTTTTTCGAAAATATCCTGCTTTTTTTATAAATGTGATGCCGCATCTTGCAAAATACGACATTTTATGATATAGTTTTATACACAGACAAACCGCTTTGCTGCAAAAAAATCATTTTGGAAAGGATATATGATGAAATCCTGCTTCTTTCCCGCTGACATTCTGCTCCCCGATTTCACCCGCACCGACGGCCGCCGCTGGGCGGTTGTGGCCTGCGATCAGTTCACCAGCGAGCCCGAATACTGGGCTCAGGTCATCGCGGAGGTTGGCGATGCTCCCTCTACGCTTCGTCTGACGCTGCCCGAGGTTTGGCTGGGCGAAGCTGAGGCTCGCATTCCGGCCATCAACGCCGCCATGCACGACGCGCTGCGCGATGTGCTGGTCTGCCATCCGGGCAAGCTTCTCTTCCTTGACCGCACGCAATCGGATGGCACACATCGGCTGGGCATCATCGGCGCGATCGATCTGGAAGCATACGACTACACCCGCGGTGCGCAGACGCCCATCCGGGCAACCGAGGGAACGGTGCTTTCGCGCATCCCGCCCCGTGTGGCGATCCGCCGCGATGCTCCCCTTGAGCTGCCCCATGTGATGCTGCTCATCGATGACCCCGCACGCACCGTCATTGAGCCGGTCGCCGCGCGCGCCGATACGCTGGATACGGCGTATGATTTCGATCTGATGCTGGGCGGCGGCCATGTTTCGGGCCGTTGGCTGGATGCTGACGCTGTGGCGGGTGTGCAGGCGGCGCTCGCGGCGCTGGGCACGACTGAAGCGATGGCGGAAAAATACGGCGCCAAGACCGCGCCCTTGCTCTTCGCGGTCGGCGACGGCAATCACTCGCTGGCATCGGCCAAGGCATCTTATGAGGAGATCAAAGCTGCGCTGGGCGATGCGGCGCTGAACCATCCGGCGCGTTATGCCCTGTGTGAGGTGGTCAATCTGCACGACAGCGGGCTTGCCTTTGAGCCGATCTACCGCGTGGTATTCGGCGTTGATCCTGCCGCTCTGCTGGCTGAGCTTGAGGCTTATGCCGGCACGCTGAAGGGCTGTGTTGAGGGACAGCAGGTGGAAGCTGTCTGGGCGGACGGCAGCCGCACGGTCGCGCTGCCCCATGCCGAGCAGCAACTGACAGTCGGCACGCTGCAGACCTTCCTTGACCGCTATGCACAAGCCCATCCCGATGCCGAGATTGACTACATCCACGGCGAGAATTCTCTGCGCACGCTTGCCGGACGGCCGAATGCCATCGGCTTCCTCTTCGACGGCATGGAGAAGGATCAGCTCTTCCGCACCGTCCTCTTCGACGGCGCTCTGCCCCGCAAAACCTTCTCGATGGGCCACGCCGAGGATAAGCGCTATTACCTTGAAGCAAGAAAAATCAAATAAACAAGCCGCCTCTGCGCAGAATTTCTGCGCAGAGGCATTTTTGTCATATTCTGCGCACTTCTGCGGCGCAGGAATACATGGCAAACTTCGCGAAACTAATCGTTAATCCGGCAAAATAATGCTTGACCCGCGGAGAAAAATGGTGTATAATATAGGATGTATAGTTACATCCACCTTTTTCGAACAAAGGAGTTTGCCGATGAACGTGAAAAAGTTGATTATATCCATTCTCTGCGTTGTCGCACTGTTCTTGCCGACTTATCTGGCCATCGCCAGCTATGCCATCAACCGCGATGCGCCGGTCAGTGCCAAGGGCATCGATCGCATGGAAATTGCCGATCCGCAGGGCTCTGTGTTCAAAATTGCCGCTTCCGAGGACGGCAACGACATCGTGGCACTCTTCAGCGAGATGAATGAGAATTCTGTCCCGCGCAGTGAGCTTCCCGCTCAGCTGGTCGGTCACAACTTCTACAAGGTTACCTTCCACACCGGCAAAAAAACGGTTGATTACAAATACTATTTCTCTGCCGATGCCGAGCAGTGCTATTATGTGGACGAGCTCGGTGCGGTTCACCAGATTCGCTCGGAGCAGGCGGCCAAGTTCGTTTCTACGCCCTATGCACTCGCGCTTTATGCCGAATCTGTTGCCCCCGTTCTGCGCACGATGAGCGGCGAGGCCATCATGCCTGCGTCGATTGCCTGGAATTACCGCGCCGCCAACGGCAGCTTCATCAACCGCGGCGGGCTGGACACCGTTTCGGGTGTCAGCGCCTACACCATGGACGGCGGTATCTCCTTTGATTTCACCATTCCCCCCGATTCGGTTGCTGTTAAGGTCTACGACGGCGCTACCATGATCTTTGACGGCAGCTATGACCAGCTCTCGGCCATTGATATCAGGGAGTCCAAGAAATTCACCTTTGAGCTGAACGCCAACTGGTACGAGGACAGCACCCGCAATTACCACGGCAATGCAAGCTATCGCTTTGAGGCCGATGTGGTGGCGCCCGCTGAGTTCTATCTCGGCACCAGCGGTCCGATCGAGCCGGGTGAGTTTGTCGTGCTCAGCGGCATCAACGTGGCTGATATCAGCAAGATCAGCTTCTCCAGCGAGCCCTCCATCAACTACACGCCCACCTTCTTCGCAGACGGCAAGTACGTCCACGCGCTGATCCCGATCTCCTACGATCTCGATTACAGCCCGTCCTATACCTTCACCGTCTCCTACGGCATCACCAAGCAGACCATCAATCTCAGCGTCAAGGAAAAAACCTTCGGTACGCACAACTATGACATCTCGGCCACCCTGGTCACCGCGCACCGCAATGAGAATGCACTCAACACCTTTGACAAGCTGGCCGCCGAGCTCTGCAAAACGGCAGACTCGACCCGTTATTTCGAAGGCAGATTTATCGACTACGATACCGATCTGAAGTGGACCATCGTAACCGGTATCGGCCGTTTCCGCACCATTCTCGCCACCAAGCAGACCTATCGCCACGCCGGCGTTGACTTCTACACGCACGCTGGCACCGATGTCCCCGCCGTCAACAACGGCCGTGTCATCTACACCGGCACGACCGACCTTTCCGGCAAAATGGTTGTCGTTGAGCACGGCTACGGCCTCAAGAGCTGGTACGCGCATCTGAGCGAGATCAGCGTCAGCGTCGGTGACACCGTCACCACCGGACAGGCCGTCGGCAAAACCGGCTCGACCGGCTTTACCGCCTTCAGCGGAACTCACCTCGGTATGACGGTCTACGATGTGCCGGTATCCCCCTACCCGCTCTGGGAGAGCGGCGTTGAGATGTATTTCAACAAATAGCCCCACAAAAAAACGAGGGAACGATCAGCTGATCGTTCCCTTTTTTCATACAAACAGTCGGAAGGCGCTGGGCAGAGCGTAATCCTCGTCCAGCTCCGCTTCGCCGGCCCAAACGAAGGGCGGGATATCGGCCGCACATTCGATGGGATAGGCGCGCATTCGCCACTCGACATGCGTAAAAATGTGTGTTTTTTCGATCGGTGCACCGACCGACATGGGCGCACAGCCCCACTCCTCTGCCTGGGCAAAGGCCTCTTCTGCCGACAAAACGGCCAACTGGTTGGGCAGCTCCCACAGGCCGGCGAGCAGTCCCGTCGGCGGGCGGCGCAGGATGGCCAGGCGTCCGCCGCAGCGCAGAAGGAAGACCGTGCGCTCCTCGATGCGCCGGGCGCGCTTGGCGGCGCGAACCGGATAGGCCTCGGGGTTGCCCTTCTGCTTCGCAGCACAAAAGGCAGCGCAGGGACATTCGGCACAGCGCGGTTCACCGCGCGGGATGCAGACGGTCGCACCGAGCTCCATCAGCGCCTGCGTAAACTCGCCGCACTGCCCCACCGGGTAGACGGCGGCCAATCCATCGCGGTAAGCCGCTTTGGTGGCAGGCAGGTCGATGCAGGACTCCTCGGCGCAAATGCGGCTGATGACCCGAAGGACATTGCCGTCAACCGCGGGGGTCGGCATGCCGAAGCAGATCGAAGCGATCGCCCCGGCGGTGTAGTCGCCGATACCGGGCAGCGCACGGATCTCCGCAAAGGTGCGGGGAAACTGCCCGCCGTGACGGGTCATGATCTCACGGGCGGCACGGCAGAGCTGGCGCGCACGGCTGTAATAGCCAAGGCCCTCCCAGAGCTTGAGCACCTGCTCCTCGGGGGCGGCCGCAAGGGCGGCGATGTCGGGCAAGGCGGCGAGAAAGCGGGCATAATAGCCCCGCACTGCCTCAACCCGGGTCTGCTGGAGCATAATCTCGGACAGCCAGACATGGTACGGCTCACGGTCAGCGCGCCAGGGCAGGTCGCGGGCCGATGCGGCATACCACGGCAAAAGGGCGGCGGGGAGTTGGGCAAGTCGGTCGGTGTGCATATAAACCTCCTGATCGATGCCCTGCGCGGCTCAGCGCGGCTTGTGTTTCCCTCGTTTTCGGCCAAGAAAGGCACCGCATACCGAGAGTGGAGGCACTGCGCTGTGCAAAAGCAGGGAAAGCCATACGGGAAGCGATTCGCTCCCCGCGGGGGCGGGAATAAGCGATAAAATAAAAAACAAAAGCAACACACAGGCCGAGGTCAGCACGCCGCAAAGCAGTGCGGCCCTGCCATTGCGCCGAACCGCAATTCCCCCGGCCAGCATAGCCACAACGCCGCTGACCGCATAACCGAGCGGCCGGACCAGACGCTGCGGATCATCCTGTGCGCCGGCAAGGGCCGCGGCGGCAAAAAGCAGAACTACCCCAATCAGGCAGGCCCATAGCGTCCCCTGCCCGGCTGAGATCATCGCGCGGACAAATCCGCCGGCGGGATCGGCTGAGGCGGGAAGCCGGCGCGCGGCCGATGCGTGTTTTTTCTTCGACATGGCAAAATCTCCCTTCACAGTGCTTGTTTCATGCTATGCACCGTGCGGGAGATTTATGCGCTGTTTATTTGTCTGCGTCGTCGGCGTGAACGTCGATCTGACGGACAGCCCACTTGTGGATGCGGATCTTGGTGCGGTCGCGCGTGGTTTCAATGACCAGCGTCTGCGAATCCTCGTGGATCGAAACAACAGCACCGATGATGCCGCCGATGGTGGTGATCTCGTCGCCGACCTTCAGCGAATTGCGCATTTCATTGGTCTCGCGCTCCTGCTTTTTCTGGGGACGGATCATAAAGAAATACATCACGGCAAGCATGACGACAATCATAATGATCATCGTAAGGCCGCCGCCCTGATTGGCTGCAGAACCGGTCGCGGTAAGGGCAAAGAGAGACATATTTAACCTCCAAAATTTTTCATTACAATAAGATATTATACAGGACTTGGCCGATAATTGCAAGAGAATTCACAAATTTTTTCATTTTTCTTCCGATTCGACATCCTCGTCACGGGAAAGCGGCTTTTGGCGCGGCTTGGCTTTGACCGAGGACAGGGGGTTCTGCCGCATGGCATCCTCCATCTGCGCATCGCTGATGTGGGTGTAGATCTGGGTGGTGTTGAGCTGCTCGTGGCCGAGAATGTCCTTGAGCACGCGCACATCGACCTGCCCCGATTGGTACATCAGCGTCGCGGCGGTGTGGCGCAGCTTATGGACCGAATAGTGCCGGCTTTCAAGGCCGGCCATGGCCAGATACTTCTGCACCATCCACTGCACGGTTTTGACGCTGATGCGCTGATGGCGGCTTGAGAGGAAGAGCGCGGGGGTAGGCTTGGCTTTGCAGTCGGGCGGCAGGCGCAGGGGAAGGTAGGCCAGGATGGCATCGCGGCAGGCATCGTTGAGGTAAATGATGCGCTCTTTGGCGCCCTTGCCCAGTACGCGCATCGAGCGCAGTTCGCGGTCAACATCGTTGAGGTTAATGCCGACCAGCTCGGACAGACGCATACCGCAGTTGAGGAAAAGGGTGACGATGGCGTAGTCGCGTACGCGGGTGGGGGATTCGGTATCTGCGGCGATGGTTTGCAGAAGGGTCAGGCTTTCGTCCAGCGACATCACCTTCGGCAGGGATTTCTTGGGCTTGGGAGACTCAATATCGATGGCCGGATTCTTTTCCAGCAGGCCGCGCTTGGTGGTCAGATATTTGAAAAAGGCCTTGAGGGCCGACAGCTTGCGTGCCTTCGCTGCCCACAGATTCGCCCGCACGTCGGAGGTATACATCAAAAAAGCGTAGATCTGCTCGGTGGTAATGGCGGCGATCTCGTCCAGCGAATAATCACGGATGTCGATTGCAAGAAAGTCTTCCGAAGCCGGATCGATACCCAGCTCGGCTGCGCGGAGATAACGGAAGAAGGTGCGCAGATCAAAGAGGTATTCATTGACCGTGCGGGGGGAGCATCCCTGAATGACCTGCTTATAGCGTGCAAATTCCACCACGAGGGGGGGCATTTGCGCCAGTTCGATGATCTGTGCCATGATTTCACCTCTTTCGTATCCGTTGATGGGGTATCGCTTGACGGTTTGATTATACCGCAAAGCGGCAGATTTGTCAAGTGGCGCCGAGCGGGGCCGAGCGCAGAAAAAGGGGCTGTCGCGTTAGCGGCAGCCCCTCTGAAAAAGCGGCAACAAAGCCGCGTTTTCAGAAATTCCGAAGGAATTTGAAACGATGTTTGATGGTTTGGGGCTTAAAAAGCCCCAAATGGCGGCGTTTCCGCCGCCAAATCAAACTCGACGGGGTGTCGCGCAAATAAGCGCGACACCCCTTTTTTCATTTGGCTTATTTCTTCGGTTTCCCCGTATCGGCAGAGGGGGCAAGGCCAAAGAGGCCGAGCAGGCGAAAATTCCGCATGCCGAAGTAATAGCTGAGAGTCGAGGTGATGAGCGCGGGGAGCACGATCACCGCAAAGGGCCATGCCATTTGATTGAGCTGCACACCGCCGATCTCCAGTGAAAGCAGGCCGGTGTACATGCCCTCCAGCAGTAAGGCAATAAATTTCGAGATGGCACAGGTGTTGCCCGCCCATTCCTGCGCAGCAGCGAAGGGGAACGAAATGCAGATCAGCAGGGCGAGAATGATATTCGGGATATTGGCAAACAGCGCCATATACAGGCCGCGCAAGGGTGATGCCTTGGCACGTCCCGCCTCGACACGGACGCCGTCGGCGGCGCCGACCTCCCAGATCATCGTGTAGATCAGGAAAAGGTAGAACAGCACTGAAAAGATGCTGCAAATCAGCTCAAGCTTGTCATTGCCGCTCTTGCCGGTGGCCAAGGCCAGCGTCAGGCCGAAGATGGCAATGGCAAACTGATTGATGAACATCTTGACGATGTTATAAGAATACCCTTTCCAAAAGGCTTTCCATGTGTGTTTCATTGAAGAATGACTCCTTCCGAAAAAGCAGAGCCGCAGATGGAATGTCTCCACTGCTCTGCTCGTATTATACTGGATTTCTTCCGGAAATGCAAGCAAAGCACGGCAAAATTTACAGTTTGGCAAAGATATATCACATGCGGCGTCACACGCGCAGGTGCTTAAAGCACTACACTACATTCTCCGCTGGAGAGGGCGCGGCTTACCCCATCCCCATCCTGTACGACCAGGCGGCAGGCATCATCGATGCCCAGCACCTTGACCCGATCGCCGCCGGGATTGAGCAAAACCTCGCGGTCAACGAGCACCGAGCGGCTGCGATAGGCAGGCAAAAATGGCACTTGCGGCAGAGCCGAGACAAATGCGGCACAGCGCCGCAGAATTTCGGTTGCCAGCTGCGGGCGGCAATCGGGAGCATCGGCGGGGAGAAGGGCTCCGGCGATACTCGACAGTTCTGCCGGAAAACCGTCAGCCGGCGCGCGGACGTTGAGGCCGATGCCCACCACGGCATAAGTAAGTCTGCCATCGGCGGAAAACGCCGATTCGGTCAGGATCCCGCAGACCTTGCGGCCGTCACAGAAGAGGTCGTTGACCCACTTGATGCCAAGCTCAATGCCCAGCACAGACTCCACCGCATCGGCCACGGCGACGGCGGCGGCCGGGGTCAGCATCAGCGCATCGGCAGCGGGCAGATCGGGACGGAAAAGGATGCTCATATACAAGCCGCATCCGGGCGGCGTGAAAAAGCTGCGTGTCATTCGCCCGCGACCGGCGGTCTGTCGGTCGGCGATCAGTACCCTGCCCTCCGGCTCGCCGTCTGCGGCCATTGCCTTGAGCATGGTATTGGTCGAATCAACGCTGGCATAATGGGTTATCCGCCAGGGCAAATCGGCGCCGGTCATCTTCATCTGTATCCTTCCCCCTTCCGGTTCTTGATGCGACCATTATACACGATTTCGCACGGTTTGTCAAACCCTTCGGCAAATATGCCAAAAATGCCGATGCGGATTTGTGCATCTGTCTGATTCTGCGCAAAGATGGCTCTGCGGCGGCAATCCACTCGGCTTTTCGCTTGACAAAACGACAAGATAATGTTATAATGTTTGGACTCGGGCAGACTTCTGCCGTATTTTTTGCAAATTGATTCACAGAAAGGAATCGCATCATGAGAACCATCTCGACCCGTATTCTTTGCGCAATTCTGCTCTGCACAATGCTCCCCATCGGTGTACTGGCCTGCGCCAAGGACCAGCCCGATTTCACGCCCACGACCACTGCTCCTCTCGCGGCCGACACCACCACCGCCGCACCCGAAACGACCGATGACGGTCTGGATGAAAACGGATATCTGGAGGATGATCTCCCGCGCGACCTTAAGTTTGGTTCCGACGGCAAGCCTGAGCCGATCAGCTTTCTGACCTGGTCCGACGTCGAGCACGAGGAGTTCCAGGTGGAAAACCAGACCGGCGAAACCGTTAATGATGCCATCTTTAATCGCAACCTCAAAGTTGAGGACCGTCTGAACATCGATATGTCCTTCCATGGCATCCCCGGCAACGGTGAAAACGTATCCGAATTTGCCCGCGCCGTCAACATCGCCATCCAGGCGGGCGCAAATGAATATGACATCATCGCTTCCTACTCGCTGAGCACCGCGGCCTGCGCAACGCAGGGCCTGCTGTACAACCTCTACGATCTGCCCTACCTCAATTTCGATCAGCCCTGGTGGCCTGAGCGTCTGCTCACCGAGGCAACCGTCAACGACAAGCTTTATTTTGCATCGGGTGACATCTCGGCCAACACCCTGTATATGATGTACACCTGCTTCTTCAACAAGGAACTGCTTGCCAAGTATGACCTGCCCAACCCGCAGGAACTGGTGCAGAACAACCAGTGGACCTATGAGAAATTCTTCCAGCTGTGCGAGGGTGTTTACAGCGACCTCAACGGCAACTCCCAGAAAGACGGTGAGGACCAGTTCGGTTACATGACCTCCGGTATTCATACCGAACCGTGGTTCTACGGTGCCGGCAACCTCTTCGTCGAGAAGGATGCAGACGGCATGCTGATTCCTTCCCCCTCCTTCGGCAGTGAAAAGGTTGTTGACATCATCAGCTTCCTCAACAGCAAACTCTGGACCACCGAGGACAGCATTTACACCGAGTCGGTGCTTCACCAGAATGCATTTGCCGAAAAGCGCATCCTCTTCTGCATCGACCGCGCACGCTGCTCGATCCGCACCTTTGCCAACACCGACGTACAGTACGGCATTGTTCCCGTACCTAAGTACACCGAGAACCAGGATTCCTACATCACCCTCATGGGCAACCCCTTCACCCTCTACGCACTGCCCTCCGACTGCCGCAATCCCGAGATGATGGCCGCCGTCCTTGAGTGCTTCGCTTCCGAGGGCTATCGCCAGGTCACCCCTGCACTCTTTGAGATCACGCTCAAGGTCAAGTATGCCGACGATCCGGTCTCGGCCGAGATGTACGACCTCATCCGCGAGAATGTCACCTTCGATATCGGCCGTATCTTCTCCAATTCGCTCATCCCGCAGTCCGATTTCCGTACCGCGATTGCGCAGAATCAGACCACCTGGGCTGCCATCGCTGCCGTCCGCTCGAGGCTGATGACCACCAAACTCAAGAACCTGCAGAAAATTTTCGACTAACGCTTCCCCATGAGGCTGCCTTCTGGCAGCCTCATTTTTTGCTTCTTTTTGCAAAAATTTCTGGACATTGGGCATATTGTATGGTATAATGATAAAATAGGAAATCTTGTGTGAGAGGATGTGATCGGATGCGTGTTCGGAATCTGCACCGGAAGGGCTGGTCGGCCAACTGCTACCTTGTCAGCGAAGGACAGGATGCGGTGGTGATTGACCCCAGTATCCCGGTACGGGAGATTACCGATGCGCTGGGCGAAGACGGGCTATGCCTGCATGCCATTCTGCTGACGCACGGCCATTTCGACCACATGCTGTCACTCGACGACCTGCGCGATGCCATCCCGGCCAAGGCTTATCTGCACCGGGGCGACAGCGATTTCCCCCAGGACGCGGCCAAGAGCTGCTATCTCTCCATGCTTGGCCGTGACATCCGCCACCGACCGGCAGAGGTGCTGCTTGACGGCGGCGAGGTGCTGAGCTTCGGCGCATTGCGCTTTACGGTTCTGCACACGCCCGGCCACACCGGCGGCTGCGTTTGCTACCGCGCGGGCGATGCCCTCTTTACCGGCGACACCCTCTTTGCTGACGGCTTCGGCCGCACGGATCTGCCGGGCGGAGATTGGTCGACGCTCTGTGATGCACTGGGACAGCTTGCTGCGATGCGGGACGAGCCTCTGACGATCTACCCCGGCCATGGTGAGCACGCCGTGCTGGCCGATGCCATTGACCGGATTCAGCCGTATATTAAATTTTGAACATAGAGGATAAACAACATGGATTACGCTTATCTTGCCCAACTGCTTTTCCCGAACGTCACCGCTACCCCCGAGGAGATGGAAGCACGCTATCCGGCGCGCGACCTGCCCGAGGGTGCCAAGGTGACCCGTTTTGCCCCCAGCCCGACCGGCTTTGTTCACCTCGGCGGCCTGTACGGCGCAACCATTGATGAGCGTCTGGCACATCAGTCGAACGGCGTGTTCTACCTCCGCATCGAGGATACCGATGCCAAGCGCGAGGTTGCCGGCGCGACCGAGAAGCTGATCAAAACCCTGGCCCACTACGGTGTCGAGTTCGACGAGGGTGCAATCCTTGACGAGAACGGCAATGTCACCGATAAGGGCGCGTACGGCCCCTACAAGCAGAGCCAGCGCGGCCCCATCTACCATGTCTTCGCCAAGAAGCTGGTGGCCGAAGGCAAGGCCTACCCCTGCTTCACCACCGAGGAAGAGTACGAGGAGCTGCAGGCCGTTGACAAGAAGGCAGAGGTCAAGTCGAAGGAGTGGACCGAAGCCGCCAACGAGGAGGCCCGTCAGCGCAAGCTGGCTATGCGCCAGTTCACCGTTGAGGAGGTCGAGGCACATCTGGCCGCGGGTCATCCGTGGGTGCTCCGCATCCTCTCGGACGGCGACAGCGAGAAGAAGGTGGTCTTCACCGATCTCATCAAGGGCAAGGTTGAGATGCCCGAGAATGACGAGGATTTCGTTCTGCTCAAGTCGGACGGCATCCCCACCTACCACTTTGCTCACGCCGTCGACGATCATCTGATGCACACCACCCACGTCATCCGCGGCGAGGAGTGGCTTCCCAGCGCGCCCAAGCATCTGCAGCTTTTCCGTTACCTCGGCTTCAAGGCGCCCAAGTATATGCACACCGCGCAGGTCATGAAGCTGGACGAGAATGGCAACAAGAAGAAGCTCTCCAAGCGCGACATGGGCGGCAATGTCGATGACTACACCCGTCTCGGCTATGCAACCGAGAGCGTCTGCGAGTACCTGCTGACCATCCTCAACTCCAACTTTGAGGAGTGGCGGATGCAGAATCCCGACAAGCCCTACACCGACTTCCCCTTCAACATCAAGAAGATGAGCGCGTCGGGCTGTCTGGTTGACTTCCCGAAGCTGAATGATGTCTCCAAAAACGTGCTCTCCCGCATGACGGCCGACGAGGTCTACGACCGTGCTGCCGCGTGGGCTGCCGAGTTTGATCCCGAATTCGCCGCCCTGCTGACGGCCGATCCTGCTTATGCCAAGGCGATCCTCGCCATCGGCCGCGGCGGCAAGAAGCCCCGCAAGGACTTCGGCCTGTGGAGTGAGATCAAGGCCTACATGGGCTTCTTCTACGACAGCTGCTTCGCAGTACAGGACGACATCACCGCTGGCGGTAAGTTCTCGTCCGAGGACATCAAGGCCGTCTTCGATGCCTTCTGCGCCGGATTTGATCCCGCCGATGACAGCAATGCCTGGTTTGAAAAGATTAAGGCCATCGCCGATTCCATCGGCTTTGCGTCCGATATGAAGGCCTACAAGGCTAATCCCGATGCTTTCCGCGGCAATGTCGCCGACGTCAGTATGTTCCTGCGCGTCGCCGTCACCGGCAAGCTCAATTCCCCCGATATGTACACCGTCATGCAGATCCTCGGCCGCGACCGCGTGCTGGCCAGAATCGGCACGATGCGTGATTCGCTTTGAGAGAAAGGATGCTCATCATGGAAGAAATCACCAAGAATTTTATTGAAGAAGTGGTCGATGCCGACCTCGCAGCCAACCCCGGACTGAAGATTCACACCCGCTTCCCCCCCGAGCCCAACGGCTACCTGCACATCGGCTCGGTCAAGGCTATCTGCATCAATACCGACATTGCCAACAAGTACAGCGGTCTGTTCAACCTGCGTTACGATGATACCAACCCCGCCAAGGAGAGCGATGAGTTTGTCCGCTCGATCCGTGAGGACCTGGAGTGGCTGGGCGCTGCGCCCACCGGCGGTGTCTTCTACGGCTCGGACTATTTCGGCAAGTGCTATGAATTCGCCGTTCAGCTGATCAAGCAGGGCGACGCTTATGTCTGCGACCTCTCCAAGAACGATCTGGCCGACTACAAGGGCACTGACCGCTCGGTCGCATCCAAGGCTTCCCCCTACCGTGATCGCTCGGTGGAGGAGAACCTTGAGCTGTTCGAGCGCATGAAGAATGGCGAGTTCCCCGACGGTGCACGCACCCTCCGCGCAAAGATCGATCCTTCCTCTGATAATCCCTACCTGCGTGATCCGGTCATCTACCGCATCAAGCATATCCACCACCACCGTCAGGGCGACGAATGGTGCGTTTATCCGATGTACGACTTCGCGCATCCCATCCAGGACGCGCTGGAGGGCATCACCCACTCGCTCTGCTCGAGCGAATTCCGCAACCACCGCCCGCTCTACGACTGGGTGGTCGACAAGATCGGCTTTGAGAAGAAGCCCCACCAGTGGGAATTCGGCCGCATGAATATCACCTACACGGTCATGTCCAAGCGCTATCTGCGCCAGCTGGTCGAGGAAGGCTATGCTGACGGCTGGGATGACCCCCGCCTGCCCACCCTGAAGGGGCTGCGCCGCCGCGGCTACACGCCTGAAGCGCTCTTCACCTTCGTCCGCGAGGCTGGTGTGACTAACACCGACCACACTGTCGATGTCCGTCAGCTTGAGGCTTGCGTGCGCGATGATCTCAACGAGAACGCGCTCCGCCGCATCGCCATCGCGACCCCCATCAAAGTCGTGATTGACAACTATCCCGCCGACAAGGAAGAGATCCTTGCCCTGCCCAACCATCCGCAGAAGCCCGAGCTCGGCACGCGCGACGTTCCCATGACCCGCGAGATCTATATTGATGCCGATGACTTTGCTGAAGTTCCGCCCCCGAAGTTCTTCCGCCTCAAGCCCGACGGCGAGGTTCGCCTGATGGGCGGGTATATCATCAAGTATGCCGGCATTGAGAAGAATGAGGACGGCTCGATCAAGTGCATTCATGCGACGGCTGACCTCGAGGCTGGGAACGGAAACCCGCTTGATGGCAGAAAAATCAAGGGCACCATCCACTGGCTCTCTGCGAAGTACGCCAAGCCTGCTACGCTGATGCTCTATGACCGGCTGTTCAACATCGAAAACACGGCTGATGTACCCGAAGGCAAGAGCTACCTCGACTTCCTCAATGCTGACTCGCTGACCCGCATTGACGGCGCTATGGTTGAGCCTTCGCTCGCCGATGCCAAGCCCGGCGACAAGTTCCAGTTTGTCCGCAACGGCTACTACTGCCTTGACACCAAGAATCCCGGCACATTCAACCGCATCGTCGGTCTCAAGGACAGTTTCCCGAAGAAGTAAGAACGTGGGGCTTTGCCCCACACCCCACCAAAGCCCCTTTTTGAAAAAAGGGGCTTTGGAATCCCGAAAAACTTTCATGAATTTTTGCTATACACGCGAAAGAAGGTACAGAAAATGGATTACAAGATTGCGACAAAATGCGTGCAGGCTGGCTACACGCCGAAGAATGGCGAGCCCCGCATCCTGCCCATCGTGCAGAGTACAACCTATAAATATGATTCCAGCGAGGAGATGGGCGACCTCTTTGATCTGAAGGCATCCGGTTACTTCTACACCCGCCTGCAGAATCCGACCAATGATGCAGTCGCGGCAAAGATTGCGGCGCTTGAAGGCGGTGTGGCTGCGATGCTGACCTCGTCCGGCCAGGCGGCCAATTTCTACGCGCTCTTCAATCTCTGCTCGGCGGGCGATCATATTGTTGCATCGTCGGCAATTTACGGCGGTACCTTCAATCTGATCGGTGTCACGATGAAGAAGATGGGGATCGAGGCGACCTTCGTCGATCCTCGTGCCACGGCTGAGGAGCTGGAAGCCGCATTCCGGCCCAACACCCGCGCGGTTTTTGCCGAAACGATCTCGAATCCGTCGCTGGTTGTGCTTGACATTGAGAAGTTCGCCAATGCGGCGCACAAGCACGGTGTTCCGCTGGTTGTCGACAATACCTTCCCGACGCCGGTCAATTGCCGTCCCTTCGAGTTCGGTGCTGACATTGTGACCCATTCGACCACCAAGTACATGGACGGCCATGCGACTGCCGTCGGCGGTGCAATCGTTGACAGCGGAAACTTTGATTGGCTGGCTCACACCGACAAATTCCCCGGCCTGACCACCCCCGATGAGTCCTATCACGGCGTCAACTATGCCAAGGACTTCGGCAAGGCTGCCTTCATCACCAAGGCGACCGCACAGATCATGCGCGACCTCGGCTCGATCCAGTCGCCGCAGAACGCATTCCTGCTCAACCTTGGTCTTGAGACACTGGCGCTTCGCATGAAGCAGCACTGCGCCAACGCTGAGAAGATCTCAGCTTGGCTGGCCAATGACCCGCGCGTTTCCTGGGTTAGCTACCCTGCCCTGCCCGACAGCCCCGATCACGAGGTGGCCAAGAAGTACATGCCGAACGGCACCTGCGGTGTCATCTCCTTCGGCGTCAAGGGCGGTCGTGAAGCAGCCACCCGCTTCATGGATTCGCTCCGACTCGCCGCTATCGTCACCCATGTCGCCGACGCCCGCACCTGCGTGCTCCATCCGGCCAGCACAACCCACCGCCAGATGAACGATGAGCAGCTGGTTGCCTGCGGGATCTCGGCGGATCTGATCCGCCTGTCGATCGGCATCGAGGACGCCGACGACATCATCGCCGACCTCGATCAGGCGCTGGCAAAGGCATGAGTGAGCTGCTCCGCCTGCTGCCTTACCTCTGGTTCGGCTTGATCTCGGCCGTGGCGATTTTCGTGACACTCTATGACAAGATCGCCGCCAAGCGCCTGCCCGGCCGACGCACACCGGAGAAGGCCCTCTTCACCATCGCCGGGCTCGGCGGCGCAATCGCCATGTACGCGATGATGCAGGTCATCCGGCACAAAACCCAGCACAAATCCTTTATGATTGGCCTGCCGCTGATCATCGCTGCGCAGATTATCCTCGCGGCAGTGCTGATTTTCCTCTGGCCTTGATTTTTCCAACAATGCAGCACCCCCGCATCCGGTCGGATGCGGGGGTGCTTTTTGGGCAGGAAAAGAGGCATCGGGAAAGCCCGATGCCTCTCGATTGGATTGAATTACTCGGTAACAGCGGTGGTAAAGCGGCCGTAGTCAGCAAGCTTTGCCATGCGGAAATCGCGAAGACCGCCCCAGAAGCTCTTGATACCGGTCAGATCATCATGGATGATTGCGGCATCCTGGTTGAAGTAAACCGGAATAATGGGCATATCCTCAACGAGGATCTTCTCTGCCTCATGCAGAAGAGCCGCGCGAGCCTCAATGTCCTTCTCGGCGTAAACCTCTTCCATCTTTGCGTTATAGGCCTCGCTGTCGTAGCCGGTGATGTGGGGAGAAGCGAGGTACTCGCCGGTGGTCATATCCATGCCCTGGCCGGAGAAGAGCTTGGCAAAGGGAGCGAGGATAGAGTATGCATCGGCGGTCAGCGTAGAAGCATCGATCGCGATAACGTCAAAGTTACGGGCAGCAAATACCTTGTTGAAGGCATCGTCCTTGATGGCCTCGACCTCAGAAGCGGGCTTCTCAGAGCTGAGTTCAACCAGCGTCACGGTGAAGCCGAGCTGCTCCCAAGCGGCCTTTGCCATCTCGGCAACGGCGCGGTCAACTTCGTCAGCGCGGTGGGTGAGCGTGAACTCGCCGCCATTGACACCGGCCGAAGCCAGCAGGCTCTTGGCACCTGCGATATCTGCGGTGGTGGTGATCAGCGAACCGCCAACCTCACGGAAGAGGGAGTCTGCGGTCTTGCCATTGAAGACGGCGTAAGGCACAACACCGGTTGCGGGCTTTGCAAAGACGACGGCCTTTGCGATTGCCTCACGGTCAAGCGCCATCGAAAGGGCACGGCGAACCTCTGCCTTCTCGAAGAGCGGGTTGCTCATGTTGAAGAAATAAGCATGCGTCGAAGCAAGATCGGTAATCTGAGCAGTCTCTGCATAAGCAGCACGCTGATCAAGGGCGATCTCGTTGTTGTAGAACAGCAGGTCGGTGGTGAAATCGGTCACCTGGTCGGCAGTGGACTTGGTGAAGTCGATGACGATACGGTAGGGGTTGACCGACTTATTGAGCACGTCTCCGTCTTCCTTATCGGTGTCACGGAAATAGTAGGAGTTACGCTCGAGAATCAGGCCTTCGCCATAGGTGACGCGGCGGAGCATGAAGGGACCGCTGCAAACGGTGGTTGCGGGCTTCTTGGACCAGTCGGCCGAACGGCTGACGATATCCTCGCGCAGCGGAACCAGGGCGTAGCTGGCCAGGTTAAGCATAAACTGATCGTAGTCGATCTTACCCTCAAAGGTAATTTCAATCACCAGCTCGTCAATCGCGGCAACACCAAGGTCGTCGATCGAAGCATCGCCTTCCTTGATGGCGCGGGCGTTCTTGACGTCAAAGAGGAGAGCACAGGCGGGGCTGGTGAAATCGGGCTCGAGAATACGCTTCCAGGAATATACGACATTGTTTGCAGAAACGTAAGTACCGTCGCTCCAACAGGTATCGTTGAGGGTCAGGATCATCTGATACTCACCCTTCACATCGTTTTCCTTGATCTCAACCTTCTTGACCAGTGCTTTCTCAAGCTTGCCATTCTCAGCAACGCAGAACAGCGGCTCGTATATCATACTGATCACCTTCACTGCCGAGTCATTGGTAACGGGCAGCTGGGGGTCAAAATCATAAATCTCGGTGCCGAGGTACATATTAATAAATGCACCCTTATCTTCTTCGCCTTCCAGCTTGTCGCGCTTGGCACAGCCAAAGACCGACAGCAGAGTAAAGAGGCAAAGGGTCAGAGCCATCAATCGCTTCATCATAGTTGGGTTTTTCCTCCTCATGCTCATAAAAAATCAAAAACAAACATAGAGCGAATGTTACCTAAATATTATACCACGAAACGGGTTGCAAATCAATCTTTTCCGCTGTTCAGATAAAATATTTGGACATTCGCACAATTTTTGGCTATTATATTTGTGCACATTGCCGTTCCGTGACATCGGCACATTGCATTGCTTCATTTTATTATACCGCATTTTGCCAAAAATTTCAACCCCTTTTCTTTTTTTTATCCATGTTGCGCGCCAAAACGGCCGAATGTGCATAAATCTGTTTTTTCTGGCAGAAACTACCTCTGTCCATTCTGACAATCCGGCAGAGAAAACGGAGGTTACTATGCCCACATCCGATTACACCCGTACCGACCTCGCCTGTGAAACCAAGCCGCCTCTATCAGGTCCCATGGCCGGCGTTGAGAGCAAGGAGCGCGTCATTCACGGCATCAGCTGCACCGATCTCTCCATTCTCGAGGAGGATGCGGCAAAAACGCTCGGCAAACCGGTCGGCCGCTATATCACGCTCAGTCGAGCCGATCTCTGGAAACTCGATGGAGAGGAATACACGCAGTTCCGCGATCTGCTGGCCGAACAGCTGCGCATGCTGAGCGAAGAGATGACCGGCCGCCGGCCTGACGCGGAATTCGGCGTGCTGGTCGCAGGACTGGGCAACCGCGAGATCACGGCTGATGCCATCGGCCCGCTGACCGTGCAGAAGCTCTCAGCCACTCGGCATCTGCGCGATTATGCCCCGGAGGCTTATTCGGCAATCGGACGCTGTTCCCTCTCGGCGCTCGCGCCCGGCGTACTGGGGCAAACCGGAATCGAGACGGTCGAGCTGGTACGCGGTGCGGCCGTCAATGCCGAGCCCGATCTGGTCATTGCGGTTGATGCGCTGGCCGCACGTTCCTGCGCCCGGCTGGCTTCAACCGTACAGCTGTGCAGCGCCGGCATCGCACCGGGAGCCGGAATCGGCAATCATCGCCGTGCCATCTGCCAGGACTCGGTCGGGCGGCCGGTGCTGGCGCTGGGGGTGCCGACGGTAGTTGATTCCTCAACGCTGGTTTACGATGCGTTGGGCCAGGCTGGAATCGGGGAAATCAGCGATACCCTACGTGCGATCCTCGAAAACGGACGTGGTTTTTTCGTATCGCCCAAGGAAAGCGATGTCATCAGCGAACAGATCTCGGGCCTGCTGGCCGACGCCATCGAGACTGCCTTCACGGTGGGGGAATAAACCGCCCCCACCGCGCATATGCTTATCTCGGACAAGACCGCAAATCGAACAGGATGGAGGATCGCGATGGACGAACAAAAACAAAGCAACGAAATTCCCGAACTGCCCCCGCCCCATGAAATACCCATTCAAGAGCCACAGCTTGAGCAGCAGCATCTCCGCCGCCTGCGCCGCGCTTATACGCTGTGGTGCAGCGTCACGGTATCAGCGGCCCTGCTGACCTTGAGTCTGCTTGGCGTCCAAGCCGTGCAAAAGATGCAGAATGGCGGAGACGGCTATCTGCGCCGGCTGATCCTGACCCGCGTGCTCGGCATTGGTGCCGAGCGAGGAGAGGATTCTCTGCTGGAGTTGATGATCGGCCAGGTGCTCTATCCCCGATCGGGTACGCGGCGGGGATTGCCGGATGCGGCCGATTCAGCTTTGGCTGACACGACGCAGGCGCCCTCGTCGGCCCAGACTGCGCCGCTCACCGCCGAAGAAGATCTCGCCGCCTCGGCCAGGCCGCTTGATGTTTATGCCTACGATCCCGAGCTGGTCCCGGCAGGCGAGATGCCCATTCTGCCGCTGGATCTGAGTCTGGCCGAGTACGGCTCACTTTACATCAGCAACGAAACGGCCTACACGCCCGATCTGGCCGCGCTGATCGAGCGGGATGATGTTCTGCCGTCTTACAGCTATACATCGGCCACGATCTATCCGCCGGGAGAACCGCTGGTGCTCATCCTGCACACGCATGGCACTGAGGCTTACTCGCCGGAAGGGGCAATCTCTTACCCCACATCGGATGACTACGCCCGCTCAAGCGATCCGCAGGAGAATGTCGTGGCGGTCGGCGCGCGCATGGCCGAGGTGCTGTCCGCGTCGGGAGTACCCACCCTGCACTGTGTGATCCTGCACGACAAAAGCGCCTACCGCGATGCTTATGTGCGGGCCGCCGAGACCATCCGCGCGTATCTGGCTGAGTATCCGTCGATCGCCTACATATTGGACGTGCACCGCGATGCGCTGATCCGCGGCGAGAATGAGCTGGTTAAGCCGGTCGTGGCCATCGACGGCGAAGCGGTGGCGCAGGTGATGATTCTGGCCGGCAGTGACTACAAGGGAGCGGTCTTCCCGCACTGGGAGCGCAATCTCGCCTTTGCCCTGCAGCTTCGCGAGGCGCTGAATCAGAACTATCCGCACTTTGCACGGCCGGTCTATTTGCGCGGGGCGGCCTTCAACGAGCACCTCGGGCCCCTCTCCTTGCTGCTGGAGATCGGGGCCAGCGGAAACAGTCTGGGCGAAGCGCTGCGCGCAGGTGAGCTGGTCGCGCAGACCTTGGCGGAAATGATCAAGGGTAGCTGAGCGGGACGAAAAGGAGTGAAAAACATCAAAACGATGATCGGGATCGCCGGGCGGATTCTGCTTGCGGCGGGGCTGCTTGGGCTCTTGATTCTGCTTCGCCCTGCCGCAGAAGCCGCCGCGGCCTGGATCGACCGGGTATGTGAGGTCAGCACCGGCTGCATCACCGTCCGTCTGTCGGTCGGCACGGTCGTGCTGGACCGGCATCTGCTGGCGCTTCTGCAGGAAAAGCTGGCCGAACTTTGGCCCGATTTCCCGCTGCTTGATGCGGTACTCGTCGAGATTTGCCGGGTGATCTGCCGTGCGCTGTCGCAGCTGGGGTAAATTGGAAGGCAAAGTATGCGTTGACAGGGCATGCGATCCGTGGTATAATAAGGTGTTAACACCTTGACCGAGGAGGGATATGATGCCGCAGGATAAATCGCGTGAGGATGCGCTTGACCGTTTCTGGACAATCGATGAACTGCTTCCACGCAAGCAAAGCCGAACACCAACACCTCCGCAGCCCCACTCCACCGAGCCGGTCGAGCTGACAGTTGATCCGCCTTCCGTCTCCGCTGATGACGGAGAGCGCAAACTGACCCAGCGGCCTGCCGACGAAGGTCAGCCCCTGGTCTACCGCACAATCCCCCCGCATGACACGGCGGCGGTGCGGCAGAAGGCTCCGCCCATCGACACCTATCAGCCCGAGAACTCGCTGATTCACACCGTCCGCATCTACCGCTGGCCGTCGGCCTACAACTATTATGAGCGTTTCGTCGCCGATGCGCGGCGTTATCTCCATGTCGATGCCCCTCCCTGCCCGCGTGAGCCATTTTTCTCCTATGTGCCGCAATATGCACAGCTAACCGAAAACCGGCTTGCCTGGTATCTCTACTGGCGCTCGCAGGTGCGGCAGGGGATTTACCCCGACTGTGACTACACCTATCTGCTCCTCTACCTCTATGAAATCATCAATCTCGGCCGCGAGATCCCGCCGCCGGAGGGACTTGCCGCCCTTTGTGCGCTCTGGCAGGGCTACCGCGCGCGTTATCCCCGTCTTGACCGGTTTCTTGGGGAATGGATCTGCGATTACTGCCTGATCCACCACCTTCCGCCGCCGACGGCGGCATTGGGAGAAGAGGCCGAGGTGCTGGCCGCCGGTTCTGCCCTCAAGGAATTCTGGCTGGACCGCCCCGGCGCGGCTGGAGGAAGCTATGTGGATGCGCTGATCCGCTTTGCCGCGAACTATGACTACCATAAAAGCAAGTTCGCGGCCGGTGAGAACCTCGCGCTGTATGAGAAGCACATTTACGGCGCGATGGCCTATGTCGTAGCGGCGGTGGCCGACAATCCCCAACACATGCTCTCGGGCGGCGGCATGCAGGACAGTCACCTTTCCCGCGATGCCTTCGGCGGCGCGCTCTGCGCTCATGAGAACAAATACCGCATTGAGGTGGATTACTGCTGCTTCACACGCTCACATGAGCTGCGCTTTCTGGTCACCGACATCATCAAGTACACCGAGAATCGCCTGCGTGCCTATCTCGGCATCAAGTCGCGGCTGGGGCTCTATGCCCTGCCCAACGATATCCGTGCGCTGGTTGATGCCTACCTGGCCGATGCGCTCCCGCGCAGAGTGGCGCTGACGCCGGCCAAGCGGGCTGAGGCCGAGGAAGAAAAGCGCTATGCCGCCTTCTACGAGCCGCTGTCCACCACCCTCTCGGCCGATCGCGCCGCCGAGATCGAGCGGGCATCCTGGCAGATGACGCACCGTTTGGTCGAAGCATTCGCGCCAGAGGAAGAGACTCCGGAGGCGCCGCCGGCTCAGCCCGCGCCACCGCCGCCGCAGCCGGACGTGCCCTGCCCTGCTTCGTCCGACTCCCTCTCAACCGCTCTGCAGGCGGCCGGTCTGGCGGACATTGTCCGCGCTATTCGCGCAGGCCGAACCGCGGATGCGCATACGGCGGCAAAAGCCATGGGCTTGATGCTGGATGCCGCCATCGAGCAGATCAATGAAGCCGCCATCGATGCATACGGAGACATCCTCATCGAGGACGGTGCCGTCATCGACGACTATCTGGACGAAATTCAGGATCTATAAAAACATGCCGTACCGATCGGGGGCGATCGGTACGGCATTGTTCATATCAAGATTGCCGCAGGCGCTTGCCGTCACTGTGATAGATCAGCGTACCATCGCGGTCGGTACGGCCGACGATGATCCCCCGCGCGTTGAGTGCATCGATTACCCGGCGGGCAGGATGGCCGTAGGTGTTGGCATAGCCGCAGGAAATTGCGGCATAGGTTGGCCGGACGGCATCGAGCAGGGCATCAGAGGTCGAGGTGTTCGCGCCGTGGTGGCCAAGCTTGAGCAGATCAGCCATCAGCGGAGTGGGCGGATCGGCCAGCAGGGCAAGCTCGGCCTCCTCCTCGGCATCGCCCATCAGCAGGACTGCCGTCTCGCCATAGGTCACGCGGGTGACGATGCTGGCATTGTTCGCATCGGCATATGCGGCGGCAGGCGCGAGCAGAAAGAGCTCCAGCTCCCCGTAAGCAAAGCTGTCACCGGCACGGCCGACGTGCATCGCTGTTCCTGTCGCCGAAACCGTCTCCAGCAGGCGAAGGTGGCTGGGTGCATCGCTCTCCAGCGGCGCAACGCAGACCAGCTCCACGGTAAAGCGGTCAAGCACCAGGTCGGCACCTCCGATGTGATCCTCGTCGGGATGCGTAAGAATCAGCAAATCAATGCGCTTGATACCGAGCGCGCAGAGGTCGGCGCACTGCTTCTCCTCCGCGTAATTCGGGCCGGCATCAATCAGCACACAGGCATCGGCCGTGCGAAAGAGCACCGCATCGCCCTGACCGATGTTGAGCACGCGCACCTCAAGGCCGTCCGGTCTGCGCGGCAGGTTGCCAAAGACCAAAAGTGCCGCCAGACAAAAGGCCGCCAGGCACAGGGCGAGGCGGCGTTTTGCAATAAATTTCATTGATCAGCTTTTGGCACATACCTGCTCAAAGTCAGCCTCGATCTCAGCCGAAGGCTTGGGGGTGAGCAGGGATACAACGACGATAGCGACAGAAGCCAGGACGAAGGCCGGGAAAAGCTCATAGACGGCGAAGATACCGCCCAGACGGCTGATAAGCAGCTTCCAGACGAAGACCATGATACCGCCGGTCAGCATACCGGCGACCGCGCCGAGCTGGGTGGTACGCTTCCAGAAGAGCGAGAAGAGCATCAGCGGGCCGAAGGTGGCGCCGAAGCCTGCCCATGCGAAGGAAACGACCTGGAAGATAACACTGTCCTCATCCAGCGCGATGAGAATACCGATCAGCGAAATGGCGATCAGCACGCCGCGGGTGACCCACATGACCTGCTTGTCGCTAGCCTTCTTGTTGAGTAGGCCCTGGTAGATATTCTTGGAAACGGCAGATGCCGCGATGAGCAGATAAGAGTCAGAGGAAGAGATGGTAGCCGCAAGAATACCGGCCATGACGATACCGGCCAGCAGTGCGGGAAGCAGTCCCTGAGAAAGCACGACGAAGACATTCTCGGCGCCCGATTTGGTCATCAGCTCTGCTGCATCGGGATGGAGCGCACGGCCGATCACACCGACCATAACTGCTGCAAACAGCGAGATCACGACCCAGACGGTCGCAATACGGCGGGAGAACGGCAGCTCCTTTTCGTTGCGGATCGCCATGAAGCGCAGCAGAACCTGGGGCATACCGAAATAGCCAAGGCCCCACGCCATGCAGGATACAATCGACATCACGCCATAGGGCGTTTTTGTGCCGAACTGCGGGACACCGTTCACAACCTGCTGCACGCCGTCAACCGTCTCGGGGGTAGCCGTCGCAAAGAAGGTCCAGAAGCCATCGATCGACTTGGCATTTTCAATCACGGCACCGATACCGCCCGCGTTGACCGTACCGAGGATCAGCACCACAGACAGCGCGCTGATCATGACGATTGCCTGCATAAAGTCGGAAGCACTCTCGGCCAAGAAGCCGCCGAGGAAGGTGTAGAGAATCACGAAGAGTGCGCCGAGGATCATCATCAGCTGATAGTTAGCGTCGAAGAGACCCGAGAAGAGCTTGCCGCAGGTGACAAAGCAGGATGCAGCGTATACGGTGAAGAAGATCAGAATGAAAAGGGCTGCGATGGTCATGATAATTTTCTTCTTTTCCCGGAAACGGGCAGAGAAAAACTCCGGCAGTGTGATGGCGTCACCAGCGACCGCAGAATAACGGCGCAGGCGGCGTGCAACCAGCAGCCAGTTGACATATGTACCAACCGCAAGACCGATTGCCGTCCAAGCGGCATCAGCAATACCGCACCAGTAAGCAACACCGGGGAGGCCCATCAAAAGCCATCCGGACATATCGGAAGCCTCAGCACTCATAGCTGTGACCCACGGACCGAGCGAGCGTCCGCCGAGGAAATAATCGTTTGAGCTCTTGTTCGCCCGCTTGGCGAAAAAGATGCCGATGCCGGTGACGCAGCACATGTACAGCACCATCGAAATGAGGGTTTGAATCTGATTAGCATCCATAAGGATATCCTCCTTGCAGCCGTCTGCAAAGCCGATCGCTTTACCACGGCAAAGTAATGAAATTATTATAGCACAACTGTGAACAAAATGGAAGAGGATTTTGCAAAAAAAGTTTGTTTTTTTTGCAAAATCCTCATTTGTTTCTTTAATTATGCAGTTTTGGATAAGCGCTTGTGCATTTTTCGCTAAGCTTATTCGCCCAGTGCGGCACGGTCAGCGATCAGAATCACATCACGGTGCAGGTTGAGCAGAGTTGCCGGACAGTTGGTATCCAATTCACCGGCCAGCATGCAGGCAACGGCGTCGGCCTTTTCCTTGCCCGATGCCATCACGATGATACGGCGTGCCTTGAAGATTGAACCGATGCCCATCGTCATCGCCTGCTTCGGCACGTCATCGATCGATGCGAAGTTGCGGGAGTTGGCCTCGATCGTCGAGGGAGTAAGGTCGGTGCAATGGGTGTAGGTATCAAGGGATGCCCCAGGCTCGTTAAACCCGATGTGGCCGTTGCGGCCGATGCCAAGCACCTGCAGGTCGATGCCCCCCATCGAATCAATCAGCGCCTCGTAGCGCTGGCCCTCAGCGACAGTGTCGGCGGCAAGGCCGTCGGGCACATTGGTGTTAGCCTTATCGATGTCAACCTTGTCGAAAAGGTGATAGTTCATGAAATAGCGGTAAGACTGGTCGTTGTCGGGGGCGAGGGGGTAGTACTCGTCGAGGTTGACGGTACGGACGGCGGCAAAGCTGATCTTGCCGTCGCGATTGTCCTTGACCAGCTCAGCATACATGCCCTCGGGCGTGGAGCCGGTTGCCAGGCCCAGCACGCAGTCGGGCTTGAGCAGCATCTCTGCCTCAACAATATCCGCCGCACGGCGGGACATTTCCGCATAGTCGGAACAAACAATAGTACGAATCATAATGGGAACTCCTTTCTTTACGCAGGAAAAAATTAAAGTGTAGCAATTTTGGTCTCAAGGAATCGGGCAGCCTCGGCAATATCCTTTGCCGGATCGTCGCCGACCTCGCGCTCGATGGTGAGGAAGCCGCGATAGCCAATGGCATCCAGTGCAGTGAGATAGGCGTCGAAGTCAACACTGCCTTGCCCAAGCGGGACCTCAGCAAATGCCTTTCCTTCCTGAACTGCATCCTCAACCTTGATTTTCTCATAAATCGCATAAGGATTGCATGCGCGCAGCTTAACGCCGTCCTTGGCATGGGTATGGACGATATAGTCCTTGAGGGTATAAACAGCCTGCACCGGATCATCGCCGGTCACCATGACAAAATTGGCGGGGTCGAGGTTGACTGCAACGCCGGTGGAATGCAGAGAATCAAGAAAATCGCGCAGTGTCGCAGCGGGCTCCGGGCCGGTTTCGATCGCAAAATGCGCGCCAACGCTGTCGGCATAAGCGGCCAGCTCGGCACAGGCGGCCTGCATGATGGCATAGCGCTCGCAGGTCTTGTCCTCGGGGATGACGCCGATATGGGTGGTCACCACATCGGTTTCCAGATCACAGGCCAGGTCAAGGATGCGCTTGGATTTTTCAATCAGCGCAGGATTCAGCTCCGGATTGTGGAAACCGCGGCCGAGGTCACCGCAGATGGCCGAAAAAACGAGGCCCTGATCCTTCACAAAGGCAAGCAGTTCACGACGGGCGGCGGGGGTGAGATTCTCAGGTGCATAGGCGCCGCGAGTGGAATACATCTGCAGCCCCTTGGCCCCAATACCGGCAGCGCGGCGGATCGCATCGTGCATCTCACAGCGGAAAGAATTAACCATTACGCCAATCGGAAATTGATACATATGCCATATTCCTTTCGAAATACAATATAGATACTTGAAGTGTATTATACTTGATTCTTTTGCATTTTGCAAGGCCTTTTTCGAAATTTTACGGTATGTTTCGAATCGTTCAATTTTCGCAAAGGAATTCCCCTTCAACCAGAGGTGAAGGGGAATTTTGAAAAACAATTTAAGCCTGTGCGTCGTCAGAGTAGACGATCTCGTCGGCCTCGGGAGCGGCCTCAGCTTCAGCCTGAGCATCATCCAGCAGAGCGCGGATGGACAGGCTGACGGTGTGCTTCTCCTCGTTGATGGCGGTGATCTTTACATCAACCTCCTGGCCAAGCTCAAGCACATCCTGCGGCTTTGCGATCTTGGTCTGGGCGATCTGGGAGATGTGGATCAGGCCATCGACACCCTCGATGATCTGCGCGAATGCGCCGAAGGGCATCATATTGACAACCTTAACGGTGATGATATCCTCAACTGCATAGTTGGTGGTGAAGATATACCAGGGGTTGCTCTCGGCGGTCTTGTAGCCGAGGGAGATGCGCTTCTTCTCAGGATCGAAATCCTTGACGTATACGGTCAGGGTCTCGCCGACAGAAACGACATCTGCGGGGGACTTGATGCGTGCCCAGGACAGCTCGGAGGTATGTACCATACCGTCAACGCCACCGAGGTCAACAAATGCACCGTAGTTGGTCAGGCTCTTGACCACGCCGGTGTACTGCTTGCCAACTTCGATCTCTGCCCAGAAAGCAGCCTCGCGTGCCTTACGCTCCTCGCGGAGAACTGCACGCATCGAACCGTAAGCGCGATGCTGGCGGTCCTTGATCTCAATGATCTTAAAACGAACGTTCTGGCCAACGAGGGTGGTCAGATCGCCATCCTTCGGCACACCGGTGTGCGCGCCGGGGATGAAAACGCGGATTGCGTTGGTCAGGGCAATCACGCCGCCCTTGACAGCCTCAACGATCTTGCCCTCAAGGACAGTATCGTTGGCCTGCGCGTCGACAATCAGCTGCCAGTTCTTGTTGGCATCAACGCGCTTCTTGGACAGGGTTGCAACGCCGTCGAGATCGCTGACGCGAATTACGAAGGCTTCGATTTCGTCGCCGACCTTATAGGTCTCGGTCAGCTTTACAGAAGGATCGTCGGTGATCTGATCAGCCACGATAATGCCGGTAACCTTGGCACCAAGGTCAAGCTGCAGCTCGCTGTTCGTAACCGAGGTTACGATGCCTTTGACGGTATCTCCTGTATTTAAAGTAGTGAGTGATTCTTCGAGCATTTGTGCAAAATTTTCGCTCATGGTTTTATATACCTCCTCTATAATACCGCCCGGCGTCGATGCACCGGCGGCTATTCCCAGCCGAATGAAAGGCGGAAATGGTTCAGTTAGGCGCAGATCAGCCGCCGTTTCGATGAGGCGGGTGTCTGCACAGTGGCTGCGGCAAATGTCATAAAGCTTGGCGGTATTGGAGCTGTTCGGGCTGCCGATCACGATCATCCCATCGCAGCGCGCAGAGAGATCTGCGGCCTCTTTTTGACGAATTTCCGTAACACTACATATTGTATCAAAAATTACGGCATTTGTACAGTGGTTTTCGAAAAGTTTGATTGATTTTTTCCATTCCGACAGTTTTTGGGTCGTTTGCGCCGCAATCGCGACGGTCTTTTTGTACAAATCGCCCAATTCGTTTCGTCGAATTGCCAGTTCAAGTTCTTCGGCGCTTCCAAAAACGTGTCCCTCGCCCTGCACATAGCTCATAATGCCGATGACTTCGGGGTGTTCTGCGGCACCGATCAGCACAAAAATCCGATCCTCGCCCGAGTTCTCGGCCGCGATACGGTGTACCTTCTTGACGTAGGGGCAGGTACAGTCCTCCAGCCGAAAATGCGGATTGCGTTCGGCAAGCGTCCGCAGCATTTCCTCTACCCCACGTTCGATCCCGTGCGCACGAATCAGCACAACCACCGGGTGTTCGGCATCAGCATCGGCGGCCAGGGCAGCGGCTTCATTGGCATCCACGACGCGCACGCCGCGCGATTCCACCGATTCCTGATAAATGCGGTTATGGATCAGCTGGCCGAGTGTGCAGATCCGCGTCCCGGGGACCGATTCGGCAATCAGTGACTCCAGACGGTCGGTCGCCCGCTTAACACCGAAGCAGAAGCCGGCGTTTTTTGCGATCGTAATCTGAGGCTCAGGCATGGTCGGCACGCTCCTCCAGCTGGCAAATCTGATCAAACACCATCTGCGCCGCGCGGGAGAATTCGCCGCCGGCGTGATCCTCCAGCCCAAGCGCCTCCGGCATAATGGGCTTGCCGACGATCATTTCAACCCGACGGAAAAGCGAAAAGGTGTTGTTCTTCATCTTCACGCAGATCGGGATAATGGGCGCACCCGCGCGGGCGGCAATCATAATCGCACCGTTCTTGGGCTTGGTCTCGCGCAGCGGAACACCGCGGTAACGGTGCCCCTGGATGAAAATGCCCACGCTCTCCCCCGCCTGGAGCAGCTCGATGGCGCGGCGGATCGCGCCGACGTCGGCTCCCCCGCGATTGACGGGGAATGCCCCCAGCGCTCGGATCAATGCCGACAGTACGGGGATCTTGAAGAGCTCCTTCTTCGCCATGTAATGCACTTGCGTGCGGCCAATGCCGCAGACAAAGATCGGATCAAGTGCACAGATATGGTTCGAGCAATAAATGTATCCCCCCTCAGCCGGGAGGTTTTCGGCGCCGATCAGCTTCACGCGGAAGAACCAGAGCAGTGTACGCGCAACCAGCTTATGCGCGACAATATAGAATTTGTTGGAGTTTTTCTGTTTGCTTTTTGCCATCGGTTCAACCTCGCGGCGGCAGGATGCCGGTCTTGCCGGCGACCACGCCCAGCACAAAAGCCACACTCTGAGCAAGATCAAAACCGGTATTGTCAAAGAGAAGTGCGTCCTCAGCGGCGGCGGTGGGGGCAAGCTCGCGGCCCGCATCGCGTGCGTCGCGTTCGTTCATCTCGGTCAGCACAGCTTCAAGCGTCGTATCGATGCCCTTGGCAACCAGCTCACGCCAGCGGCGCTCCGCGCGGCATTCGGGCGATGCGGTGACAAAGATCTTCACCTGCGCATCGGGCAGAATCACGGTGCCGATATCACGGCCGTCCATGATGACGCTATTCTCGCGCGCGATCTTGCGCTGGGTTTCCAGCAGGAAAGCGCGGACCGGCGGATGCACCGACACGGCCGAGGCATAATGCGACATCTCGGGTGTGCGGATGGCATCGCCGACGCAGGTACCGTTCAGGTAGACCTGCTGGCCGCCATCCTCGTAGCGGATCTCCAGGCTGATTTCAGGCAGCAGTGCCTCAACCGCGGCACAGTCGGACGGGTCGGCATTCCGGCGGCGGACATGCAGCCCGATGGTGCGGTAGAGTGCGCCGGTGTCCACATAGACGATGCCGAGTCTGGCGGCAACCGCCTTGGCAATGGTACTTTTCCCTGCCCCGCCGGGGCCGTCAAGTGCGATATTCAGCATAGTGTTTTTCCTTTCGTTCAACATCCCCAGGCGGCGTGCTCGCCGGCGAGCACCGCGGTGGAGAAGGCAATTTGCAGATTATAACCGCCGGTGTAGGCATCAAGGTCAAGCAGCTCGCCGGCGAAATACAGGCCGGAGACGAGTTTGGAAGCCATGCTGCCGGGATCGATCTCCTTCAACTGCACGCCGCCCGCCGTCACGATGGCTTCGTCAATGGGGCGGAAGCCGCGCAGAGGGATGGTCAGCCCCTTGAGCAGGGCACCGAGCGCAAGGCGCTCTTCGCGCGTGATCAGATTAACTTTCTTGCGCGGATCGATGCCCGAGCGCTCGACCACGATCGGGATCAGCTTCTGCGGGAGCAGATCGCCGACGGCATTGAGGAAATCGCGGTTGGCATATTTGGTAAAATCGGCAAGGAGACGCGTATCGAGCTGCTTATCCCCCAGCGCAGGCTTGAGGTCGATGACCGCGGTATATTTCCCGGGCGCAATATCCTGGATATGGGCCGAAGCCGACAGAATCATCGGTCCGGTCAGGCCGAAATGCGTGAACATCATCTCGCCGAAATCGTCGTAGACAGTTTTCCCGCTCTGCACCGAAACGATGCGCAGGGCAACATTTTTCAGCGACAGGCCCTGGAGGCGGCGGCAGGTGGGATCATCCGAGGTGATGGGAACAAGCGAAGGCGTCAGCGGGGTAATGGTGTGCCCGGCCTCGCGCGCCAGGCGATAGCCGTCTCCGTCCGAGCCGGTGCCGGGATAGGACATCCCGCCGGTGCACAGGATCACGGCATCATGCGCAAATTCGCCCGCGGCGGTGCGCACGCCGGTCACTGCCCCGTCGGCCACCGTCAGACCGGTCACGCGTGCATGAACGGTCTTCACACCTGCCCGGCGCACATCGGTGACCAACGCATCGACGATGTCCGCCGCGCGATCAGAAACCGGAAAGACCCGACGGCCGCGCTCAACCTTCAGCGGCACGCCAAGCGCCTCAAAATGCGCCATCGTGTCCTCGGGCGCAAAGCGGGCAAGCGCGGCATAAAGGAAGCGCGCATTGCGGGGGACAGCCTCCATGAACTCAGCCGTCGTGCAGGCATTGGTGAGGTTGCAGCGCCCTTTGCCCGTGATGCGTAGCTTGCGCCCGGGGCGATCGTTGCGCTCGTACAGGGTGACCTCCGCGCCATTCCGTGCGGCATGCGCGGCAGCCATCAACCCGGCCGCGCCGGCACCCACGACGGCCACACGGCGAACCGACTCAGCCATGGTTCTTTTCGTAAACGTCGTATTCGTCCCAGATCCGTTCAAGACGGCGGAAGAGGACGTTCAGTTCATCCTGTTTTTTCATCGATACAGCGGCCAGCATAGCGTTGATCAGGCTAAGGGGAGCGGCCAGCGAGTCGACGAAGGAGACCATATCACTCTGTGCGGTCAGCAGCTCGTTGGCGTACTGTGCGATGGGAGAGAGCACGCTGTCGGTGATGGCAATGACGTTTGCCCCGGCCTCGCGGGCATATTCGACCGCATTGATGGTACGCTTGGAATAGCGCGGGAAGCTGATGGCGATCATCACGTCGCCCGGGCCGATGCGCATGATGCGCTCAAACATCTCACTGCCCGAGGTGGTCTGGACAAAATGTACATTGTCGAAGATCAGCTGGAAGTTCTGGCTCAAAAAAGAGGCCAGCGCGGCGGACGAGCGCACGCCGATGATATAGATGCGGCGGGCCTCGATGATCTTGTCCACGGCGATGCGGAAGGCCTCGCGGTCGACAGACTCCAGGGTGTGGCGGATACGATCGGCATCCGAGTTGAGCACCTTCTCAAGCATATCGCCGTCGCCGATCAGGTTATTGGCCACCTCAATGCGCTGGAAGGAGGTGAGCTTGGTACGGATCAGCTCCTGCAGAGAACGCTGCAGCTCAGGATACCCCTCAAAGCCCAGCTCGATGGCGAAACGGACAACGGTAGACTCGGAGACACCAACCAATGCGCCGAGCTTCGACGCCGTCATATATGCGGCTTTTTCATAATGTGCGAGAATATAGTTGGCGATTTGCTTCTGCCCCTTGGAAAGCTCGGGCATCCGTTCATCGATGGTGGTCAGCAGGTCTTGTTTTACCATATTGCACCCCTCTTTTTCCTTTTTCGTCTATTGCGATTTTCGAAGACAAATCTTTTATTATTATACGGCAATTTGCCCCAAAAGTCAAGCGAGACGGCGATATTTTTGCAAGTTTTCCATCGTGCGCCGTCTTTTTTGTTCATCATGCACCAAATTTTCGCCGGGTCTTGACAAGCTTCGGCTTTGCGCGTATAATCAAAGTATTATCGGATCCGAGAGCCATAGGAGGGCAAATAATGCTGATACTTATCCTAATTTTACTGGCGGTTGGCGCCAGCCTGGTTGCCGCGCGGTGGGCGTTCGGCGAGGCCTTCGCCCCGGCGCGGAATATCGATCCGCTCGCCCTGCCCGAGGGGGAGCAATATGAGCACGATCGGCCGCGCATGCAGGAATTGATGACCGAAATGGCAGCACTGCCCTACACCGAGGTGCACACAGAGGCAAAGGACGGCGTGACCCTCTGCGGTCGATATTATCACACAGCCGACGGTGCACCGCTCCAGATCCAAATGCACGGCTATCACGGCAGTGCCATCCGCGACTTCTGCGGCGGGCATAAGCTGGCGCGCGAGTCCGGACACAACACGCTGGTCATCGATCAGCGCGCCCACGGACAAAGCGGCGGCCGGGCAATCACCTTTGGCATTCTCGAGCGTGAGGATTGCCTGGCCTGGATCGCTTTCGCCAACGCGCACTACGCCCCCTCTGCCATTGTACTCACCGGCGTTTCGATGGGGGCCGCCACCGTGCTCATGGCCGCCGACCTTGACCTGCCGCCCAATGTGCGCGCCATCATCGCCGACTGCCCGTACAGCGCTCCCGAGGCCATCATTGCCCGGGTTTGCCGGGCGCGCGGGATTCCGCCGCGGCTTGCGATGCCCTTTCTCCGCCTGGGCGCCCGGCTCTGGGGAGGATTCAGCCTGCGCGCTGCTTCTCCGCTGGCATCGGTGATGGCCGAAAAGGTTCCGATCCTGCTTCTGCACGGCGAGGATGACAGGTTCGTTCCCTGTGAAATGAGCCGCGAAATTGCGCGATGCGCGGGCAGCCACTGCCGTCTGGAAACCTTCCCCGATGCCGCGCACGGCATGTCCTTCATGCGCGATCCGCGGCGCTACCGCGCGGTGGTCGCAGCTTTTCTTGATGACTGCGGTGTGCCGGTCAAGCGTACATAAAAAATCCGACAGGACCATTTGTCCTGTCGGATTTTTCTTAATCTTCCGCATCCAGCTTGCGCAGGTAGCGGATGCAGCGGCCGATCTCCTCTGCGCCGGTGGGATCACAGCCCTCACTCTCGACGATCATGCCAAAGCCAAGCGCAATGGCCTTCTTGCGCACGGCCGCCACCGGAGCAGCACCCTCGCTAAGCGCAAAGCCTTTCTTTTGCAGATCTCCGTCCTTGAGGTGGATGCTACGGATGCGGTCACGCAGGCGGGTGATGGTCTCAACCGGATCAAGCCCGGCCACATAGGCCCAATAGGTATCGATCTGCAGTTCAACGCGGGTACGCCGCTCAATCTCGCTGTGGGGCAGGATGCCCCAGCTGTTGGGCATAAACTCGTGATCGTGGTTGTGGTAGCCTAGCGCGATGCCCTCGGCGGCCAGCTTCGGCTCGGCATCATTGAGCAAATCGATGAATGCATCCAGCTTCGCAGGGGTGCTGAGGTCGGCACCGGGGACGATGATGCTGGGGTTGCCGAGCGTTTTATGATAGCGAATGGTCTCGGGCAGCTTGTCGGGGGTCAGCTCGCGCCAGCCGGTGTGCGAGGAACTGATGGTCAGGTGATAGCGGTCAAGCATCGCCGCGACCTCCTCCGCGCTATGGCCGAAAAAGCCGGCCGTTTCCACCGAGCTGTAGCCCAGCTCGGCGACCGTGCGCAGTGCACCTTCAAAGTCCTCCCCCGTCATGTCGCGGAGGCTGTAGAGTTGGAGTCCGTATTGCATCATGATTCTCCTCTCCTTCAATCAGGATAAATATTCCTGCAGAATGGTACAGGTCTGAGCGAGCGCACGGCTGACCGTCTCAGCGGACGGCATACGCTCGGCATAGCGGATGATTTCATACACTGCGGTAATCTCACGCAGTTCCTCGTGCCGCCCTCTCGCGCGCACCTTCTGCGCAATACGGCGGGGGGTATCCGAGCGGAGGAGCGGGAAAGCCGGCTGCTCCCGCAGAACGGCGGCCAGCACGGCATACGCATAACAGAGCTTCTCTCCGTCGCCCGAATAGCCGGACAGATGGCCGCGGAATTCCCGCCAGCTCATGCGGGCCGCCTCTGCGCCGATGTGCGCCGTATGCTGCAGGTCCAGCTTGCGCCGGACGTCGCGGTAGCTGACCTCTTTGCCGTCATCCTGCGCGCGGTAATAGATGCGGGTGGAGGCGCCGAAGAGGAACTCGATCAGCTCGGCGATGCGCAACCAAAGCGCGTGCAGCGCACGGCGGATCGCATCGTTATGACGCAGGAGCAGCCACAGCACCGCCGCCACCACACCGAGCACAAAGAGCACCATCAGCAGATAATTGAGCCACGGGCTCTCGCCGCCCCGCACCATATAGCGGCGCAGCATGCCCATGATTTCCTCCGAGGTTTCGTAGTGATACTGCCCTGACGCAGCGCCGTCCCCGGCGAACATGCCGCGCAAAAGCATAAAGAAGAACATTCTTCCTACCATCATCCCGCCGCCCACAATTATCGTCAGCACCGCGCAGACGCCGAGGAAAATCCCCCCCAGCCACAGCACGGCATGCATGCTGCCCATGCGGGTCTCGCGGGGAATATCAGAAAGCGAGAGAGTATGCAGTTCGCGCTCAAGGGTGATCTGATTGAAAAGCAGAGCCGCGCAGAAAGCGAAGACAAACAGGCAGAAGGCAGAAATCCCGCCCCCGCCCAACATGAAGCCCACAAGGAAAAGGGCGATGTACGACATACAGGAGCGCATGGAAAGCACACGGGTGTACGGATAGAGCCGCACCGCACTGCCAAGCAGAAGAAGGACGGCAGCCACCGCACCGGCCATCAGCGGGAAAACCGAATCGGCATCATAGCGAAATGCCAGACTATGTGAAGATATGTCGTAAAGCAACCGATCAACCACCCTGGGGAGGAAGAAAAGCGCCAGTGCAGCCAGCCCCCAGACCGGCAGGGCCAGGCCGATGCGGTAATATTTGCGCTTAACCTCGTATCCGCCGCCCTCCTTCGGCCGAGTGTAGCGCAGCAGGCGGCAGATCAGCCCCTGCACGCCCCAGCCGGCGGCAAAAAACAGGAGAATCACCAGGATTCGCAGCCAGGCATATGCGTACGGGAAGGTAGCAAACAGCAAGGCAAAGAAGGGGAGCACCACCATGCATACGGCTGTCATGGCGGCAAGATCCATCCAGCTGGCGCCGGTTGGATGCAGGTCATTTCGCTTTCCCATAGGCTGCCTCCTAAATCTTGTAGTAAACCTCAACTTCGGGCGGAATGTTCAGGACATTGTGCTGGGTGGTCGTGACGTAGAAAATCAGCGCAATGCCTCTGGCGCGCAGAGCAGCGTGAACCTCCAGCATTGTCTGATCGATGTATGCCGTGACCAGAATCAGGCTGCCCTCCTCTGCGTAGGCATGGGGATAGTCCACGATGTGCGCCAGCAGCTGCTGGATGGAGACCGAATAGCGCATAGGCAGGGCAGCCAGCAAACGAAGCGCAGTCATGGTGTCCCGTCTGCCCTCATAGACCGGAGTCATCAGCACCTCGGCACCGACACCGCTGTCATCGACCGGTACAGCCTCGGGAAAGGGCGCCGGACTGGTGTTGGCGATCAGCCGCACGGGCAGATTGGCCGCTGCGACCCGGTCAAGGATGGAGGCGCAGACGGTGATGCACTGTTCGATGGCGGCGGGGTTGGAGGGAACTTCGGGATCGCGCTCAACACCGCGCGATTGCATGTTGAGGATCAAATTGAAGCGTTCGCGCAGCGTGCGCTCCTCCTGATTGACCAGAAGCGTGCCGTGGGCGGCCGTTTGCTTCCAGTTGATGCGGTTCATCGGGTCATCGGGCTGGTAGGCGCGCGTGCCGCAGATGCGCAGCGGGTCAGAGACCGGGCAGTGGTTCTGCACCACATCGCCCGACAGATAGCGCGATGCCGCGAAATTACCCTCCAGATCGATCGCGCTGGGCAGAACAACCAGAGTTGCGGTCTCGCCATCCCGACCGGTGGCCGGAAGGCAGCGGGAATGGGTGGCCATCCCCAACACATCGGTTGAGACCAGCAGCAGGCTGTCCAGACGGTAAACGCCGCGGGTCAGACAGCGCACCCGCCAGCGGCGGCTGATTTCGCTGTTGCCGGCGAGGGAGAAGAGGGACTGCAGGTGCTGGACCTGTCTCGGCGTGCGGCGGCCGGTTTGGGCATCGGTATCATACAGAATGAAGCGGAGCCCGTCGGGGAGATCGTCCTCCACCTTGAGGTAGGGCATGGGCAGGCGCTTAACATTGCGCACCTGCTCGAAGAGGTAGACATCCTCACCGACAAAGGCCTCGTCGGCGCTGAGCCGGATCTCGCACGTCAAGTCCTCGAAGCTGCGCCTGCGGTAAAGCCGGATCTGCCAGATCAGCACAAGGAAGATCGCGGCGAAAATGGCGATAAAAAACATAATCCGTCAGTCAATGGGCGCGGGCACGGTGTCCAGAATCAGCTCGACAATGCTCTCGCCCGTATCGTTGAGCCGGATCGCGTTCTGGGAGCGCGAAATGATGCGGTGCGCCATGACCGGCACGGCAACACTCCGCACGTCATCGGGCAGTACGAAATCGCGCCCCTCAATGGCGGCATAGGCCTGAGCGGCATGCATCAGTGCCAGCGCGCCGCGCGGGCTGACGCCCAGCCGTACACGGGCACTGGTGCGGCTCTCGGCCACCAGATCAAGAATATAGCCCTTGACCTTATCGCTGACCGTCACGCCGCGCACGGCGTCCACCGCGGCGGTGATCTCCTCTCTGGTACAGACCGGTGCCAAGGCGGAGAGGGGGGAGGCGACGCCGTGGTTGTCCAGCATCGCGCGCTCGCTGTCCCGCTCCGGATAGCCAAGCGAGATGCGCATCAGGAAGCGGTCGATCTGGGCTTCGGGCAGGGGGAAGGTGCCCTGCGATTCAAGCGGATTCTGGGTTGCTGCCACGAAGAATGGGGCGGCAAGCGGATACGTCACACCGTCGACCGTCACCTGGCGCTCGCCCATACACTCCAGCAGCGCAGACTGGGTGCGGGGCGTGGCGCGGTTGAGCTCATCGGCAATGATCACATTGGCAAAGATCGGCCCGGGGCGGAAGGTAAAGCGCTGGGCAGCGGGATCAAAGACATTGATGCCGGTAATGTCACTGGGCAGCAGGTCGGGGGTAAACTGGATGCGCTTGGCCTCGGCCGAGACAGATGCGGCCAGCGCACGCACCAGCGTGGTCTTGCCGGTTCCGGGAATATCATCCAGCAGCAGGTGGCCGCCGGCAAGCAAGGCGGTCAGCATCAAGCGGATCTGCCGCTCTTTTCCGAAAATCACACGGGCAATATTGGCCTCGATCCGCGCGGCAAGGGGGGAAATGGCTTGAATCTGCATAAGGTGCTCCTCCGATATTGGCATATTCGTTGGAATTAGTATAACATGCGGTCATGTGATTGTCAAGGGCTTTTTCTGCCTGCTTTTTCTTTTTCGGTCTGCAAGTCCTTTCCGCACATCGCCGGGCGGCGCGCATAAACTGATAAAAAAGGAGGTGCACCATGCATCCTGATACATATACCGTCACCCTTCCCTATCCCGATGTACATCCGGCCAAGGCAGATCTGCGGCTGGCCCGTTTGCTCTTCCCGCTATACAGTGGTCCGTCCGGCGCGCTATGCACGCTCTGCGAATATCTCTATGCCGCCCTCTGCATCGAGGAAACACACGGCGAACTGAGCCGAGTCCTCGATGCCATTGCCGATACCGAGCGCCAGCATTTTCGTCTGCTGGGCAGACTGCTGCGCGATCTCGGCGCTGATCCCATGCTGCGCGTGCGGGTTGAAAGCGGCCGGCGCACATCGGCAGCGCCCGGTACGCAAAGCCTGCGTACTCAGCTGACCCAATATCTGCAGCGTGAACAGACAACAGCCGACCATTACCGGTATCTGCTGGAGCAAACCGACGACGAAGCCGTGCAGGCCCTGCTGCGGCGGATTTTGCTCGACGAAGAAGCACACATCCGCTTCTTTTCCCAAATGACCAAATAAAAAAGCGGGAGGAATCTCTCCTCCCGCCTTTTTCAGCGAAGTTCTTCAAATGATTCAATGGTCTCATGCTGTTCCGTCCTGACGTCGCGCGGCGAAACATAGAACACCGAGCGTCCAGAACGAAGGCTGAGTCGAGTTTTGGTGTAGGTGACGCCCTTGTAGTCGACATAATCCAGCGTCAGCGGCTCAATCTCACCGGTGTGGGGATCCCAACGCTCCATTTTCTCGCTTCCGCGCAGCAGGATCGGGCGATCATAGTCGCGTTCGGTTGTGTTGGCGAAATAGTAGATGTCATAATCATCGTGATGCTTGTGCAAATGGGAGAGCATCCCTTTTCCGGGGATGCGCTTGTTCAGCCCGTAGCGGACAAACTCCGGATACGGCAGGCTCAGCGCGCCGGTGCACTCCAGGTGGATCATACCAGGGGTCAGCACATCGTACGGCAGGCCGAGCGACTTGATCGTCCGGTCGATCAGCGCGCCGGGGACCATATCCGTGCCATCCAAAGCGGTCAGGCCGGCCGTCAGATGATAGGCCTCACCGCCGGCAGCATTGCGGTGATAATCATAGGCGCGAATCACCGTACCGTCCAGCACATCTTCGCCAAAGATTTCGCGGACAAGCTGCTGCACTTCTCTGTCGTTGTCCCCATCTTCATCATACTCAAAGGCCATCCGCGGCAGTTCACCCGTGGAGATGATTTTGCCGCCCGACGCGAAGAAATCGGCCAGCATCCGCAAATTCTGCAGGCTGATCATGGGGGAAGACGGCAGAATCACCACACGGAATGCCTCACCACTCGCGCCGTTGTCGAGATGCAGAACGCCCGACTCGACACGGCAGCGATCGCGCATCGTTTCGGGGTGAAGCAGCGTCAGATCATGGCCGGCGTAGATCGAGATGCTGTTGATCAGCGACATATAGTCGGCGTTGGTTGGCGTGCTGGGATACTCAAAGCCCTTGGTCGGGGCGCAATAAAAATACACTTGTGCGTGCAGCGAATAGATGGGATAAAGCATGGCAATATCGGCCACATGCTGACCACCGCGCAGAAGCGCCTGGGTGCGCGAGACAAAGGCATAGAAATCGCGCCGCGCCGTCATGACCTCGTCCTCCGGCAGTGCGCCGGCCATCACCGGATGCACCAGCATGGCGTCTGCACCGTGCGAGAAGGCATTGCAGGCTTCATTGTAAATCAGATCCGAGGTGTAAATCGGATAATCGCGGTAGATCTCGCAGCTGACCTCGGGCAGACCATAGTTATAGGCCGCGCCGGCCGCCAGCTTGACCGAATTCGCACCGTAAAGATAGGCCTTTTCAAGCAGCGCACCGGCAGAATAACAGCTGTTGCGCAGCGCATCACCGCTCAAAAGTGAGCAGGCCGGGAGCTTGGGCTCGGCCAGCTGACCGCGCAGTTTAACGCCAAGCTGATTGGCAAAGTCGGCATATGCACGCAGCATGCCGTCCGCAAGCATCTGTGCGCGGCAGTCAAGAAGCAGCGCTTTATAGTGCTCGGTTTTCTCGCCGATGTAGTGGAAAAGTGCGGGATAAATCGGCGCCGGATCAAAGCCAAATCGAGCGGCAAAAAACGCATTGAAGGTCGGATCCCAGTTGCGGTGATTAGGCGCCCAGAAGGCAAGATTGCGATAGGCAATGGCACGGAATGACTGGCCGAGCAGCGGAGAAAAGAGCGTCGAAAAAACGGAGTAGGTCTGGGTAAGATAGGCCATGGCGGCATCATAGCTGAGCGGATTGACCCGACGGCCCTGCTCATCGGCAGAAGGGACACAAACATACTGCATGACCTTCCAGTTTCCATCCGGCACAGTCCACCGCAGCGTACGGCCGTCAATATATGGACGAAGGTCGATCACGCGCCCCTCATTCTCATCCAGCGCCACGACCGACAGAACATCATCTCCCCGCAACAGAAGCTGCAGTTCCTCACCGGATGAGCAGACATATTCAACCGGAAGCAATTCTCTTGCGCTGTGATCGTCGTCAAACACGTCATCCTGCGTTTCAAGATAAGCCGCTTCATATTCCGGCTCAAAAACAAAAGAGAGCTCCAATCCGGCGGCAAGCACGTGCGGAAGAAGAGAGGAGAAACGATCGTAAATCTGCTGCATATAGCGCAGACCATCCGTAGGCGCAGCATGAATCGCCGACGATTCAACCATCAGCGGGATAACGGCCCCAACTCCTAACTCTGCCAAATGCTGCAGCCGCTGGGGCAGCAGGTCCGGCTCGTCGAGCACTTCACCGGCCAGGAAAAAGTCCGGTTTGTACTCAGCCGACGGCGTACGGAAGAGCTGTTCGAATTGTATTGATTTGCGATTAGCCATAGTATATCCTCACAATCCCCATCCGGACGGGGAGAATTCCTCTGTTAAGGTAGCGATATGGTAACACATTTCCCGCTTTTTGTCAAGAATAATGACAAAAAAAGAGACAATGTGTTTTACACATTGTCTCTTTTTCCCAATGCACATGGAAAACCGAATAAAGGAAAGAGCAAACCAAGCGATACTCAAAACACTTGGACTGCTTGTGCAGTTCAAGCCCTCGGTCTATTAGGATCGGTCAGCTGAACGTGTTACCACGCTTACACCTCCGACCTATCAAACTCATAGTCTTTAAGTGACCTTACCAGCTTAAGCTGTGGGATATCTCATCTTGAGGTGTGTTTCACGCTTAGATGCCTTCAGCGTTTATCACATCCGCACGCGGCTACCCAGCTGTGCCCTTGGCAGAACAACTGGTGCACCGGAGGTGCGTT
>JAFWBJ010000106.1 GCA_017507145.1 Clostridia bacterium | reverse complement strand
CACAGAAAATTTCGCAGCAGCTCGTTTTCCATTCGAAGTCTTATCAGCTCATGATTTCGTTTGCTTTCTTCTGTTTCTTCGCGACACTCTCTTCGCGGACGTTCTTTGGGAAGCGGAACATATCCGTTGGCAACGGCTCGCTTTTTTCGATTCTGGCGTGCAAGCAACTGCTTGATTTGATTTTTAGTCAGTCCATAGCTCTCTGCTATTTGACGATTTGTTTCTCCTGCTTCTTTTCTTCTGAATACTACTCCTGCGAGTATTTCCATTTTCGTGTATTTTCTTGCCATGACAAAACCTCCTGTTGTAGTTATATTCTACAACAAGAGGTTCTTTTTGTCACTGCCTATTTTTCGGGGGGAGTCTAATTTATTTATAAACGAATCATATAGCGCAGAAATAAAACTGCTTATTTATCCCGTTCAATATGCTCTGCAGTTATTTTCCATATGTCATTGTTTTTAACCGCATAAGTTATATTAGAGGAGTTTCCACTTGAATCATATGTGAAAATTCGTACATTGTTGTTATTGATCCATTCGATGTATTCTATTTGTGTGCCTGGAATCGAGGTGGAATAATTAGGATAACTATCACAAATATATGTACAACTATTTGTTTCAAGATCCATTATGTAGTATTCTCCAGATAAATACTTGCCATGATTGTATTCAGCAAAGTTGCTTTTGCGAACGATTGCTGCCGATAAATCATCGTTAATACTGACAATATTGTTTAGATACAGAGCTTGACATGGTTGCTGATGATTTTGAGTGATTTTGATCAGATCGTGATGATCGCGACGGAGGGATTGTACTCCACTTAAATAAATTCCTGTTTTGGTCTCGACATTGTATACGTATTCATCATATATTCCTTCGCATAAAACTGGAATAAAGATTAAGTTGTCAATGATAATTGCTTTATCTGTGAAGACTGTTATATCGGAAAAATCAAATGGATTTTCGAAGTTTTCCATGGGGACCACTTCAATGCCATGAGGATAAATATTTTTTGGCCGTTCATTTAGTTGATCATCCAACAACAGTGATACAGATATACCTTCTATTGAGATCTCTTCAATATTAACAATTGATGTGTTTTTTGATACTTCATTTGCAATATCCTCATTATACGGTACTAAAGTATATGTTATTATGTAAATGAAAAAACATAACAAAACAACCGTCATTGGGATGAACAAGATTTTTTTCATAGTATACTCCTCGAAATTTTTTTAGTATACATATTTATCTTTACGGGTATTTGCCATTTTTATAATCTCTAATAAATAGCTCATAATTTGGCTTAAATTCAGATTCATTGTATGTTTAGATGTAGTTGGCTTTTTCCTTTTTGATGCCTGACCGCGCACTCAGCGGCGCTTGGCCCAGGCGACGATCGCGAGCGTCGCCATCGTGGCCATCGAAGCAGCAACCGACGCCTGGAGGATGGTGCGCCTGGTGCGCAGGCGGCGCAGGAATTCCCCATATTCAGTACGGCTGTCCGGCACGGGCACAGCGCAGGGCTTGACAACGGGCTTGAGCTGGCGGTAGTTCAGCCGGCAGGGGTGGCACTCACGCAGGTGCTCACGAACAAGCGCAGCGGAAGCATCGGAAAGTGCACCGTCAACATACAGGGGGAGCAAGTCTCGGATAATTTCACAGGAAGCGTTCACAGCTTGATCTCCTTTCTGAGGATTTCCTTGGCGCGGTGAAAGATCACCTTCGCCGAATTTTCGGTAATGCCAAGCAGGCGTGCGATCTCAGCATAGGACCGCTCGGCATAAATGCGCAGAACCACCACATCGCGGTATTTCGGCGGAAGCCGGCGGATGGCCGTTCTGATCTGCTCGGCTTCGAGATGCTTCTCCAGAACATACTCGGGCGAAGAGCGCTCATCGGGCAGCACCGCCAGTTCCAGATCCAGATGCGTGATGCGATTGCGGCGCAGATACTTGAAATAGGTGTTCTTGGCAATGGCGGCCAGCCAAGTGAACATCTCACAGCGACCGGTAAAGCGGTGAAGCGAGATATAGGCCTGGTAGAAGGTCTCCTGGGTCATCTCTTCACACAATCCGGGATCGTCGCAGAGCTTGGCGAGAAACCGATAGATGCCATCAAAATGCTGGGTATAGATTGCCTCAAATTTCGCCTCGTCCACGGCCTCGCCTCCTTTCCATCGAGCGTATTATACCACACATTCGTGAACGATGCAATCTGCGATTTATGAACAAAGGGAAAAAGCAGCGTGAAAACACGCTGCTTTTTCTGCGTTTATGTGGTTTAGATCTCGGGAATGACGATCTCGATCTCGCGGCCGAGGTTAGCCGACTTGGCGATACCGTCGATGATGGCCTGGTTGTAGAGGATCTGGCTCGACGGAACAGGAGCGGGCGTGCCGTTCTTGCAGGCGTCGAGGAAGGTGCGGATCTTGCGGTCGAAGAGGGACGGGCCCTTCATCGGGATGACCGGAATCTCGGTCTCAACCTGCGAACCGGCAACCTGGTGATAGATCTTCATCGGGCCGCCGACCGTGCCGTTCCAGCACTCGGTGGAGGGGATGCGCAGACCACCCTCGGTACCGAGGATAATGGTATCACCGGGGGTGTCCATGTTCATGGCCCAGGCAATACGGAAGTCGAGCACAATGTCGCCCTCAAGGCGGATGAAAGCAGCGGCGAAGTCATCAACGCCGAACTTCGCGGCATACTCAGGGTGCTTCGGATAGTAGTCGGGGCGGGTGCCGAAGAAGGCAGACTTGTAGCCCGAAACGGTCAGCGGCTTCGGATAGCCGATGGCGTTGAGCACCATATCGAGGGAGTAGCAGCCAATATCGGCCAGTGCGCCGAGACCTGCGGTCTCGTCCTCGATGAAGGTGGTGCCGAAGGGGGTCGGGATACCGCGGCGACGGCCGCCGCCGGTCTGGATGTAGTAGATCTTACCCAGCGCGCCCGACTCAACGATCTGCTTAATCTTCTGCATATTGGCATCCAGACGGGGCTGGAAGCCGATGGAGAGCACCTTGCCGCTCGCCTTCTCGGCGCGCATAACCTCGACAGCCTCCTCGGTGGTGACCGTGAAGGGCTTCTCAAGCAGGACGTTAACGCCCTTGTTCAGCGCGTAGATTGCAGGCTCAGCGTGCTGACGGTTGTAGGTGCAGATGCTGACAGCATCGAGCTTGAGGCTCTCGTCGTCGAGCATTTCCTTGTGGGAAGCGTAGTCGGTCTTGACGCCCTCAACGCCGTGCTTCTTGAAGAAAGCAGCAGCCTTGCCGGGAATCAGGTCAGCGCCGGCGACGATCTCAACGTCGGGCTGATTGAGGTAGGATTTGATGTGCGCATCAGCAATCCAGCCGGTACCGATGATACCGACACGCATCTTGCGTGTGGTATCGATGACGGTCGTGCTCTGATCTTCTTTGAATGCGTCCAGAATGTTGGCCATGATAGTCTCTCCTTATGTTTTTATTTTTCGCGCTTACCAGTCGAGGCCGCGCAGATAGTTGATGCTGATTTCGATCGACTCAAGCGGGGTCTTGCCCATCGAGGGCTTATCCTGCTCGACGACGACCCACTTGGCGCCGGCGTCCTTCGCAGCGGCAAGAATAGAGGGGAAGTCCTGCAGGCCGCAGCCGAGCGGACGGAACTCGAAGCCGGAGGGGCGCTGGGGCTTCTTCGTCTCGATGCCGATCAGCTCGTACATATCGTCCGACTTCTCGCCCCAGAAATCCTTGAGGTGGACAACGGGCGTGCGGCCGGTGTACTTGCGGACATATTCAGCGGGATTCTCACCACCGACATTGATCCAGCAAGTGTCAAGCTCGGTTTCGAGTGCGGGGATCTCGCGGTAGAGCATATCGAGGGCATACTCGCCGTCGAGGCGGATGAACTCAAAGTCATGGTTGTGATAGAGCAGCTGGATGCCCTGTGCACGGGCTTCCTCGGCAATGGCCTTGATATCTTCAACAGTGGGTGCCCAGCCGTCGGTACCGGGACGCAGCTCCTCGGGCAGGTGGGGAATAGCGATGTAGGGGCAGCCGATGGTCACATACTGTGCGATAGTGCCCTTGGGGTCCTTCTTCAGCGCAGCCAGCGGAACATGGGCAGAGATGGGGGTCAGGCCAAGCTCGGCGCACATATCGCGAATCTCGGCAGGATCATAGCCATAGAGACCGGCGAACTCGACACCGTCATAGCCCATTGCCTTGATTTTGGTCAGCGTGCCGCGCAGGTCGGCCTTTGCGTCCTCGCGGACAGAATAAACTTGAACAGCAATCGGTAATGCCATTGGATAATACCTCCGTTACATAGTCGGCAGCAGAACTGCCTTTACTGTTATTATAGGACAGAACATGCGAAAAGGCAAGTCATAAATCGGTTTTATCCAGACATTTTTTGCTATTCTGCTGTTTGATCAGTATCCGCGCTTACCGCGCATCCTGCGCCAAATCAGCTTGCGCACAAAATCGGCCGGAATGACCAGCGCCGCCAGTCCGAGTGCGATCCCCAGCTCGCGCAGAGTCAGCGGCATCGTGCGCAGGACCGCTCCGCCCAGGTAGACGAAGGCAAGCTGGACCGCCGCCACCGCCGTCATGATGCCGATAAATGCTCGGTTTTGGGAGAGTCCGGCAAAGAGATTGATGCGGTCGGTGCGCGCGTTGAAGCAGTTGCAGATGCCGGCAAAGATAAAGAAGGCAAAAAATGCCGTCAGCAGGCAGAGGTTGTCGGGGGCGGCGCGGAACTGCGCGGTCACGGCCGGCAGCTTCAGAAATGCCATGCAAAGCGCCACCGTAAAGCCGCCGAGCAGGGCGATCTGATTGGCCATATATCCGCAGAGAATGGGCTCATCCCGCCGCTTGGGGGGCTCTTCCATCAGCGACGGCTGTGCCGCCTCGCCGGCAAAAGCCAGGCCGCCCAGCGTATCCATGATGAGATTGACCCAGAGCATCTGCACCACCGTCACCGGCGCATCGATCCCGAAGAAGGGGCCGAGCATCGACACGCCGACCGCCGAAAAATTCATGGTCAGCTGCAGGGTGATGAACTTACGGATGCTCTTGAAGATGTTGCGGCCGTACAGCACCGCCCGCACCACCGAGGCGAGATTGTCGTCAAGGATCAGAATATCCCCCGCCTCCCGCGCAACCTGCGTGCCGCTGCCCAGCGCGAAGCCGATGTCGGCCAGCCGCAGGGCGGGCGCATCGTTGATGCCGTCTCCCGTCATGCCGACCACAAGGCCGGCTTCCTGCGCCACCCGCACCAGGCGGCTCTTGTCGCTGGGCAGAGCACGGGCGACCACCCCCAGGCGGGGCAGAACTGCCGCCAGTTCTTCGTCACGCATTCGGGCGAGTTCACTGCCGCTCAGCACCAGATCGCGCGCCCCACCGAGAATCCCGCAGGCTTCCCCGATCGCCCGTCCGGTGTCGGGGCTGTCGCCGGTGATCATCACTACGCCGATCCCCGCGCCCTGCAGATCGCGCACCGCGCGCTTTGCCTCGGGGCGCAGGCGGTCGCGGAGCAGAAGCACCCCCTGCAAGGTCATCTCGGGCCACGCGCCCCGCCGCAGGGCCGAGAGCTGATCCCCCTCGCACTCGGCCAAAAGCAAAAGACGTCCACCCTCACCGGCCGCCGCCCGCAGCTGCCCCTCCAGGGCCGCCGGCGAAAAGGGAGACCGTCCGCCCGCCCCGTCCATCGCCCAGCGCAGATGGGGCATCAGCAGCTCCGGCGCGCCTTTGATCAACGTCACCGCCCGCCCCTGACGCAGCACAACGGCCGCCGAGAATTTTCGCGCACTGTCAAAGGGGATTGCCGCCCGTGCGCTCCCGCTCACCCGGCAGCCCCGCCGCCCCACAAAGCGGCAGAGCGCTTGATCGGTCGCGTTGCCGCCCAGCAGGTCGCGCGCACCCCAGACGGCATCGCTGTTGCAGGCGGCCTGCCAGCTCAGCGCCTCCCCCAGCGCCCCTGCGGGCAGCTGACGATACTCGCCGGCCAGGGTCAGCAGGGCGCTGACGCTCAGCCTGCCCTCGGTCAGCGTGCCGGTCTTGTCGGTAAAAAGCAGATTCATGCTTCCCGCCGCCTCGATGCCGGTCGGCTTGCGCACCAGTACCTTGTCCCGCACCATACGCCGAATGTTGGCCGACAGCACAACGGCGATCATCATCGGCAGCCCCTCCGGCACGGCAACCACGATGACCGTGAGTGCCAGGGTGAGCGCATGCAGCAGATGCTCGGCCAGGTAGGGCAGATCGGTCAGCTTGAGCCGGATCAGCTCGCCGCAGAAGCCGCTGTCGAGGAGGAAGGTGTTGATCAGATAAGCCAGCGCGATCAGCACAGCCGCGCCGTAGCCCAGCCGGCTGATGGTTTTGGCCAGCTGAGTCAGGCGAAGCTTGAGGGGAGAGGGGCGGGTTTCGGCCTGCACCTCGCGCGAGATGCCCCCCAGCGCCGTTGCATCGCCCACGGCAGTGACAGCGAACTCGGCGCTTCCGCTGAGCACAACGGTACCCGCAAGCAGCATCGTGCCATCAGCCGGTGAACCGTCGCCCGGCCGTCCGGGGCGCTTATCAATCTCGCGATTCTCGCCCGTCATCGCCGCCTGATCGACCCCCACGCGGCCGCGGAACACCCGCCCATCGGCCGGTACCCGCTCCCCCGCCCCGATGCAGACAATGTCACCCACCACCAGCTCCTCGGCCGGCAGTTCAAGCAGCCCCTCGGCGCGGCGGACACGGCACTGCCCGGCTCCCCCCGCATCGCGCAGGCGGGAAAATGCGCGCTCACTGCCATATTCCGACAGGGTGGAGATAAAGGTCGCCAAAAAAACCGAGACGGCAATGCCAACCGTCTCGATCCAATCGCCGCCCCGCCAAAGCAAAAGCAGATTCACCCCCATCGCGCAAAGCAGGATGCGGATGACCGGATCGCCCAGATTGGCCCAAAACTGCCGCAGAAAGCTGCGCCGCCTGCGCTGGGTCAGGCGATTCTCCCCATGCTTTTTTCTCGACGCCAAAACCTCTTTTTCGCTCAGTCCCCGCATTTGCGTCTCCCCCTTTTGCCGATTTGGTGCAATATATGCGCCGGCGGCAAAAAAAATGTGCGCACCCTCTCGGGTGCGCACAGGAAGAGCGGGAATGGGCTCCGTCCGGCGCAGTCTTATTCGACCGTCACCGACTTGGCCAGGTTGCGCGGCTTGTCGATGTCGCATCCGCGCAGGCGGGCAACATGATAAGCCAGAAGGTGCAGCGCCGAAACGGCACAGAGGGGAGCGAGCGTGGTGTCGTTCTCGTCCAGCACCATGCAGAAATCGGCATTTGGCGCGATATCAGCCTCCGTTGCGGGCGTACAGAAGGCGATGATTTCGCCGCCGCGGGCACGCACCTCGCGCATGTTCGATGCGACCTTAGCCGCAACGGCAGGATCGGTGGAAACCGCCAGCACCGGCACACCCGGCTCGATGAGCGAGATGGTACCATGCTTGAGCTCCCCTGCCGCATAGGCTTCGCTGTGGATATAACTGATCTCCTTGAGCTTCAGCGAGCCCTCCACACAGGCATCATAATCGACGCCGCGGCCAATGTAGAAGACATGCTCAGCCTCGGCCAGGCGGGCGGCAAATGCCTCCAGCTCGGCTTCGCGGGCAATGGTCTCTTCCAGTGCCTCGGGCAGGCGGCGGCAGAGGGCATCGGTACGCGCACGGGCCTCCTGTTCATCGATCAGACCGCGTGCATAGGCGGTGGACACGGCAAGAAGGGCCAGCATGGCCGCCTGCGTCGTGTACGCCTTGGTGCTGGCCACCGCAATCTCGGGACCGGCGTGGGTCGCCATCACGGCGTCAGCCTCACGGGCCACCGAGGAACCGATCACATTGACGATGGCCGCAGTCGGCACGCCGTTGGCCTTGGCCAGGCGAAGGGCAGCCAGCGTGTCGGCCGTCTCGCCCGACTGGGAGAGCAGCAGGACCGGCTCGTCGGCCGAAATGATGGGGTCACGGTAGCGGAACTCGGAGGCAATCTCCACCGCCACCGGCAGGCGAGCCAGGCGCTCAAGGTAAGTGCGGCCGATCAGGCCGGCATGCATGGCCGTGCCGCAGGCCACGATGCGCATCCCCTTCTTTTCGTGCAGATCATCCAGCAGCGGCATGCCGAAATGGGGCAGGCCGTCGCGGATGAGGGGCGAGAGGGTGCGACGAACGCCCTCGGGCGCTTCGCCCAGCTCCTTGCGCATAAAATGCGAATAGCCACCGCGCTCTGCCTCCTCAACGTCCCAGTTGACGGTGCAGAGGGGGTGGGTCTTCTCGCCGTTGGCATCAAAGAAGGTGATGCCGTCCGCGCGCAGGCGCACGACCTCGCCCTCATCAGGGCGGTAGTAGCTGCGCGTGTAGGGCAGGATGGCCGGGATGTCGGAGGCCAACAGAACGCCGTCGGGCGACTGAGCAGCGATCAGCGGGCTGTCGCGGCGGATCGCGTAGATCTCATGCGGCCGATCGGCAAAGATCACCGCCAGCGCATAAGCGCCCGAGAGCCGGCCATCCAGGCCGAGCATAGCCGCAACCGGATCGCCGCAGGCACCGTAGATGCTGTCGAGCAGCTTGGCTGCCGACTCGGTGTCAGTTTCGGAAACGAAGGTATAGCCTGCCGCTTCCAGTTCGCGCCGCAGGGCGCGGTCGTTCTCAATGATGCCGTTGTGCACCAGCGCCAGGCGGGGCGTGGCGTGCGGGTGCGCGTTCTCGTCGGTCGGTGCGCCGTGCGTTGCCCAGCGCGTGTGTCCGATGCCGCAGCAGGCGCTCTCGACCTTCTCACCGGCCGCACCGGCAGCGAGAGCTTCCTCCAGCACCGAAATGCGTCCGGCGCGTTTGACGGTTGCCAGCGTGCAGCCCGAGAGCGCAATGCCGGCCGAATCGTAGCCGCGATACTCAAGCGCACGCAGACCGCCGAGCAAAATGGGGCAAACGGGTTTCACCCCGGTATATCCAATAATTCCACACATACTTGTATCTTCCTTTATCGCAAAATACAGGCTGTGCCCGCAGGCATAGCCTGCTGTCAATGGATCCCGGCACAGACCCGCGCGGGGCCGCCGGGGGACGGAGCCTTGCTCCGCCGTCATCTTTGCACTGCCTTTTGTTTTACGGTCACCCGTATATTTGTGACAGGCTGCGGCAGGTTGATCTGCCGGAGAGACATCCGCCGAAAATTCGATCATCTCTCACCTCGTCAACTTTGGCCATGCCAAAGTTCGGGCGCTTACTTTCCAAGCTGCGCGAGAATTACCTCTGCAGTTTCCTGTGCGATGCGGTTAATTTCCTCCTCGTCCTCGCCCTCTACCATCACACGCAGATAAGGCTCTGTACCGGACGGACGGACCACAATGCGGCCGCGGTCACCCAGTGCGGTCTTGGCAGCATCGATGGCTTCGCGCACGACCGGATTGGTGTAAAAATGCAGCTTTCCGTCGGGGGTCACGGTCAGGTTCAGCGTGATCTGCGGGTAGCGGGTCATCACCGATGCCAGAGTCGAGAGGGGGATCTGCTTGCGGCGCATCAGCGAAAGCAGCTGTGCTGCCGTCAGCTGGCCGTCACCCGTCGTGGCGAAATCGCGGAAAATGATGTGTCCCGACTGCTCGCCGCCGAAATTGGTGTCCTCAAGCTGCATCTCCTCCAGCACGAATCGGTCGCCGACCTTGGTGGCAAGGAAGCGCAGGCCGTGCTTGTCGCAGAAGCGGCTAAAGCCGAAGTTGGTCATGATCGTACCGACCACCGTCTTCTTGGCCAGCCGTCCGCGCTCGTGCAGATCCAGCGCGCAGATCGCCATGATCTGGTCACCGTCAATCAGATTGCCCTGCTCGTCAACGGCCAGGCAGCGGTCAGCGTCGCCGTCAAAGGCAATGCCTGCATCCAGCTGATTTTCACGTACATACGCAGCCAGGGCTTCCATATGCGTCGAGCCGCAGCCGTCGTTGATGTTGGTGCCGTTGGGGCGGTCGAAGAGGATCTCCACCTGGGCGCCCAGTCCCTCAAAGATCTGCTTTGCCGTGACGCTGGATGCGCCGTTCGCACAGTCGATGGCGATGTGCAGGCCGTCAAGCGAATACAGCACGCTGGACTTCACATGCTCGGCATAGTCACGCGCGGCATACTGCGCACGGGTGATCTTACCGACGCTGCCGCCGATGGGGGTGGGCCACTCTTCTGCCGGATCAAGCACCATAGCCTCGATCTGCTCTTCCAGCGCGTCGGGGAGCTTGTAGCCGTCGCCGCTGAACACCTTCAGACCGTTGTACTCGGCCGGGTTGTGTGATGCCGAGATCATAATACCGGCATCCGCCTTGTACTTGCCGACCAGATATGCCACAGCCGGTGTCGGCACGACACCGAGATCGATGACATCGGCACCAACCGAACAAAGTCCGGCCATCGCCGCACAGGCCAGCATATCGGACGACGTGCGGGTGTCAGCACCAACCGCTACCACAGGACGTCTGCGGCAGCCGTCTGCCAGAACCATGGCAGCAGCACGGCCGATCGCGAGCGCACGCTCGCAGGAGAGATCGGTATTCGCGATACCGCGCACACCGTCAGTTCCAAAAAGTCTTCCCAATGCTATGTCTCCTTCTCTTTGTCAAATTTCTGCACTGTCATCCCTGCTGTGCTTCGCGGGAAACTACACAGCCGGCAGCTTTGCAGATACAGTCGGCATCGATGATGCCGCGCACACTGACCAGCGGATACACCTGCGTGCGTCTGCCGATCACCGTACCGGGATTGAGCACACTGCCGCAGCCGATCTCGGCCTCATCGCCGAGCATCGCCCCCAGCTTGCGCCGACCGGTCTCGATCGCGCCGTCCTCCGCGTACACCGTCACATTGGTGTGGTTGCCCTTGACGTTCGAGGTCACCGCACCGGCACCCATATGCGCACGGTAGCCGAGGATCGAATCACCCACATAGTTGAAATGCGGCACCTGCGCCCCGTCGAAGAGAATGCAGTTTTTGAGCTCGGTCGAGTTGCCGACCACCGCCCCACGCCCTACAATCGCAGAGCCGCGAATGAATGCGCAGTGCCGGATCTCGGCATCCTCATCAATGATGCACGGGCCGCTGATGCTGGCTGTCGGTGCGATCTTGGCACTGTTCGCCGCCCAAACATCGGGTGCAATCTGGCTGAAGCGATCAGCGGGCAGGGTTGGGCCCAGCGTGCAGATATATGTACGCAGCCCGTCCAGCACATCCCAGGGATAGACCGCTGCAGCAAGCAGATCGCGTGCGATCGTCCGGTCCAGGTCAAACAGCGCCTGTATCGTAATCTTATTCACTTTCCGTCACCTCCTTTCGCTGACGATACGTTATTATTATACCATAAATCCGTGATCCGCGCCCGAAAAAACACAAAATATTCTTTCCCCGTCACGATAAATTCACGCCGCCGCGCGGATCATGGGCACAATAGCCAACAAATCCGCGATTATATTGCGTTTTTTGTAAGCATAGCCGAACTCAATCGGCTACAATTCGCCGCTATTGTATACATCCAACAAATATTGTGTTCGTTTTCTGTTCTTGTCCGCCCAAGCAGCGGCTTTTCTTGACTTTCCCGCGGCATTCTGGTATAATGTCCGCAGAACATTTCAGACCGAGGTGATCACTATGCTGCTCTATATCATTCGTCATGGCGACCCCGATTATCCCACCGATACCCTCACGCTGCGCGGCATGTTCCAGGCCGAAGCGGTCGGCCGCCGCATCGCGGCATCGAAAATCGACCGCATCTTCTCCTCCCCGATGGGCCGCGCCCGCCTGACGGCATCCCCCGCCTGCCGGATGCTCGGCCTGCCCTGTGAAATTGAGGAATGGGCGCACGAAATCGGCGACGAAAAGCAGACAACCTTCCCCGACGGGAAGCGCAAAAAAACCATCGCCGCGGTGCAGAACACCTATTTCCGCGCTGACGGCGCACAGGATCTCGCCTTTGCCGACAGCCTGCTCTGCCCCGGCTTCAGCACAACCAACCTCCGTCCCGCCCTTGACTACATCGCCGCCGGCGGCCGCGATTTTCTTGCGCGGCTGGGCTACCGCGAAGAGGACGGCATCTACCGCATCCTGCGGCCAAATGAGGAGCGTGTCGCCCTCTTCTGCCACGCCGCCTTCACCCGTGCCTGGCTCTCCCACCTGCTGCACATCCCGCCCCATCTCTTCTGGTCTGGCTTCAACACGACCCACACCGGCGTTACAGTGGTGGAATTTCACAACCACCCCAACGGCATCACGGCCCCGCGCGTACTCTGCCTCTCCGACATGTCCCACCTCTACGCCGAGGGGCTGGATATGCGGTACGATAATTACGCCGTGCTGTAATCCCCCATACAAGCCCAAGACAAAAGCGCCGCCGGCTCTGCTTCGGCGGTGCTTTTGCCATTATCGCCCCCATCCCCTTGCATTCGGGGGGGAGACGTGATATGATATCGATGAAAACCAAAGCAAAACTATACCCCCTCCCCGCATCTGCTTCGTGGAATTCGGCACAGAATCTGCTATAATGAACACACAAAAGCGCTTTTGAATCAATTCAGGAGGACCAAAGATGACAATCAGCTCCACCATCAAACGCCTGCGCCGCGAAAACAACATCACCCAAGAGCAGCTGGCCGAATATCTCGGCATTACCTCGCGCGCCGTCTCGCAATGGGAGTGCGGCAGGACCGCACCCGATCTTGCGCAGCTTCCCGCGCTCTGCCATATCTTTGACGTTTCGGCGGATGCGCTGCTCGGAATCGACGTTGAGAAAAGCGACGAGGCGATCAAACGCTATCTTGACGAGGCAAGCGATCTCGGCAACCAGGGAAAAGGAGCGGAACGCACCGCCCTGCTGCGCGAGGCGAACCGCAAGTTCCCCCGCAGCTATCCCATCATGCACCGGCTTGCCGATTCGCTGGTGTGCGAATACAGCCGTAAAGGAATCAAGCAATACGACGAGGTGTTCGACCTCTGCCGGCGGATCCTCGCCGAGTGCACCGACAGCAAAATTCGCTATGCCGCCATCGAGACGCTCGGCACCGCATACGGTTACGCCGGCAAAGCGGACGAGATGCACAAGCTCGCCGAGGAAATGCCGAACGCGCACTTCTCCTACGAGAACTTCATGCTCTACCGCTGGCACGGCGATGCCGATTTTGCCGAACGGCAGAGCTACATCGCCTACTTGATCAATCAGCTGATCTCCGCCATCGGATCCGCCGCCGGGCACCGTCACGACAATGGAAAACTGATCTATTCGAACGAAGAGCGAATTGCTCTGCACAGGCTCCAGACAGATCTCCTTGAGGTACTCTTTCCCGACAGCGATTATCAATACCTGGCCCAGGACGGTGAAATCGCCTGCAGCCAAATCGCCATCATTTTCCTCCGGAATAACGATCTCGAGAACGCCTGGCAATGGATCGAGAAATCGGCAGCTTTTGCCATCCACATGGACACATACGACTGCGATGCACCACACACTTCCCCCGTCCTGCGCGGCTATGCAAGCGGCGGTTGGATCATGGAAGCGAACGGCAATCGTACGCAGGCAATGCTCGATTGGCTGACGACCGACGCGGAAGCCGCAGTTTTGCGCGCCGATTCCCGCTATGCACCGCTCGTCAGCCGCCTGAAGGCAGTCGCAAAAAAACCGTAAACCAAGCGCCCCGCCGTCGGCGGGGCGCTTGGTTATTGTTCCATCTTTCTCGCCGGTTAAGCCATGCGCAAAAGATCCTCACCCAGCTCGTAGATATAGCGGCACCAGGTCGCGCGGGCGGGCTTGGGACAACAGAAGGCCCCGATTTCAAAGGCAAAGTCACCCGTGTAGCCGACCTCACGCAGGGCACGCACCGTATCTGCCCAGTCGATGCTGCCCATGAAGGGGGGCAGGTGCGCATCGGTGTCGCGTCGGTTGTCATCGATATGCGTGGCCTTGATCCGATCCCCCGCCATGCGGATGAAGGCGCCGGGCTGAAGTCCGCTGACATGGGCGTGGCCGGTGTCGATACAAATGCCCACCGCGGGGTCATGGATGGTGTCCACCAGCTCGATCAGCTCCTCGGGATCTCCCCCGCAGTAGCGGCGTCGGCGGCCGCCGAAATCGACCATGTTCTCGATCGCCAGCCCAATGCCTGCTCGTTTGGCCGCTTCGATATAGGGCGCCAGATAGGCCAGATTGGCCTCCAGTGCCTTCTTTCGGCTGTAGAGCGGATCGTGCGGCAGGTTGAAGGGGTGCATCACCAGCCACTTGGCCCCCAGCCGGGCCGCCGCCTCAATGCAGCGGTAATTCATTGCCCAGACGAAATCGCGCTCAGCACAGGCAGGGTCATCCCACTGCCCGCCCGAGAGGGTCTGCCCATGCGCCTGATAGAAGGTCAGGCCGAGCGCATCGGCATGGCTGCGGGTGCGCTCGACCCAGGCCTGCCATCCGTCAGCGCTGAGCGGGCAGCCCCGCTGACTCAGATGCCAGAAGTTGGCATCCACATGCGTAAATCCGGCCGCCTTCAGCAGATCGAGCGTCTGCTCGATGGGCAGCATGTCGTCCCCCGGCGTGCGGTAGGTCAGCCAGGTCGAGGTAGATAAGGTCATCCGATGCGCGTCTCCCTTCATAATGCCCATTCCAGGGCGGTTTCGCGCATGACGCGCAGATAGTTCTCCTTGTCAACCGGATAGGCCAGCCCGTGCGCCGCCCCTGGCACCAGCGTCAGCCGCTTTTGGCTGACCGGGCAGGCCGCAAAAAGCTCCTCGCTCATGGCAGAGGGCACAAAGCTGTCGGCTGAGCCATGGAAGAAAAGGACGGGAACCGCGCAGGCCCGCACCGCCTCCAGCGGCGAGGTCTCCTCGGGGTCAAATCCGCCGAACAGCCGCGCACCCAGCCGGATGAAGGGATAGAGCAGCATGGGCAGCCCCATGTCCCGGATTACCTTGGAAATAATGGCTTTGGGCGAGGTGAAAGAGCAGTCGGCCAGCACGCAGATCACGTTTGGCGGAAGGGGCTCGCCCGCCGCCATCAGCACAGTTGCACCGCCCATCGACACGCCGGTCAGGATCAGCTTCACCGTCGGCCCGAAGCGCGAGACGGCATAGTCCACCCAGCGCAGGCAGTCCTTCCGCTCGCGGATGCCGAAGGTCACCACCCGTCCATCGCTGATGCCGCTAGCACGCTGATCGACCAGCAGAATACTGCGGCCGAGCGCAAAGCAGCGCTCGATCCCGCCGCTGAGATCGCGCTCGCCGTCCCCGCGATAGCCGTGGAACATAATCTCGATCGGTGCGCCCGGTGCATATTCGTAATACCGCGCGCGCAGGGTCAGGCCGTCCTCGGCCTTGATCTCCACCACCTCATGCGGCAGACTGCGCGCCGCCTTGATCCAGGCGCGCATGGCCTCGCGGTAGGGCTGATATTCCTCGCCGTCGGGAAAGACAAATTCATCCGGGCCGAGCGGCTTGCGCGCCGGCGAGTAAAAAACCCGCATAAAGCAAATGAATGCCGTCAGCAAAACCAAAAACACCGCTGTACCCGCAATCCCCAGGCACCACCAAACAATCTGCATCGCTATCTCCTCCGATTCGGTCTTTTAGTCGGTCAAATCTCCACGCACTGCCCACCGGACAGCCTGTGCAGATGGGGCATCTGCGTCCGCATCCAGGCGAACTGCGCATCTCCTGTGCAGTGGCAGGTATAGTAAACCGTGCCCCCGCTTGCCAGCCGCGCCGCCGCAGCCGACAGCGCATCGTCCAGCGGCCGGTGCGAGAAATGAAAGCCGCCCACCAGCACGTCGGGCGAAAAACAGGCGACAATGTTCTCGATGCCCCGGTGCGAGCATCCGCTGAACAGCACCCACCGGCCCGCTTCTTCGATCAGCAGGTACTGCTCATGGCAGTAGTCCTCAGGCAGGCGCGCGCCCCCGCGCAGGACCGTCTGCCCAGCGCTGTCCACCGGCACCGTCTCCGGAAGCAGAGCCGCCCCATAGAGACCGATGCCGGGCGCAATTACCGTCTCGCGCTCGAGAAAATGCAGGCGGGGATGATCCCGCAGGGCGGGATCCAGGCCGATATCCCGGCCGGTGCGGCCGAAATGGGGCGTGAAGGCATCCGGGTGCAGATAAACCGGCGCAGACGCATTGAGGGCGAGAAAGTGCCCCAGCCCCCCGCCGTGGTCATTGTGGCCATGGGAGAGCACCGCAAAATCCACCGCGGCAAGATCAATGCCCAGCCGCCCGGCATTTTCGGCGAACAGGGTCGTCTGCCCCATGTCAAAGAGGATCCGCGCCCCCGAAGTCTCGATATAGAGACTCAGCCCGTGCTCGCAGCCAAACGCATCGCTGCACGCCGTGTTCTCGGCCAGACAAGTGACCCGCATCTGTATCCTTCCCTTCCCATGTTCACCGGAGAGGAAAAGTTTACCTTTACATCTTCTTCCGGCTGTGCTATAATGATTATACCGCAAATACGAACATTTTTCAACCCATCAAAAAGATTTTGGGGCGCTTCCACCAAACGGAGGATATATGCAGATCTACGACATTTCCCAAGAACTCTTCGGCTGTGCGGTCTTCCCGGGCGACCCTGCTCCCCGGCGGGAGATTCTGAGCGAAATTGCCGCCGGCGCGGCCTGCAATCTGACCGCCTTCTCGATGTGTGCCCACAACGGCACCCATATCGATGCGCCCTTCCATTTTCTGCATGACGGCAAGACGATCGAGCAAATCCCGCTGACTAAGCTGGTCGGCCCTGCCTTTGTGGCCGCGCACACCGGCACACTGACCGCAGACGATGCTGCCGCCATCCTCAGCCGCGCGTGCCGGCACGCCCCCGAAGCGGTACGCCGGATCTTGATCAAAGGAAAAGCGGTCGTCTCGCTGGAGGCGGCAGAGGTCTTCGCCAAGGCCAAAATTGATCTGCTCGGCAACGAGTCCCAGACGGTCGGCCCCGAGACGGCCCCGATGGCCGTTCACCGCCTGCTGCTGGGCAGAGAGATTGTCCTGCTCGAGGGCATCCGCCTGCAGGAGGTCCCTGAGGGGGTCTATCTGCTCAGCGCCGCCCCCCTCTCGCTCACCGGAGCCGACGGTTCCCCCTGCCGCGCCATCCTGCTCGATATGCAGGCCTGACCGTCCCATTCCCCCCAAAAGGAGTACCGCCATGTCAGAATTTCTCGCTTCCCTCCCCCCCGTCCTCGTCTGTCTGATCGTCTGCGCCGCCAAAATCGTCGAGATCACCATCCAGTCGCTGAAGACCTGCATGATGGTCAAGGGCCAGCGCCTCAAGGCGGCAGGGCTTGGCTTTCTTGAGTGTACCATCTGGGGTCTGGTCATCTCCACCATCATCAGCACACTCGGCGACAACCTCTTTCTGCTGCTCTTTTACTGCGTCGGCTACGCAACCGGCCTTTTCCTCGGCTCGACCATCGAGGGCAAGATCGCGCTCGGCACCTCCAATCTTGAGCTGATTGCAAACGACGCCAACACCGAGAAGATCGTCGATTATCTTCGCGCACAAAACCGCGGCTATACCGTTTTTGCCGGCCACGGTTCGACCGACAAGATGAACATGATCCTCATCGTGCTCCCCCGCCGCGACATGCCGCGCGCCCTCCGCGAGATCCGCGCGCTGTGCGAGAACCGGGTGTTCGTGGTGGCCTCCGACGTCAGCAAATACGCCGGCGGTTACGGTATGATGAAATAAGTGCGCCAAACAGGCCCTGCCGCATTTCCCTGCGACAGGGCCTGTTGGTTTTGGACGTGCGCTATCTCGTGCCAATCCCGAAGCTTCCGTCCAGCGGGTCGGCAAAGAGAGGGATCTGCGGCGGGATGAAGGTGAAGACCGCAAAGGCCAGCGCCAGCAAACAGAACACCAGCACCGCCGCCCACGGTCTGCGGCATGCGACCAGCTCCCGCGCAAACAGCCAGCCCTCAAGCAGATAGGCCAGCCCCGCCGCCACAAAGAAGATGGCGATGTTGAGCCAGTCGGGCGTGGGGCCAAAGGCACCGTTTGCCGTGTAGAAAAGCGCGGGGATCAGCAGAAGCCCCGCCACGGTGCCGATCAGCTTGACGCAGAAATAATCCCGCCCCGGCCGGCCTGCCCGCCAGCCGATGAGCGTGAAGATGAACATCGGCCAGAAGAGAAGCTTCATGTGCTCCCAGGTCGATTCATTTACCCCCGAAAAGGGGGCGGCAAGGAGGCTCTGCCCCGTCCAGTCATACAGAAAATGCAGCACTGTCCCCCCAAGCGACGTCACCGCAAAACCCCAGAGCTGCCATAACCAAATATCCCGCTTCATGTGCCCCTCCCACTTTTCGATCGCGCAGCATATTCTATGCCGCCCCGATGCACATTATGCCAATTTGCGCTTGCATCCCAGGCCAAAGTGTGCTATACTGTACCTGTATTGATCCCGTCACCGGAGGTTTATGATGCATCAGTTCCTGCAAGATATGGCAAAATTCTGCCTTGACATCGGGGCAAATATTTATTTCATCGGCGCCGTCACCGACGGCGGCTTTGATGCCCAGCGCATCGCCGTCAGAGAAACTAACAACTGCTCCAATATTTATTCGGTCTCCAAGGCCTTCACCGTCACGGCGGTTGGCCTGCTGGCAGACCGTGGCCTGCTCTCCACCGAGGAGAAGGTCTGCGACATTCTGGGCGGGCTCTGCCCGGCCGAGATGGATCCCCGCTGGCGGCAGACGACGGTGGACATGGTGCTCCGCCATCAGATCGGCCTGCCCCGCAACTTCCTCGACATCGATTCCCGCGATCCGCTGACCTTCGGCGAGGACTACCTGCGCCACATGCTGACCGAGCCGCTGATCTGCGATCCCGGCACCGAGGGCATCTACACCGATGCCGCGTATTACCTGCTCTCCCGCCTGGTCGAGCTGCGCGCCGGCCGGAACATGGATGACCTGCTCAGAGAACACATCTACCGCCCGCTGGCCTTCCGCGAGGTGGCATACAGCCGCTGTCCGCAGGGACACGCGATGGGCGCAACCGGCATGTACATCCGCGCCGACGACATGGCCAAGCTGGGCGCTCTCTATCTGCACGGCGGCGATTGGCTGGGAAGCCGCATCCTCTCGCAGGACTGGGTGGACACGGTCCTCGAACGCGGCTATGAGTTCAAGCCCAAGGGAGACTTCGGCGCTTACGGCAAGGGCGGCATGTACGGCCAGATGCTGATGGTCATCCCCGAGAAAAACCGCGTGGTGGCCTGGCAGGGCTTCAACCGCTCCCCGGTCGCCGGTGAACTGGTCCGCTTTGCCATCGCGTATTGATTGCGCACATCACCCGCAGCCCGGCGATGCCGGATGACTTTTTTCGATTCCCGCAAATTTCATCTTGATTCGTTCTGTATCTTTGTGCTATAATAAATACAAAATCCAACGGAGGTATTTACCATGTGTGACAACAACAAATTCTACATCTGCGAACACTGCGGCAACCTCATCGGCATGATCCACGATGCGGGGGTCCCCATGATGTGCTGCGGCCAAAAAATGACCAAGCTGGAGCCCGGCACAGTTGAAGCCAGCCATGAAAAGCACATCCCCGTCGTTTCGCTTGACGGCCAGACCGTAACCGTGACCGTCGGCGAGGTCGAGCACCCGATGACCGAAGAACACAGCATTCTCTGGGTCTATCTGCAGACCGACCGCGGCGGCCAGCGCAAGTGCCTTCCGGTTGGCCAGGCGCCTACCGTCTCTTTCGCACTGACCGACGAAAAGCCGCTTGCCGTCTATGCTTACTGCAATCTCCACGGTCTGTGGAAAGCCGAGGTCAAGGAAGCACCCGTCTGCGACCTTAAACCGCTGAATACCAAATCCACTGAAGACTATATCGTCTGCCGCTGCAATAACGTCACCTACTTCAACATTCTGGACGAAATCCACAAGCAGACCGACACCGATGAACTGCTGGAGGTCTTCGAGAAAGTCAAAAACACCACCCATTGCTCCACCGGATGCGGCGGATGCTATGAAAAAGTCATTGCCATCATTTCCGAGGCGATGTCCGGAAATTAAGAAAAGGAGAACGATTATGATGAACGCCCGCATACATGAACTGCTCAACGCACAGATCAACAAAGAATTCTATTCCGCCTATCTCTACCTGGACTTTTCCAACTACTTTGAGGATGCCGGACTTGACGGCTTCGCCAACTGGTACAAGATCCAGGCGCAGGAAGAGCGCGATCATGCCATGCTCTTCTATCAGTATCTGCAGAACGAAAACCAGAAGGTCACGCTGGACGCCATCGCCAAGCCCGATGTCGCCATCACCTGCCACATGGACGTGCTGAAAGCCGGCCTTGCACACGAGGAGTATGTCACCTCGCTGATCAACGACATCTATGCGGCCGCTTATGAGGTCAAGGACTTCCGCACCATGCAGTTCTTGGACTGGTTCGTCAAGGAGCAGGGCGAAGAGGAAACCAACGCCAATGACCTCATCACCAAGATGGAGCTCTTCGGCTCCGACCCCAAGAGCCTCTACATGCTCAACCAGGAGCTGGCGGCAAGAGTGTACAACGCTCCGTCTCTGGTTCTGTAAAAACAGCATCTTGCTCTATGCCAAAGGGAGCACAGCCCTCGAATTCACCGAGGGCTGTGCTCCCTTTGTTTTCAAAAAACGGCTGTTACCGGGGCTTATCGGGCGCGTCATCGTAGGCCCAGCATCCGGTCAATAAAATGAGCACCGCAGATCCGGATACTCCACGCACTCCGGCAGAACCGCCCGCCGGGCAGCATCTCCAGACAGGCTGATTTTATCACAAACCGCCCCTAAAATCAATCTTGCCGCCGGCTCTCAATGATTTTTTTGCCGATGGCAGCGGTCGGCACAGCTGCCGAGCAAAACAGCCCCCACGACCAGCGCGACTGCCACCAGCGTAGCCGGCTTGAGCACCTGCTCCCCCAGCAGCAGACCGGAGAAAAGCACCGCGAACAGGGGCTCAGTCGATTTGATGATCGACAGGCGGGACATGTCGCACTGTTTGAGCAGGGTTTCCCAGAGCAAATAGGCGGTAATCGAAGCAAAGCAGATGTAGACGAGGACCAGCGCACCGCGCAGATCAAAACGGGAGAAATGCCCCCCGAGCATCAAACCGAACAGGGTCAGCACCGCACCGCCAAAGAACTGCCCGTGGGCAAGTACATAGGCCGGGTCATGGCGTTCATAGGCCTTTTTGGCGATAACGGTAGAGGCCGAGAGGCAGAAGGACGCACCAATGCAGAACAGCTCGCCCAGACCAAACGTAAGCTGCAGCCCCTCCAGATTGACCACGATCACCGCCGCGAAGCCGAGACAGGCACCGAGTACCTTGTACACCGAGAAGCAGTCCTCCCGACGAAACAGGAAGGCGAAGCAAGGCAGCAGAAGAAAGCCGACCTGCTTGAGAATGGATGCCTTCCCTCCCTCAACGGAGGAGAGCGCAATGTAGGTCAGCGCATAATGCAGAACGACGCCGAGTGTGCCGGTGGCCGCAATATATTTCCAGCAGTCAGCCGAAGGCAGGCTGATTTTTTTTGCCCGTACTGCAATCCCACCGCCAAGCAGCAGGCCGCATACCAAAAAGCGCAGACCCGCAAAGAGGAGAATGGACGGAATATCCTGCGGATCAATGGCAAGCGCGGCATACCCCAGCTTGATGCAGGGGAAGAGCGAGCCCCAGAGCGCACAGGTGAGCAGGGCAAGCAGCAGGGATTTGAGCGATGTATTCATGATTCTCCTTTAGTCGGCGCGCAGGCCAGCCGCGCGCAGGATAGAGATTGCCCGATCAAGCTCAGCCCGCTCGGGGAGGGTGGCCGGCATGGTGTTGGGGTAATCGAGCGCCGCATATTTGGCGCCGGCGAAATTGTGATAAGGCAAGATGTGGACACGGCGCAGGTGGCGAAGCTCGGCAAGCAGGGCGGCAAGGGCGGGAACTTCATCGGTGTTAAAACCCGGAACAAACGGGATCCGCACCTCGGTGACAGCGCCGACCTCATCCAGCCAGCGCAGATTGTCGAGAATAAGGCCGTTCGGCCGGCCGGTACAGCGCTGATGCACCGATTCGGTATGGGCTTTGAGGTCATAAAGGAAGAGGTCGGTAAACGGAATGACCTTCTCCAGTGCCGCGCGCGGGACAGCGCCGCAGGTATCCACAGCGGTGTGAATGCCGTGCTGATGCAGACGGGCAAGCAGCTCGGCACAGAAGTCGGCCTGGCAGAGGCATTCACCACCCGAGAGGGTAACACCGCCGCCGGATTTTTCGTAATACGCGCGATCCTCAAGCAGGCGGGGCAAAAGCGAGTCTACCGTGACCGTCTCACCGTAGAGCGTCAGCACCCGTGCGGGGCAAAGGTCGGCACAGGCGCCGCAAGCCGTGCAGAGGGAACGTTCAAAGCGATGCTGTCCGTCGATGATGCGATGCGCACCGCGGGGACACACCTCGGCGCACAGCCCACAGTTTGTGCATTTTTCGGCATAAAAGGCCAGCTGCGGCCCGGGGGCCAGGCCCTCGGGATTATGGCACCAGACACAGCGCAGCGGACAGCCCTTGAAAAAGACCGTCGTGCGAATCCCGTCGCCGTCGTGGACAGCGAAGCGCTTGACGGCAAAAATCTCGGCCGTCATTGGATATTCTCCGCGCGCAGGATGTAAGCATCCTGCTCAACCTTGGCCATGTTATTCCAGAGAACGTTCCAACCGCAGACGCGGATCTGCAGATTGGGATACTTCTGCGGATCGGCCTGTGCGTCCCGCAGGGTGTCGGCATCGCAGATGTTGAACTGAATCGATGCCCCACCCTTTGCAAGATAAGTATTCAAGAGGGCGTAGAAGATCTCCAGCCCTTCCTCGCCCGCAACGGCAGAGGGCAGCAGCATGGCATCAAGACAAAAGCCGTTGTTGGCCAGTGCTGTGTCGAGGGTGGTTGCGGAGTTGATGAGGGCCGTGATGCCGCATCGGTCGGCACCCATGGTCGGAGATGCGTTTTTCGAGATCTCCTCGCCGGTTCTGCGCCCGTCGGGGGATGCTTGTGTTTTCTTGCCGTGGTTAATAAAGCTACGGGCGGCATGCAGCTCCATGATATAGCGCCCGCCGTGCGAATTCCGTCGGCCGGCCAGCAAATCGCAGGTAAACCGCAGAATCGCGGCGGCATAGTGATCGGCCATGGGATCGCCGTTTCCGTACTTGTGGCGACAGCGCAGGGAGGCGGCTCGCAGACGCGCGTGCCCTTCCCAATTTGCCGCGACCGCATCCCGCAGTTCGGCCAGCGTGGCGAGCTTTTTCTCGTAGACCAGCTCGTAGACCGCCATCAATGCATCCACGCCGGTGCCAATGCCCGAGATCTGCACGCCGGTATCGTTTTCCGTGCCCGACTCAAGCGCGTCGGTCAGACTTTCCACGCAACATGGCAGCGTGGCCGAGAACATAAGCGCAGGATTAATGCCGGCGTTGTCGGCTTCCAGGGCGTCCAGCGCATCCAGCACGGTCGTCCAGATATGCTCGGTCTGGCGCAGATACGCGCGGTAGAAAGCGGCAAAATCGGGAAAATCTCCGGGCTCGCCGGTTCGGGGGCCGAGCTGGCGGCCGGTAACTCGATCAAAGCCGTTGTCGAGCACCAACGCGACCGGCTTGACCGCATTGACCGACGCACCGCTCAGATCGATGCCGCCTGCTCGTTTCTTATACTCAAAGCAGCCGCTGATGACGGCATCAGCCGCCTCTTCGTAAGTTGCGCCGCGGCTCATCATGGCACGGATGATGGTATCGTCGTTGCAGAAGACAATGCTGTTTTTGCCCCGACGGATCATATCCAACGCCCGGCGGACAAAGTCTCCCGGCGTGCTGCCGTTGACCTTGATCTGAATCTTCGGATTGTAGATACCGAGCTGATCGTATATGTCAAGGATGAGGTGCGACAGCTCGGTCACCCGTGTACTGCCGTCGGCGTGCATACCGCCCAGATAAAGCGGCTGCCCCCAATAGTTGCCGATCGCCTGCCACTGGAAGAGGAAATACGCCAGAAGCTCACCGATTTCTTCCCGCGTATAGGTGCCGTTGGCCAGATCGCGCGCATAGAAGGGATAAAGCGTATCGTCCAGGCCATAGCCCAGCGAACGCACCTGATAATGCTCAACACTCTCGGACAGCATAAAATAAAGGTAGATCAGCTGCATGACCTCATATGTATTGCGCGGCGCACCGCTGCGCAGTTGATGCAGGCATTCTGCAATCTTCGGCGCCTTGTCGAAGGTTTTGGTCAGTGCATAACGGTACAGCCGGTCAATCAGCCGCAGGATGGCTGAGTATTCGATCTCGATGCCCCGCCAGAAGGCTTCCTTCTGCGGCGTGAGCGTGCCGGCCGCCAGGTGCGCTTCATAAGATGCTCTCGCACGCTCCAGCACACCCGAAAAGCCAAGCTCGATCAGCGAGGTCCAATCGGGGACGGTGTGGTCGAAATCGAGCCCGCCCGACCCGGCCGCCGCGCCGCCATAGGCGGCCATGACCGCCATTGCCTCGGGGTGCGCATCCTTGCGTTCTTTGAACCATTTCATGCAGGTGTGCGGAGAGATCAGCCGCCCCCAGGCATAGATCCCGACAAAATAGTCGTGCGCGTTGACATCGATGCGGGTGTGATCGAGCACATAGGCAAAGAGCGTCGCCTTGTGAATCGGGCGCGGCTGCTCCTCCAGCGAAGCGCTGAGGTCCGCCAGATTGGCCTTCATCGTCTCTTCGTCAAGGCCAGTCGCTTCGTCGTACGGATAGCCGTGATAATCCATGCGGAAATAGGGATTGAAGGGCTCTTCCGGAATGTGGTATTTGCGGGCAATGGTAGGGCGATCTAAATTGAATCTGCGCAACATGAGGGCTACCTCCGTCAGAGTAAGCTTTCGTCCGAAATACTGCGGATATATTCGCTGGGCGACATACCGCATTCGCTGCGGAAAAATTTTGAGAAGTGATACACATCGCAAAAACCGCAAAGCTGCGCAACCTCGCGGATTCCACAGCAGGAAGCGAGATGTTCTTTGGCATGTTTTATGCGGAGCGTGGAAAGGTATCGTTTAGGCGAAAGGCCACACACCTCATGAAAAAGGCGGCGGAAAGAGCGCTCACTCAAACCGCAGAGATTAGCCAAACAATTGATCTTCATTTCTTGGTCGGTGCAGTGTTCATGCATATAGGAAATGGCCGGCGCGATACGGTCTTTTTTGCGGCGAGGAACGCTGTTCACATAGCGTCGGCGGTAGACTTCGGTCAGCAGGCGATAAAGCATGCCCATGCACTCCAGTTCATTATACTCATCTTCATATTTGCGCGTCCACAGGGTGTTTATTTTGGCAAATTGATTGGCGAGATCACTGCAGTTATACAAGGCAAAGGTAGGCATTTCATCGTCACACTGAAAATTGATGACATAGCATTTGATATAGCTGTTGTCCAACTCGATGCGATAGCGGTCTCCTCGACGGAAAAAGACAGCGTCACCTACGCTGAGGTGTAGGCGCTTCCCATTGATGTATAGGTATTCTCCACCGCCGATGATGAGCACCAGGCCGCTGGCTTCCCGTGAGTCTTTATTGATGGGATAGTATTTGCCATAGCTCTCCCAAAGCTCGGTGCGAACGATATATTGGATCATGCGATGCCCCCCTTCCTTGACCTTATTATAACGAAATCTTTCGGGCAATTCAAGTGTGTTATGTACGATTGATGGCCGAAATATACAATTTGGCCATTTGTTCCATGTACAAATGATGGTCATGGTGCTATAATGGCTACAATGAATGCACGCTAAGGAGGTGTGTATATATGCTTGAAGAACTGAAAAAGGATTTGTCTTTTCTTAAGAATAAGTATCACGACACAGCAGCACCGTTCGATCCCTTTTTCCGCATGGCCTATCACGGCTGGCCGGGAGACGCTTCGACCGGGTTTGATGATGCCGAGATGGAAGCAGGTCTGAAAGAATATATCGCCGCACTTCCCGATACCGCACACGTCATCATCAAAGCAAAAGCCTTTGCCTATATCCTCGATCATATGCGCATCGGCATCGATGAGCATGACTATTTCCCTCTGCTCTACAACTGGAACCGCCCGCTGCGCCCTCTTCTGGTCGAGCCGTGGCGGCTGTCGCGGGAAAAATCAAAGGAATCGGCGCACTATCTTTGGAAATACTCGAAGAGTGGTGACATCGCCATTTGGCTGGACTATGACCACTCGGTTCCTGACTGGCATGCCCTCTACGCCCTCGGATTTCCCGGCATTCTTGCCCGCGCACGGCAATACCGCGCCGAACGGGAAGCCGCGGCGCCGCTGACCGTTGACCAGACCGCCTACTTTGACGGCATCGAGATCACCTACGAGGCCATTCTCCGGCTGATTGCCCGCCTGCGCGACTACGCCGCCGGCTGTAGCTTTCCCAAGGCTGCTGAGATCGCCGCCTGCCTCGATCGCCTCACGCTCGGCGCCCCCGAGACGATGTACGAGCAGCTGATGCTGATCTTCCTCTATTGGTTTATCTCGGAGAGCATCGATGTTTTCCAGGTACGCTCACTCGGCAGCGGGCTTGATCACGATCTCTTCCCCTTCTACACCCGCGATCTCGAATCGGGCCGATACACCGCCGAGCAGCTTGATGCATTCATCGGCTACTTTCTCATGCAGTTTTCGGCCATCGGCAACTATTGGGGCCAGCCGCTCTATCTCGGCGGCTCCCACCGCGACGGTAGCTGCAAGGTCAACGCCGTCAGCTACCGTATCCTCGACGTCTATGACACGCTCGGGATCTACAACCCCAAGATCCAGATCAAATACGGCAAAAACACGCCTGACCGCTTTTTAGAAACCATCCTTGACATGATCCGCCGCGGCCATTCCAGTTTTGTTTTCATCTGTGAGGAAACGGCGCGCCGAACCCTGCTTGATCGCGGCGTTCCGCCCGAGCGGGCATGGGACTTTGACGTCAAGGGATGCTATGAATATGCCATCCGCGCCGGAGAGTTTTCGGCTGCCCCCTTCTATCTGAATCTCCTCGGGCCGCTTGTCCGTGCGCTGAACGAGACCGGCGACGACGCCGATTATGCCGCCATTGAGGCTCGCTTCTATGCCAATCTCGACACGCTGTTCCGCGGCGGAATCGAAGTCTGCAATGAGATTGAGTCCGTGCTGCGCGAGGTCAATCCGTCCAATATGCTCTCGGCCACCATCACCACCAGCCTTGCGCGCGCCCGCGATGCCTACCATGATGGCGCGGAATGCAACACCACCGTTATTCTGACCAGCGGCTTCGGCACAACGGTGGATGCCTTGATGGCACTGAAAAAGCTGGTTTTCGAAGAAAAGCACTGTACACTGGGCGAACTGAAGCAGATCCTGGCCGAGAACTGGTCGGATGCCGCGCTGCGTGTACGGGCACTGAATCTGCCGCAAAAATTCGGCTGCGGCGATGGCGAGGCCGATGCTTGCGCAAAAAAACTGTCCGACTTCATCCTTTCCTATCAGGGCACACCCAATTCACGCGGCGGCTATTACAAGATCGAGATGCATTCGGCACGGCACTATATCGTCTTCGGTGCTAAGACCCCCGCCACACCCGACGGGCGTCTTGCCGGCGAGGAAACAAGCAAAAATGCATCCCCCGTGCAGGGCATGGACCGCAACGGTGTCACCGGCACCATCCGCTCAGCGCTGGCCATCGAACCGTGGCGCTACTGGGAGGGCTTCGGCCTTGACCTGATGCTGCACGAAACGGCTGCCAAGGGTGATGAAGGCCTTGCCGCACTGCTCGGTCTGCTGCGCGCCTATGATGCGGCGGGCGGTTCGTCAGTGCAGTTCAACATCTTCGACGCCGAAACCCTGCGCGACGCCCAACAGCACCCGGACCAGTACCAGAACCTGCAGGTGCGCATCTGCGGCTGGAACGCCCTCTGGCGCGACATGCCCAAGGCCGAGCAGGATAAATTCATCGAACGCGCAGAGAATCTGTTATGACCGGAATCATCACTGACTTCAAACGCTTTGCCGTCCATGACGGCGACGGCATCCGCACGACGGTATTCCTCAAAGGCTGCCCACTGCGGTGCCTCTGGTGCCACAATCCCGAGTCGCTCATCCGCAGGCCGCAGCTGGCCTATCTGACCGAAAAATGTATTGACTGCGGAGCCTGCGTCGCGGCCTGTCCCAAGGGCGCACACCAATTTGGCGAAAACGGGCACACGCTCGACCGCACACGCTGTGACGGCTGTGGGGACTGCGCTGCGGTCTGCACCGCGAAAGCGCTCAAGTTCTACGGCCGCGAGATGACCGTGGACGAGGTGATGGCGGTTGTCCTGGAGGATCGCATCTTCTACGGTACGAACGGCGGCATGACCCTCTCCGGCGGCGAACCGACAGCTCAGGCTGAATTTACGCTGGCGCTGCTCGAGGCGGCAGGGAAAGCGGGTATCAACACCGCGCTCGACACCTGCGGTGACGCTCCGCAGCCCCTCTTCGCGGCCCTCGCCCCCCATGTTGACTGCTTCCTCTACGACATCAAGCATATCGATTCCGACCGACACCGCGCGCTGACCGGACGCCCCAACGACCGTATCCTCGAGAATTACCGTTTCCTTGCCGGTACCGGCGCACAAATCGAGGTGCGCATTCCCCTCATCCCCGGCTGCAACGATGATACCGCCACGCTCGACGGCATCGGTGCATTTCTCAACGCCGCGCCCCCTCGCCGCGTCAAGCTGCTGCCCTATCACAGCTACGCCGACGGCAAGTACGCAGCGCTTGATCTTGCCCCTCCCGGCGCTGCGCTCACTTTCCCCGACGCTGCGCAGATGGCCCTCGCCGCTGACCGGCTCCGCCGGCACGGCCTCAATGTTGTTGTTGGATGACCCATCCACATAAATTATTTTAAAAAGGAGAATACCCAGATGAAACACACGCGCATACTTATGGTTCTTCTGCTCTGTCTTGCGATGATTCTGCCGGCTTGCAGTCAGACACCGACCGAGCAGCCCGCCGCCGACACGACCGTTCCCGCGGTTGTGACCACCACCGCCGCCCCCGAAACGACCGAATCGCCGTATGACGAAAAAGGCTTCCTCAAGGATGACCTGCCCGATGATCTGGATCTCGGCAATCAGACGATCAAGGTCTTTATCGGCGACTACAACAATGCCTATCTCGACGATATGTATGCCGAAAAAGCAAACGGCGAGCGTCTCAACGATACCATCTATAAAACCATCAAATCGGTTGAAGAGCGCCTTAACGTCAAGCTGGAATACAACTGGAGGACGTATACTTACGCCGAAAACAGTGCCTACCAGAAAGAAGTCCTCAACGGCATTCTCGCCCAAGACGGCTCGAAGGACCTGCTTTTCGACTGTGCCAACTACGCATACCGTCACGTTGAGGGCGATTATTTCATGGATCTTTCCCAGTTCAAGTATATTGACCTGGAAAAGCCATGGTATAACAAGACCATCATCGAAAATATGCCGAATGAGAGAATCCCCTTCCTCTCGGGTGACTTTGCACTGGCCAATGTAAAGAACACATATGCCTTCTACTTCAACGCCGATCTCTACAAGGCCCTGGGCAAAACCGAGAATCTGTATGAGCTCGTTGACAGCGGAAAATGGACGATGGAGAAGATGGAAACCATCATCGCCGATGCTTATCATGACGTCAACGGTGACACCAAGAAGGATCCCTCTGACCGTTTCGGCCTTACTTTCGGCGACACCAACAAGTATCTGGGCTTCCTCGCCGCTCTTAATGTGAAGATGTTCACCAGAACCAACGACGGCTACGAGTTTACCTACGGCAACGAGCACGCCCTTGACGTGGCAAACCACATGATTGCACTCGTCAATGACAACGAGAACGTCATCAAGAGTATGGCCGCCACCGATACCACAAAGTATCCGGAATATCTGACCTCCTCCGGCGGCGGCAACAATGCCAGCAGCATCTTCCTTGCCGGCCGCGGCCTCTTCAGCGCAAGCCTGGTTGCCGATGCCCAGACGATCGTCGGTGCCATCGATTTCGAATACGGCCTGCTGCCGATGCCGAAGTGGGACGAGAAGCAAGAGAACTACCAGACCTCGCTTCAGCGCTCCTGCTACGCCCTCATCCCCGGCGATACCAAAAATGCTGAGGCTGCTTCCGCCGTCCTCGAAGCACTGGCCAGCGAATCCTACCGCACGCTGCTGCCAGAGTACTGCGAGGTTATGCTCAAAACCCGCTATGCACAGGACAGCGATGTTTCCCGTATGTTTGATCTGATTGCGCACAGCATTGTGTACGACCTGGGCGACATTTTCAATAAGGACGCTCCCAGCGGCTATATCCGCCACGCCATCAACTCCAGACTGAACTGGACCAGCCATATCGAATCCAAGAAGCCCAACCTGATTGCGGAGATGGACAATTTGTTCGCTAAGGCAAGCACCACGCCCGCAAACTAAATCAATTTACCCGATGGGGCTCTGAACTGACCGTTGCAGAGCCCCATTATCTCTCAACGTGAGGTATCCCACATGAATCAACGTTACAAGCAGGATTGGGAACAGGCCCGGGCACGCATCGAAGCCTTCTGGCAGGGCGAGGTGCTTGACCGCTGCTGCATTGCCATCCGTGCCGGCCAGCCGGCCGCACCGGTTCCGCAAGACGAAGCCGGCCGCCTGCTGCACTGGACCGATCCCAACTACATTATTGCCCGCGAGCGCGCCCGCATGGAAAAAACCCACTACGGCGGCGAGGCATTCCCCTGCATTTTTCTCAATCTCGGCGCGGCGGGACATGCAGGCTTTTTCCGCGGCGCCAGATATACCTTTGAAAACTCGGTCTGGTTCTCGCCCTCGACCGACGATCCCGACACCCTTGCGTTTGACGAAAGCAGCTTCCTCTACCGCAAGACCCTCGAACTGGCGCAGGCCTTCGCTGCCGACAGCAACGGGGACTATTTCGTCTCAATGCCCGACAGCACCGGTAATCTCGATGCCCTCTCCCACCTGCTGGGGCCGGATGAGCTCCTGCCGACCATGCTAGAAGAGCCCGAACGTCTGAGCGCGGCATTGGAGAAGGTCCAGTCTGCCTATGCACGGGTGATGCGGGAGGTCTATGCTACCGTACGCACCGTCAACGACGGCGGCAGCTGCATTGACTGGCTGAGCACCTGGGCGCCCGGCTTCCACGCGCAGATGCAGTGCGATATGTCGGTAATGATCTCCAACGCCATGTTTGACGAATTTGCCATGCCCGAGCTGCGTGCACAATGCGATCTACTGGACTACCCGCTCTATCATCTCGACGGCGCCGAGCAGCTGCGCCACCTGGACAGCCTGCTCTCACTTGAGAAGCTGCGTGCCATTCAATGGATGCAGGTCGCCGGGCAGAAGCCCTGCACCGAGTATATTCCCGAGCTGCAGAAAATTCAAGCTGCAGGAAAAAATCTGGTCATCATCGTCTCCCCCAGGCAGGTGAAGCCGCTGATGGAGAATCTTTCCTCCCGTGGGCTCTTCCTCGTCACCCGCACCGGGACGCAGGATGAAGCTGAGGCCCTTCTGCGCGACGTCGAGCGCTGGACACATCTCTGATGCCTTGATCCCCGCAAAAAACAGTTGAATTGCGGCTGAATCTATGGTATACTGTTGGAAGAAAGCAAATTCCGAAAGAGGTGCGCGAAGGATGAACAAGCTATACGAGAAAAGCAAAATTGGGTTTGCGGTGATGTGGATCATCGTTTACTGCGTGCTGATGTCGGCCGCAGATGCCCTCTCTGCCCGGATCGGCCTCGAAAAGGCCGTCACCTTGCCCGTCAGCCTTCTGCTCTCTGCGGCACTGCTGGTCTTTCTGTGGCGCAACGGCCTACTCACCGCGTACGGACTCTGCCGCGCGCGGGCTTCCGCCCGCTCGATGCTGTATTATCTGCCCGTGCTCCTTCTGCTGACCGCCAATCTCTGGTACGGCGCGGCGCTGAACTGCGGCGCAGCTGAGACGGTGCTCTACATCCTCTCCATGCTCTGCGTGGGATTTTTGGAGGAGATGATCTTCCGCGGCCTGCTCTTTCACGCCATTCGGCAGGACAGCCCCCGCGCAGCCGTCGCCGTGTCCAGCATCACCTTCGGCATCGGGCATATCATCAACTTAGTCAACGGATCGGGCGCCGAGCTGCTGCCCAATTTGCTCCAGATCATCTACGCCACCGCTGCCGGCTTTATGTTCGTGATGATCTACTGCAAAACCAAAAGTCTCATCGGCTGTATCGCGGTACACGGCATCTTCAATGCCCTCAGCGTATTCGCCAACGAAGCCGCCGCGACGCCGGGGATGCGGATCCTGTCCTGCATCCTGCTCACCGTCATCACAGGCACTTACGCGGCCTATCTTGCCCGGACGATGCGGGGCAAGGCCGCCTTCCCCACCGCACAATAAGCCGCACTTCGGCAAAAACACCGCCCATGAACAGAAGTTCATGGGCGGTGTTGCATGATCGGACGACCGAAGAGCTGCGGTAGTCACGTTCAGTTTCCAGACGGATGATGCAGTTATAGTTCATGGTTGTACCTCGTGGAATGTGGATAAATGATCAGCGATAGAAGAGACTCTCCTTCTTCACGGAAATGATCGCAGAAAAATGCCCGAACGTCAAGCAAAATGACAAAATTCAAGCGCATCCCGCGGCAAGCCGGTATAGATCTTCCTCCCATGGGAAAGAATAGGGACAAATCCACAAAACGGAGGAGATTGAAGATGTTCAAACACGAAAAGCAGTTATTCCACCCGGTCGAGATTGAGAAGCCGAATCCGCAGTATGCGGTTCTGCTGCAGGAGCAGCTCGGCGGCGGCAACGGCGAGCTGAAGGCCGCCATGCAGTATATGTCACAGAGCTTCAGAATCAAGGACCCCGAAATCAAGGACCTCTTTCTGGACATTGCCGCCGAGGAACTCGGGCACATGGAGATGGTGGCGCAGACCATCAATCTGCTCAACGGCCACGACGTCGATGCGACCAAGGTTGGGGCGGGCGAAATCCAGACTCATGTCCTGCTCGGCCTCAACCCCGGGCTGATCAATTCGTCGGGCTATTCCTGGACGGCAGACTACGTCACCGTCACCGGCGACCTGTGCGCCGATCTGCTCTCCAACATTGCCTCCGAGCAGCGCGCCAAGGTCGTATACGAGTATCTCTATCGCCAGATCGAGGACAAGAAGGTCAGAGAAACCATCGACTTCCTGCTCAACCGCGAGGAAGCCCACAACCAGATGTTCCGCGATGCCTTCAACCGCGTGCAGGAAACCGGCTCGAACCGCGATTTCGGCACGACACAGGCGGCAAAGATGTACTTTTCGATGTCGAACCCCGGCCCGAACGCCTTTGCATCGGGCGAAACCAAGGCGCCCGCTTTCAGATGACGGTTACTTGCCGCCGGAGGCTGGCAGACCGGAGGTGAAAAGATGAACTCCATTTGGGCAGAGACGGACAAACGAATGCGCTTTTCGCCCCTGGCAGAAAACCGCAGCACCGACGTGCTGATCATCGGCGGCGGCATTGCGGGTATTTTGGCCGCTTACCGCCTCAAAGCCGCCGGTGTCGACTGTGTACTGGCAGAAGCGAAGGACATCTGCAGTGGGATCACGCAGAACACCACGGCCAAGATCTCCCTCGGGCACAGCTTGATTTACGACAAGCTGATCCGACGCTGGGGAGAAGACAAGGCACGGCTTTACGCCGATGCCCAAATTCGCGCAGGCAGAGCGTATGCGCGGCTTTGCCGCAGCATCGACTGTGATTATGAAACCGCAGATTCCTACGTCTATGCGCACCATGATCGGGAGAAAATCGAAAAAGAAATCACCGCAATGCACCGGCTCGGTATACCGGCAGAATTTTCGAACGCCGAGGCACTTCCCTTCAAGGTCGCGGGGGCGGTGCGCGTAAAAGAGCAGGCACAGTTTCATCCCCTGCGTTTCCTTTACACCATCGCCGAGGATCTGCCAATTTATGAGCACACCAAAGTCGTCGAACTCAAGCCGCACAAGGCCATCACCGGCCACGGTGAAATCACCTGGAAAAAGCTCATCGTGGCAACCCACTTCCCCATACTCAACCGGCACGGCGGATACTTTCTCAAGCTCTATCAACATCGCTCCTATGTCCTCGCCCTGCGCGGCGCACCGAAAGTTGACGGTATGTATGTGGATGAATCGGACACGGGACTTTCGCTGAGGACTTACGGCGATCTATTGCTGCTCGGCGGCGGAGGGCATCGCACCGGGAAACCGGGGGGCTGTTGGCAGGAGCTTGAGGCATACGCAGCGAAATACGCCCCCGGTGCGCAAATCGTCGGCAAATGGGCCACACAGGACTGCATGACACTCGATGGCATCCCCTATATCGGGCAGTATGCCGGCGCTGTCCCCGATATCTTTGTGGCGACCGGGTTCAACAAGTGGGGGATGACCAACGCCATGGCCGCCGCGGAGATCCTCTGCGATCTTGTCCGGGGGAAACCGCACCCTGCTGCCGCGGTCTTCGCCCCCTCGCGCAGCATACTGCACCCACAGCTTGCCGTCAATGCACTTGAAACGGCGGTCGGGCTTCTCACCCCAACCACGCCGCGATGCCCCCATCTGGGATGCGCACTCAAATATAACCGCGCCGAACATTCCTGGGATTGCCCCTGTCATGGCTCCCGCTTTACCGAACAGGGCGAGCTGATGGATAATCCCGCGACCGATGACAAAATATGCAAGCGTAATCATGAGAGGTGACCGAACGGTCACCTCTCATTGCGTGAAAAAGCGGTTGAAAAGAATACAACCCAAGCTGTAAGCACAAAATTTTTGCGCAATGCAGTTGGAAAACGGTAAATTCTATGTTATAATAAAGGCAACACTCATCATGCTGTTATAAGGTGGAAAATATGACCGAAGTTGTTGCCGCCCTCATTTGGCAGGGCGAAAAGTTTTTGATCTGCCAGCGCCCCGCGCATAAGGCGCGCGGGCTTCTCTGGGAATTTGTCGGCGGGAAAGTCGAGCCGGGCGAGACCAAAGAAGAAGCGCTCATCCGCGAGTGCCGCGAAGAGCTTGCTGTCATCCTCTCGGTCGGCGAGGTATTCATGGACGTCACCCACGAATACCCCGATCTGACCGTACATCTGACCCTCTTCCACGCCGTCATCGCCGAAGGCGAACCGCAAAAGCTGGAACACAACGACATCCGCTGGATCACGCCGCGCGAAATCCCGGACTACAACTTCTGTCCTGCGGATGTCGAGATCCTGCAAGAAATCGGCAGACGGGCAGGTTGATGATGCCGCGCCGCCGTATCCCCTTGAGAAAACCAAGCATATCATCGGGAAAGTCGAGGAATAAACCGCCACACCGCACAGCGCACAGCGCAAAAAGGGGGTGTCGCGCTTATTTGCGCGACACCCCGTCGAGTTTGATTTGGCGGCGGAAACGCCGCCATTTGGGGCTTTTTAAGCCCCAAACCATCCAACATCGCTTCAAAT
>JAFWBJ010000105.1 GCA_017507145.1 Clostridia bacterium | reverse complement strand
GACCTCAAGCGTCACCAGCAGCGCTGCGCCGAAATCGGGCAGATACTTGATGAGAATCGAAAAATCCAGCTGCACGAAGCAATCCTACCTTTCTTGGAGGTTAAAACAGAGGAATTCCAGATATGAAGCAACGGCACTTGCCCGATTCGGTAAGTGCCGTGCATGTTTTGTACAAATTCCAGCAGCGCTCGGTTTCTTGCTGCGAGCACAGAAGCGATGAGATTCCGATCACTGCTTCGGAATTGGGCGCGGGCTCTGCCCGCTTAATACAGCCAGTACTGAACCAGCTTCTCCATCTCGCCGGAGTCGATCATTTCCTGGATCGCGCCGTCGACCAGAGCAACCAGCTCGCTGCCCTTCGGGAAAGCGATGTTGTACTTGTCGGCCACGCCCTCGCTGTCGAGCACGAAATACTTGAGCAGCGCGGAGCCATCCTCGGCGAACATGGTGTTGGCCAGCTTCTTGGAGCCGTTGATGGAGGTGAGGCCGGCAACCACGCCGTCCGCAGCCTGCGCAACCGCAGCGCCGACAGCCGCCTGACCCTGATAGGTCTTGAGCGTCGCGCCCTCGATGCCTTCGATCAGCATCTCGTAGGTCGTGCCCTGGGAGCAGCAGACGACCTGACCCTTGAGGTCATCATAGGAAGCGATCGTGGAATCGACCGGAACCACGCAGCCCACGTCGGTGGTCACGTAGGTCATGGAGAAATCGACGACCTGCGCGCGCTCCTCGGTGTAGCTCATGCCGGAGATGACAAAGTCGGCATTGCCGGTCTGCAGGGAGCCGATCAGGGAAGAGAAGGACATCGGAACGATTTCCCACTCGAAGCCCAGCTTGTCGCTCAGGCTCTTGATGATGTCGATATCCAGACCCTCGTAGCCGCAGGGATCAGTCTCGGAGATGGTCTCGAAATACATGAAGTCCGGGCTCATGGCAATTTTGAGGGTCTTGCCAGCCAGCGGCTTGTCCTCCGCGATGGCGGCAGTGCAGCCCAGCACGAGCATCGGCGCCAGCAGGCACGCAAAAATCTTCTTCATAGCAAATTCCTCCAATGCTTTTCTTGCTTACATCATATGGAAATGGAATGTTCGATCATCATAGCAGACTGTTATGGATTTGTCAACCCAAATCCTGCATAAATAAGCGAAAATCTGCTGATTATTCAACAATCGCGATGCATAAATTATGAATAATACTGATTTTATGCAAAAATCTCCATGAACATATGTCCATGGAGATGAAAGGCTTTGCTGCTTTAAACCGCCGCGAAGAGCCAGCGTTCCGCTGGACCAGCATCCGACGTAGCAATACATGAAATGCAGCTTTCGTAAACGAATAAGTTCATGATCATACCGCGAAGCGAAGAAGGGGTTCGGGGACGATGTCCCCGAGCAGGTTTTAGGGCGGCAGCCCTAACGTCTCCTCACGGCTTACTTCTGACCGTAGTACGCGTTCGGGCCGTGCTTGCGCATGTAGTGCTTGTTGACGATGCGCTGCGGCGCGGGCGCGGCGGTCGGCTTCACCATGCGGGTATAGGTCGCCATCTTGGCAACCTCCTCGAGCACGACGGCATGATACACCGCCTGCGCAGGGCTCTTGCCCCAGGAGAACGGGCCGTGGCTGTGGCAGATGACGCCCGGCACGGCGACCGGATCGAGATTGCGCTTGGTGAATTCCTCGATGATGACGGTGCCGGTGTTCTTCTCGTAGCCGTCATCCAGCTCGGCCTGCGTCAGATGGCGCGCACAGGGCACCGGACCATAGAAGTAGTCCGCATGCGTGGTGCCGTAGCAGGGGATGTCCTCGCCGGCCTGGGCCCAGCCCACGGCGTATGGGCTGTGGGTGTGCACGATACCGCCCAGCTGCGGGAAGGCTTTGTACAGCTCCACGTGCGTCTTGGTGTCGGAGGAGGGATTGAGATTGCCCTCGACAACCTCATTGTTCAAGTTCACGACGACCAGATGTTCCGGGGT
>JAFWBJ010000104.1 GCA_017507145.1 Clostridia bacterium | reverse complement strand
TCTACTACTACACCGACCTTTACATGATCGATGACTCGGTTAAGGGCTTCTTCTCCAACCCCCTCGGCTACAAGTACCTCATGAAGTCCAACGTCAACGGCAAGACCGATTCCATCTCCGTCTGCCTGGCTTCCGAGCCCCAGACCCTCGACCCCGCCCTCAACAGCGCTGTTGACGGTGCAACCATGATCGCTCACCTCTTCTCCGGTCTTGCTAAGTGGGATCAGGATGCTAACGGCAACCTCGTTATCGTTCCCGATGCAGCTCAGGCACTCCCCGAGGGTACTGTGAATGCTGACGGCACCGTTACCTACACCTACACCCTGAAGTCCGGTATGAAGTGGTCCAACGGTGATGCAGTTAAGGCTTCTGACTTCGTTAACGCTTGGAACCGCGCAGCTTCCGCTGAGCTTGGTGCTGACTACGGTTACATGTTCGAGATCGTTGACGGTTATGCCGAGATGCAGGAAGACACCACCAAGAAGCTCAACGCTACCGCTGACGATGCTAAGGGCACCATCACCGTTACCATCGAGAACGCAGTTTCCTACTGGAACGAGCTGCTCGCTTTCCCGACCTACTTCCCGGTACATGCTTCCGCATACGGCAACGAGGCTTGGGCAACCGCTCCCGCTTCCTACATCTGCAACGGTCCCTACACCATCTCTGCTTGGGATCACAACAGCGTGATCACCCTCACCAAGAACGACAAGTACTTTGATGCTGCCAACGTTACCATGAAGCAGATCAAGATGTTCCTGTCCGATGACTCGAACAACATGCTCTCCAACTTCAAGAACGGTTCTTGGCTCCTCATCGACGACGTTCCTACCAACGAGATCGCTACCCTTAAGACTGAGTATCCGAATGAGTTCATCATTGCCGGCCAGATCGGTACCTACTACGTCTGCTGGAACATCAATGAGGACCTGACCCCCGGCAGCGGCCTGACCGGTGTTGAGAAGGAAAAGGCTCACCAGGAGATCAGAAATGCAATCGCACTGCTTATCGACCGCAACTACATCGTCAACGATGTTGCACAGGGCGGCCAGCTTCCCGCTTCCTCCTTCGTCGCAATGGGTATGACCGATGCTAACGGTTCCGAGTTCTACAAGAACGCAGGCGACAACAGCTTCGTCGGTTACTATGATGTTTCCACTGAAGCTTTCGCTGACAACTGCACCAAGGCTGTTGAAATCCTCAAGAAGTACTACTCCAACATCAAGGGTTAATTCAGCCGATCCCCTAATTCTCTGATGCCTCCCGATCGGCGGCATAGAGAAGCTTAGGATTTGTATTACCCGCGCCCGGTTATCTTGGTTGCAAGATAACCGGGCGTATTTTCATCCCCCAAAACTGCCGGCCGCAAACCGAAACAACGGACGCGCTCCATTCCCGCCCCGATTCCTTCAAGCGCATATTGACAACGCACACAAACTGAAGTATAATGTGAAAAGCAGCGCAAGTCGCTGCCAATTTCAAGGGAAAAGACGGATGAAACATGAGTGGACTTGGCACAATCATTAACGTCGCCGCGATCCTCGCCGGCGGCCTTCTCGGGATGCTTTTCGGACGGTTTATCGGAGAGCGCCACCGCGATGCGCTCTGCAAGGCCTGTGGGCTCGCAGTCATCTTTATCGGCGTCGCGGGAACCCTGAAAGGCATGTTTTCGATAGTGGACGGCAAAGTCGTCTACGGCGGGGACTTCCTGATCATCGGCTGTCTCTCCCTCGGCGCCCTGATCGGCGAGCTGATCAACATCGAGGGCGGATTCGAAAAATTCGGGGCCTGGTTAAAAGAGAAGACCCGCAGCACAGGGGACTGTCAATTTATCGAGGGCTTTGTCAGCGCCTCGTTTACGGTGTGCATCGGTGCTATGGCCATCGTCGGCTCGATCAATGATGGGCTGTACGGAGACTACTCCATCCTGGCGGCGAAGTCGGTGCTTGACTTGATTATCATCATGGTGATGGCAGCCTCGCTCGGCAAGGGAACGATATTTTCGGCGATCCCCGTGGCGCTGCTCCAGGGCGGCGTCACCGCGCTCTCTGTTCTGATCAAACCGATCATGACCGAAACGGCACTGCTCTATCTCTCGGTCATCGGCAACATCCTGATTTTCTGCGTCGGCATCAATCTGGTATTCGGCAAGAAGATCAGGGTCGCAAACCTGCTGCCGGCGATCATTGTCGCCGTTGCCTGTGCGTTTCTTCCCATCGACTTCATCTAACCCCCGGCCGCGCCGCACTGCTGCCGCGCCGCAAAAAAATGCCGCATCCTGCGCGATGCGGCATTTTTTCTTTTCTGTTAGATTGTCTCTCCACGATGCGCAAAAGCCGCTTAAACCTCTGCCACGGGGATGACAGAAAGCGCGGCGTCGAACACCGTGATGCCACCGTCAGCCAGCAGCAGGGCGCGGGTGGGATAGAAGTCGGGGCGGAGCGAGATGAGCGTCCGCCGGCCGGCGATCTCGATGTCGAGAACGGTCGCCTTGAGCCGCGCGGTGCGGCGCACCATGACTCTGCGTGTAAAGGGCCGGTCCATACCCTGCACGTCGGGGATGGCATAATTGCAGGCGTGATGCGGGAGATTGTTCGCCTTGCGGAAGGCAGTGTCTCGGGATCAAGCGCCCGCATGACCTCAAGCATCGTCTCGGCAGGCGCCCCGAATGCATCGGGGGCAGCGTCGCTGACCGAGGCGCGCTTCCCGACAAGGTCAAGCTGCAGTGCGCAGGCATTCTCCCCATCACGGAAATTCAGCGCGATCTTGCCGGCGAAAAGGGCCGGTAAAAGCCCTCTGCTTCCCAGACGCCCTCGCCGCCGTACCCGGCGTAGAGGGATACGCCACCTGCGGCATTGGTATATGCGCTGGGGTTGCGGCCGATATGGAAGAGCACTTCGCCCGGCGTGAAGTGAATGCCGTCGTCGCTGACCGAATAGGCCGCGCCCATATGACGTGGCGGAAGGTATCTTTATTATACCCGTACCGTTTGCACGCTGTCAAGTGCTGCGGCCAAAATTCTCCGCGCAGAAAAAACTCCCATGGCAGAATTCTGCCATGGGAGTTTTTTCATGGATCCGCCCATACGGGCTTACCTTATCTGCAGAATTGTCTGATGCGCGTGTGCGCGATCAAAGCAATGTGTGTCAGATCTTGCTGCGGCGGGAAGCAACAGCTGCAACCAGCATAGCAGCAGCGGCCAGGATGACGAAGTAAACCATCGAGTCAGCAGTCGAGGGGGTCTGGACAGGAGCCGCAGTGGTCTCGGGAGCCTTGGTGGTCTCAGGAGCCTTGGTGGTCTCGGGAGCCTTGGTGGTGGGCTTGTCGTCAGCGATGGTCTTGACCTCGTCAGCAGTCAGGATCTTGTTGTAAACGCGGAACTCGTCGATCGTGAAGTTCTTCTCGCGCTCGGCGCCGTGGCCAAGCTCAATAGCACCGGTCCAAGCGATGGACTCGATGTCGGTCATGCTGTGCGAGAACTCCTTGTACTCGACACCGTCAGCAGACAGGTATACCTTAACATCGAGAATCTTGTTGTTGTAGGAGAAGGTGTATGCAGCATGGAGATACTGGTCAGCAGCAACCGGGAATTCATCGGTCCAGCAGACATACGGATCCTTGGTCTGGTTCATGTACCAAACGCGGTTGAAGGTGAAGCCGGTCTCATTGCTGCCCGAGCCATCAGCAAAGGTGCGGAACAGACCGGTAAGCTTCAGAAAGTCAGCGGCATAGTTTCTGCTGTCAACACCGCCGTCAGTTTTGACACGGATGTACAGGGTCTTGTTGTTCATGTCAGCGGTGTCATCGGACTGTGCGATGGCAACAAATGCGCCCTTGTTGGTCGCAGCGGGAATGTAGGCAGTGCCGTTTTCCAGCTTGATGTCATCGGTCTTCAGCTCAGCAACATCGGCAACCTTACCGGCAGTAGCCTTGTCAGCCAGCTTCTCGGTAAGGGTCTCGCCCTCAAAGTCAATCCAGGTAACAACATTGTCGTTGAGGTCAGCGGCTGCTGCAGGAACAGCAAGAGCGGACAGGGTCAGAACCAGGGTCAGTACAAGGGTGAATACTTTTTTCATTTTTTCCTCCTGTTGTTTCACGGCAAATGCCGTGTAATTGCATAGTAGACCACATGTATCACATCGTGGACTATATGTATAAAGTATAGCACAAAGTGCCCTAACACGTAACTGCCAAATCAATACAGAATTTTGCCAAATCAATACAAAAATTTGACCCATCCGTACGCTCAGCCGTTTTTTTATATGGAAGCAGTTTACCCAAGCCATATTTTCCCTTGCAAAATGACAAAAAACAGGGTATTTTTCGAAAAAGAGAGAAAAGACTTGACTTTTGCGGAAAAAGGTGGTATGATAGGTGCGTTAAACTGAATAAAGCTAAATGAAATCAGCAGGAGATTAGGCTTCGGCCTTTCCAAAGGGGTAATACTCTCGGGTGTCTGTATGACGAGGACTGCTGACGGATAGCAATCTGGAGAAGTCCGCTCTGCGCGGATGCCGAAGGGGCAAAGGGGAAAACCATAATCTCTCAGGCAAAAGGACAGATCAACAGTTTATACGCGTGCCGTTTGGTACCGTATTATACCGTCTTCTCTTTTTCACCGCTATCCGATTGGAGAGCGGTGTTTTTGTTTTGTTCAGTTGACGAATTTTTTTAGGAGGTTCATCTTCAATGGACAAAATTTTGAGCACGATCGAAACCGTCAACGGCAAGATCAATGGCGTTGTCTGGGGCACCTTTGGGCTGCTCCTGCTTGTGGGCACCGGTATCATCATTACCGTTCTCACCAAGTTCTTCCAGGTTACGCACATCGGTTTGTGGTTTAAGCATACCCTTGGCAGCCTGTTCAACAAGGATGTCATCAAGCACAGCAAGGAAAAGGGCTCCATCTCGCCCTTCCAGGCGCTCTGTACCGCACTTGCCGCAACGGTCGGTACGGGCAACATCGCCGGTGTTGCTGCTGCCATCTGCATCGGCGGCGCAGGTGCCGTCTTCTGGATGTGGGTTGCCGCTTTCTTCGGCATGATGACAAACTATGCAGAAAACGTCCTCGGTATCTACTTCCGCCGCAAGAACGCAAACGGCGAATGGTCGGGCGGTGCCATGTACTATCTGGCCGACGGCCGCGGCCCCAAGAAGGGCATGAAGTACGTCGGCAAAACGCTGGCCGTTCTCTTCTGCATCTTCGCCATGCTCGCTTCCTTCGGTATCGGAAGCATGGGCCAGGTCAACAAGATCGTCACCAACATTGCCTCTGCATTTGACGTATCGGCACTCTCCTCGATCGAGGTATTCACCGGTGTTTCGCTCTATAACATCATCCTCGGCGCCCTCATTATGCTGCTTACCGCGCTGATCACGCTGGGCGGCCTGAAGAGAATCGCCAATGTGGCAGAGAAGATCGTTCCGTTCATGGTCGTCCTCTTCGTTCTGGGCAGCCTTGCGATCATCGGTGTTAACTACGCCAACATCCTCCCCGCATTCAAGGCAATCTTTGTCAACGCATTCAAGCCCGAGGCCTTTGTGGGCGGCGGCATCGGTGCCGTGATCGGCAAGGTCGTGACCCAGGGCTTCAAGCGCGGCGTCTTCTCCAACGAGGCAGGTCTTGGTTCTTCGGTCATGGTTCACGCCAACTCCAACATCAAGGAGCCCGTTAAGCAGGGTATGTGGGGCATCTTTGAGG
>JAFWBJ010000103.1 GCA_017507145.1 Clostridia bacterium | reverse complement strand
GCGGCGACGTCCTGCTTGAGGTTGAACTCGCGGGTATTGGGCCAATGCAGGGCGTGTCCGCCCAGCCAGATAACCGTCATCTTGCTGACGATCTCGGGGCACTTGATGATGGCCGAGGCGACATTGGTGATGGCACCGATGGCCACAACATAGATCATCTCGTCGGCGGCCAGCACGGTGTTGATGATGTTATCAGCCGCTTCCGACTCGACCGGGGTCTGCTTGTTCTCGAGGAAGCGGGTAGAGCCGCGGTAGACCGGGATCTTGGCCTCCGGGTCGGTCATGCGCATGATGTTGAAGATCTCGTGATAGCTCTTCTCCATGCCGTCACCGGCATCGGTCGAGCGATGGTTGAGGAAGGGTGCGGCGTTGATGGACAGCAGCTCAACACGCTCGGGCGAGCGCATCGCGTAGGCAATGGCGAACTGGTCATCAATCTCATTGTAGGCATCGGTGTCCAGGATGATTTTCTTGGGCTTCTCACTGCGAAGCTCTTTGATCAGATTCTGCATCATATTTCCCTTTCAATCGTAATTCGTTTATTTTACCAGCTTGGTGAACAGATCTGCGAAGATCGCGTCACGGTTCATCGAGCGGATATAGATAAAAGGCGGACGTGCCGTATCGCACACGGCATAGCCGTTATCGGACAGGATCGGCCGGGGCAGGATGACGGGGCTGAGCGCACTCGGCTTGGCAAAGAGCGCAACGCCGGCAATGTCCCAGATCACCTTAGACCAGGCATACGGATCCTGCGGATAATTGGCCACAATATCAACCAGGTAGTCGCAGAGCGCATTCTTGCCGCCCAGGTAGTACTGCAGCTCAGCCACCGAGGTGGAGAGAATCTCGCACCCACCAAGGCAGGGGATCTGAATAAACGGCGCGGCCGAATCGTAGACAACCTGCGCCGCGGGGATGTCCTGCTTGAGGTTAAAGTCCCGCATATCGCCGCCGCGCCACTCCAGCGCGTTGCCGCCCAGCCAGATTACGATAATTCTCTTCGCAATCTCGGGACACATCAGAAGCGCAGATGCCACATTGGTGATTGCACCGATGGCCAAAACATAGATCGGCTCATCGGCAGCCAGTGCCGTGCGGATAATATTTTGGGCCGCCTCGGACTCAACGGGCACATGACGGTCGGTCATAAAGCGGTAGGAGCCACGATACACCGGAATATCCGCCTGCGGATCGGTCATGCGGACCAGCTTGATTGCCTCGTGGTAGCTCCGCTCCATCCCTTCTGCCGGATCGCTGGCACGCGAATTGCGGAACGGCGCGGCATTGATCGACAAAAGATCAATCCGATCGGACGAGCGCATGGCGTAGGCGATGGCAAACTGATCGTCGACCTCGTTGTAGGCGTCGGTATCGAGAATAACCCGCTTCGGCTTATCCGCGCGAAGCGCATCAAGAATATGCTGCATAAAAATATCCTCCCCCAAAGTCTGTTTTCATCATAACAGAGATGGGGAAAATTGTCAATTGTTTTCGAGAAGGTCAGCCAAAAACCGAAAGAATTCAGCCGAACAAAAAATTCTGCCGGAAGTGAGAAATTCCGCCGCTAAATGTGTTATAATGGTGTAAGACGTTTTACGAAAGGACAACTGCCATGGAAGATCGCTTTGCCGCGCTTGTACGCCTGCACCGCGTGGGGTTGGTCGGCTATCTGTCCCGCTATGTGGATACAGGCACGGCAGAAGAGCTTGCCGCCGATGCGTTTGTGGCGCTCTGGCAGCGGTTGCCCCGCCTGCGAGAGGACAATCTGCGCGCTTATCTTTACACAACGGGGCGAAATCTCGCCCGCAACCATCTGCGCAAGCTGGGGCGAATCACTTCGCTTGAGGAAATGCCGCTCGATCTGCCGGCCGCCGATACCGAGCTGGACGCCCTGCTGATCCGCGACGAGCGCCGCCGCATCATCCATGCCGCGCTGGGCGACCTTTCGCCCGATTATCGCGCAGTCCTGCATCTGCTT
>JAFWBJ010000102.1 GCA_017507145.1 Clostridia bacterium | reverse complement strand
TCCTCCGAGACGGGGATGAAGGCACCGGACAGACCGCCGACGTGGGACGACGCCATAACGCCGCCCTTCTTGACCGCGTCGTTGAGCATCGCGAGGCATGCTGTGGTGCCGTGCGCACCGGTGACCTCGAGGCCCATCTCCTCAAGGATACGCGCCACCGAGTCGCCGATTGCCGGCGTGGGCGCGAGTGAGAGGTCGATGATGCCGAAGGGTACGCCGAGCCGGGTCGCGGCCTCGTTGGCGACCAGCTGACCGACACGGGTGATCTTGAAGGCAGTCTTTTTGATGACGTCGGCCAGCTGCGAGAGGTCGCAGTCACCGGCGCGGCGGATGGCCGAAGCGACAACGCCCGGGCCCGAGACACCGACATTGATGACCGACTCGGGCTCACCGACGCCGTGGAAGGCGCCCGCCATGAAGGGGTTGTCCTCGGGGACGTTGGCGAAGACGACCAGCTTGGCGCAGCCGATCGAGCCTTCGTCGCGGGTGAGGTAGGCGGTGTCCTTGATGACACGGCCCATGCGCTGGATGGCGTCCATGTTGATGCCGGCCTTGGTCGAGGCGACGTTGACCGACGAGCAGACGCATCGGGTTTCGGTCAGCGCCTGCGGGATTGACGAAATGAGCGCATCGTCGGCGCGGGTCATGCCCTTGTGGACAAGGGCGGAGTAACCGCCGATGAAGTTGATGCCGAGGGTGTCGGCAGCGCGCTGCAGGGTGTGCGCGAGCTTGACAAAGCCATCCGCGTCGAGCGCCCCGCCGATCAGCGAGGCAGGCGTGATGGAAACACGCTTGTTGACGATCGGGATGCCGTACTGCTTTTCAATATCGCAGCCGGTCGAGACGAGATGCTCAGCTACGCGGGTGAGCTTGTCGTAAACCTTGTCGCAGAGACGGTTCGCATCGTCGCTGACGCAGTCGTAGAGCGAAATGCCCATGGTGATGGTGCGGATGTCGAGATTTTCCTCGCGGATCATGTTGATCGTTTCGAGGATATCGGCAGTGTTGAGCATGATGTATGTGTCCTTTCCTGCGCCTCAGATGCGGTGCATGGTGTTGAAGATTTCCTCGTGCATGGTGTGAATGTCCAGACCCTGGCCACGGCCGAGGGCGCTGAGGTTGTCAACAAACTCTGAGAAGGGGATGGAAAGGGCATCGATGTCGGCGAGCATGATCATAGCGAAATAATCGCGCATGACGCTCTGCGAAATATCGAGGATGTTGGCGCCGTATTTGGCGCACTCGGTGCTGACACGGGCAATGATGCCGATGTTGTCGCGGCCGGTGACGGTAATGACAGCTTTCATAAAGGTTCTCGCTTTCTATGGTTATTCGTGATCATTATACACCAAATTCCGGGAAAATGCAAGAGGGCGGCGTGCAATTTGGGCTTTTTGCGGGGCCAATGGGGAAAAATCATCGCCTTTGTCTTGAAAAAACTTCGAATATATGTTATAATGATCAAAATTCTATCAAAAGCGGAGGCGATACAATGGCTGATCTGCAGCATTATGAATTTGTGGTCGAGCAAAGGCTGGAAGGCAAATGGAAGCTGCGCCGGATTTTAGCGGTGTTTGGCTATATTGCATTTGTGCTCCTTCTCTTCGTGCTGGGCGTGAAATCCAAGCTGGGCTTTCCTCTGCTTGCGCTGGCTCCTCTCTTCTGCTGGATGCTGGTCTTTTTCACCTGGCGCTACACCCGCCCCGAATATGAGATCGTCACGGTCTCCAACAGCCTGCGCTTTACGGTTGTGTACGGTGGCCGTACCCGCCGCCCGCAGTGCGAGGTGGAGTTCCGTAAAATGCATCGCATCGCTCCGCTCGACGATGCCGGACGCGCCGATGTTGAGCGCTTCAAGCCCGACACCGTCTACGCCGCCGTCTCGTCGATGAAGGCGGACGATCTCTATTATGCCATCTGGGAAGAGGACAAAAAGCACTATGTCCTCTATTTTGAAGCAACCGAGCAGCTGCTCAAGATCTGCCGCTACTACAACAGCGCCGCGACCGTCGTTACTTCGGTCAGCCGCTGACCGCTCCCCGTCTTTTTTGCGCATCCGCTGCATATGCTTGTGCAGGAGGTGCGTGATGAAACGGTTCTTCTTTTTGCTTGCTTTGCTTACCCTTTTGACCGGATGCCGGGCGCCGGCCGGCCCGCTGGCTTATCAGTGTGAGGCCATGCGCCTGCGTCTGACCGGGCAGATGGACACCCTGGCCTATGCCGCCGAGCTGACGCTGGAGGCCCTCCCACCTGAAGGAGAGCCAGATCAGCGCGGATTTACGCTGACCTACACCGCTCCGGCTTCGCTGTGCGGGCTGACTCTCTCGCGCCATGCGGGCGAGCTGTGTCTCTCCCGCGGTCAGCTGACCTTTGATGACCCGGACGGTCGCTTTGCCGAGATGGCCCTGCCGGCCGCGCTTTTCTGCATGGACAGCATCCTGCAGCGTGCCGATGTGCGGGTGCGGGACGGAGAGTCCTTCACGCGGATCGAAACGGCTGACGATGAGGGCACATATATCCTCTGGCTGGATGCGGACGGCTTTCCGTGCCGCATCGAAGGCAGATTCGGGGACAGAACCGTTTCTGCCGATGTCCTCCGCCAGGGCGGGGACGATTCTTCTGGAACTTGAAAGGAACCCTTGACTCATGGGCTACACCTATCCCGATTTTCCGACCCTTACCGCGCATAAAACTTGGGCTGAGATTGACCTTTTGGCCCTGCGGCGCAATTACCGCACGCTGTGTGAGCTGATTACAAGCCCGAGCGCGTGCCGGCCGATTGCAGTCGTCAAGGCTGACGGCTACGGCCACGGCGCGGCGCGCTGTGTGGCCGCGCTGATGGAGGAAGGCTGCGATTTTTTTGCCGTCTCCTGCATTGAGGAGGCGATGGCTGTGCGCGCCGTATGCCCGCCCGAGCAGGCCGACCTGCTCATCCTCGGCTATACGCTGCCCGGTGAGGCGGCGCTTTTGGCATCGCATAATGTGATCCAGACCGTCTTCTCCCGCGAGTATGCCGAAGCACTGTCGGCGGCTGCGGCTTCCATCCATGCGAAGATTCGCGTGCATGTCAAGCTGGATACCGGCATGCACCGCATCGGTTTCCTCGCCGGTGAGGCCGATCTGGATGACACGGTGGCCGCCATTGCCGCTGTCGATGCTGACCCGAATCTGGAGCTGTGCGGCGTGTTCACCCATTTTGCCCGTGCCGATGAGCCCGATCCCGCGCCCATTGATGATCAATTTGCCCGCTACTGCGCCGTGCTCGCCCGTCTGGATGCGCTTGGCATCGACTACGGCATGCGGCATGTCTGCAACAGCGCCGCTGCCTGCCGTTATCCGGCCGGCCGGCTGGATGCCGTGCGGCTGGGCATCATGCTTTACGGTGTGCCGCCGACGCATGGCTTTGATGCCATCACGCCGGTCGAGCTGACGCCGGTTTTGCGCTTCTGCACGCGCATCGCACATCTGCATACCCTGATGCCGGGCGAGACGGTCAGCTACGGCGGCCGCTTCTCGGCCGATACGCCGCGGACCATCGCGACCCTGCCGGTCGGGTACGCAGACGGATTTGTCCGCGCATTTGCCGGCGCATCGGTGGCACTCGAAACGGCCGCCGGACGGCGCATGGCACCCATCGTGGGGAATATCTGCATGGATCAGTGCATGCTGGATGTGACCGGCCTGCAGGCCGCGGTGGGGGACACTGTTGTGCTGTTCGGCGATGATCCCGACAGCCTGCGTGCGCTGGCCGACCGCGCCGGAACCATTGACTATGAACCGCTTTGCCTGATCTCGGGCCGTGTGCCGCGTGTCTACCTCGGCGACTGACACCGATCGCCGAACGGCAAGCGATAATCTGATCTCCGAAGAGGAGGATTTATGCGACAGTTTTTCGTGAACACGGTGCGTCCAACCGCGCTTTTGCTGCTTCTGGCATTGGCGTTGATTGCGTGCGGCAGTCCGGCCGACACACAGCCGACCGGTACTGACAGCACCGCGCCAACCACTATGCCGGTGCACCCGGAATCGTCCGAGACGATTTCGGCCGATTCGACGACCCGAGCGGAGGAGACTACGCCGTCGACCGTTTTTGCCCGGACCTACGCCGGCTATGCGGCGGAAATCCTGGCTGAACCTGAACGAACCCCAACGTTTGCCGAACTCCCGGACATGCTCTCAGCCGCCGAGGCTGAGCGCGACCGTCGGGTGGAGGCGCTGCTCGATATTACGCTGACCAAAACCGAGGTCACGGATATGAGCGCCGAGGTTATGCGCCTTGCGCAGATGGGGGCGTCGCCCGATCTGCTGGCATTTTCCTCGGCCCAAACGGCCGGCACGCTGGCGTCCGGCGGGTATTTGGCCAATCTGGCCGGCATGGGCCCGCTGAATTTGTTGGAGCCGGCCTTCGACCGATCGCTGATTGAGAGCCTTTCGCTGGCGAAGCAAATTTTCTTTTTGTTTGGCGATGCCACTGTCGCAGACAAGATGGCAACGTCGGTCATTTGGCTTGACGTGGAGGCCGCCGCTTGGCTTGGCCTTGACGTTTCTGACCTGCTTGACCGGGTCCGCGCAGTGGAGTGGACGGTTGATTCCCTTACCCAGCTGGCGGCCGAGGGCATGACCTCGCTGGACGGCGATGCCGTGCTTCCGGTGCTGATCGGTGCAGGCGGCCATTTCTTTGTTAAAGATAAGGACGACATGCCGACGCTGATCCAGCTTGATGACTGCTTCAGCTACGCTTATGCCGCGATGCAGGATGTGATGGCTTATGCAGAGTCAAATCCCGACGCGGCGCTCACGGTAGGCACGCTGGCCGATCGAACCGATGGCCGCCTGGCCATCCCGCTGCCGATCCTTGAAGAGGGGGAGGCATACCGCTCTTTCGTTAATCCCGAGCTGGCGGCCTGCATTGCCGTTCCGGCTTCACCCGAAGATCCGGTGCGGACGGGCGATCTGCTCAATGCCTATTTTATCAAATCAGCCGATACGGTGGCCGGTGTGCTGATGCCCTTCCTGTCGGGCGGGCATGATGAGGACCTGCTCGACCTCATTCTGGCTGACCGCGAGTGTACGCTGGGCTTCCTCTTTGATTGGGGCAACCTGGATGAAGCGCTGATCGATTCAGTGGGCATGCGCGAGGAAGAGTTCCGCACTGCCTTCGCCATGCGCATCACGGCGGCGGCAAAAGCAATGGAGATTGTTCTCAATCGCCTGACATAATTCTGCATGAAAAAGGACGGCTGAGCCTGTGGCTCAGCCGTCTTTTTTTGCCTCGGCAGGCAGAATTGTTTAGCCTGCCCGGGTTTGGAAATCTGCGAGAATTTCGTGTGCGGCATCCTCCGGTGCGCGGGTGTTGTCCACATCGAGATCGGTCAGCGCCGCGTAGAAGGGGCGACGGATGGCTTCCATCTCACGCATGTGTGCGAGATCGCCCGAGAGGGGGCGGCCGGTGCGTTCCAGCCATTCAAGCGGGCGGTGCAGGCAGTAGATGCGGCCGTTTTGCCGCAGTGCGCGGCAGTTTTCCTCGCGCAGAACTACGCCGCCGCCGCAGGAGATGATCTGCCCGCGCTCCCGTCCCACTTCGGCGACAACCGCACACTCCAGTGCGCGGAAGGCGGCCTCGCCGTCTTCGGCAAAAATCTGCGGAATGGATTTCCCCGCCCGCGCTTCAATGCGTGCGTCGGTATCGACCAGCGAGCGGCCGGTTAACGCAGCCAGCGCCGCGCCGACCGTCGATTTGCCCGAACCGGGCATGCCGATGAGCACAATGTTCGCGCAGGACCGCGCGATGGTCGAGAGGGTTTGGGTGATCGCGGTGCTGTCGATGGGGCGGCGAGAGAATTTTTCGGTGGCAAAGGCTGCCTGCGCCACCAGCATGGGCAGACCGCCGGCGGCTGGGATCCCCCGCGCCATGGCATCCTGCACCAGACGGGTGCGCAGGGGATTGTAGATGACATCCAGCACGCCGATGCAGCCGGGCAGCCGGTCCAGCTCGACCGGAGCGGCGTCAACCTGCGGGTACATGCCGACCGGCGTGGTGTTGATGAGGATGAACTCGCCCGGGGCAGCGTAGAGATCGTCATAACCGAACGCGCCGCTGCGCGAGACAACGGTAACTGCGGCGGCGCCGGCATCGGTGGCCACGGTGCGTGCGGTCAGCGAGGTGCCCCCGCTGCCGAGGATGTAGACCTGCCGGCCGGCAAAGTCGATTCCCGCCCGCGCGGCCAGCCAGGCAAAGCCGGCGGCGTCGGTGTTATGCCCGATCATCCTGCCGTCCTCGAAGTAGACGGTATTCACCGCCCCGATGCGCGCAGCCGTATCGGTCAGCGTGTCGCAGTAGGGGATGACGGCCTGCTTGTAGGGGATGGTGACGTTCAGCCCCTCAAACGCGCGGGCGCGCAGAAAAGCGTCAAGCTCTTCGGGCGGAAGCGGCCGCAGATCATAGGCATAATCGCCCAGCGCCCGGTGAATGGGCACCGACCAGCTGTGGCCAAGGGGATTGCCGATCAGATAAAACATGGGGATCGCCTCATTTCTCTTCGTGATACAATCCCAGTACCGTCATCGATTCGACCTGTGCGCACAGATCGTCGAGCAGACCGGGCAGGGCAGCGGGATCGGGAGCATCCAGGTCGATGCAGAACATAAATTCAAAGTCGCGCCCCGGGATGGGCGAGGACTCCAGCTTGGTCAGGTTCAGCCCGCGTGCGGTGAAGCGGCCCAGCAGGGCCGAGAGCGAACCGGCGCGGTGGGGCAGGGTGACGATCAGTGAGAGCTTGTTGGCATCGGGGGTAATCTGTGCATCCCGTGCGATGCAGACAAAACGGGTGTAATTGAAGCCGCAGTCGGTGATGTCGTCGACCAGTACGCGCAGGCCGTACAGCTCTGCACAATCGGGGGATGCGATGGCCGCCAGATCGCGCCGGCCGGCCAGAGCAACAGCTTCAGCCGCCATGGCGGTGTTGGGGGCCTCGATGCGGGTGATGGCGGGATGCAGATCCAGCCAGCCGGCACACTGGCCGATGGCCTGCTCATGCGAGCGCACCTCACGGATGTCGCTCAGCTCTGCACCCGGCAGCCCAAGCAGGGCATGGCGGATGGGGAGCCGGCAGCTGCGGACAATGTGTACCTGCCGCGAACGCAGCAAATCATAGACAGCGCTGACCGAGCCTCGGGTGCTGTTTTCGATGGGCAGAACGCCATAGTCGCAGCGGCCGTCGAGGACGGCCTCGGTGACCTCAGCCCAATCGGGGAAAAAGTGGGTATCGGGTTCGGCAAAGAGGGCATCGACGGCGTGGTGGGCGTAGGCGCCGCGACGACCCTGACAGGCGACCTTTGCTTTCGCCGGGAGCGGCTTCTGCGCGGTGATCTGTGCGCGCAGAGCGGCGGCCTGGGGGCAGGTGTCGGTGTTGAGCAGCCGGTGCTGGCAGGCGCGGGAGAGCTCGAAGATCTGCTTCCAGAGGCTGCTGACGGCTTCGGCATGCGGCGCATCCAGCCCTTCGCAGAGCCGGTCAAGCACCGCCTGTTCACGCACTGGATCAAGGACGGCCATGCCGACCGAGCGCTTGTAGGCGGCGACTTCGGCGGACACCTCCATGCGCTCAAGGAAAAGTGCACGCAGCTCGGTGTCAAGTTCGTTGATATGCGTGCGGAGACTGGAGAGAGCGATCGGTTTTTGCTCGGACATGGGTTATACTCCTCTCACGAAATCGCCCGATTCCAGCCAGAGATCGAGCAGGACAGCGGCAACGGCCGCTTCAATGACGGGGACGGCGCGCGGGACGATGCAGGGGTCATGCCGGCCCTTGGGGGGCAGGACGGCGTCGGCGCGGGCCGAGAGACTGACCGTCTGCTGTTCCTGCATGAGGGTCGGGGTCGGCTTGATGGCGGCGCGCAGGACGAGGGGCATACCCGACGTGATGCCGCCGAGGATGCCGCCGTGGTTGTTCGAGGTGGTGACGATACGGTCGCCGTCCATTGTGAAGGGATCGTTATTCTCAGAGCCGCAGAGCGTCGAGCCGTAGAAGCCCGAGCCGAACTCCAGCCCCTTGACGGCGGGAATGCCGAAGACGGCCTGGGCGATGCGTCCCTCGACACCGCCGAAGATGGGCTCGCCGAGTCCCACCGGCAGGCCGACGGCGAAGCATTCGATGACGCCGCCCAGCGAGTCGCCCCGCGCCTTGACCTCGGCGATCTCGGCAAGCATGGCTTCGGCTGATGCGTCCGAGATGGTGGGGAAGGGCTTGGCGGTGACGGCGCGCAGCTCGGCAGCGGTGACGGTGAGGGGATCAAAGCTCTCGTCGAAGGTGGTGCCGATGGTGGCGGCGTGTGCGCCGATTGTGACACCGCGCCGCGCGAGGATCTGCGCGCAGACGGCGCCGGCGAAGCAGAGCGGGGCGGTGAGGCGGCCGGAGAAGTGTCCGCCGCCGCGGATGTCGTTGGCGCCGCCGTACTTGACGTGGGCGGTGAAGTCGGCATGGGCGGGGCGGGGCTTGTCGGCGATGGCGGCGTAGTCGCCGGATCGTGCGTCGGTGTTGGCAATGACGGCGCAGAGCGGGGCGCCGCAGGTGCGGCCCTCCCAGAGGCCGGATTGGATCTGCGGAAGATCGGCCTCCTTGCGGGCGGTTGACGCGGGGCTGTTGCCCGGTGCGCGGCGCGCCATGAAGGCGTGGATTTCGTCGAGATCGATGGCCTCGCCGGCGGGAAGCCCGTCGATGACGACGCCGATGCCCGCCGAGTGCGACTGGCCGAAGATACTGATTTTGAGCTTATGCCCGAATTGACTGCTCATAGGATTCCTTTCTTGGGGCTTTGCCCCAAACCCCACTTAAGGGCCTTTTTGGAAAAAGGCCCTTAAGAATCTCCAAAAACTTTCTGGCGAATGTCTTGGTTTGGGTTCGTGCTTATTTTTGGCGGAGGCGGTCGTAGTCGTGCCAGAAGGCGGGGTAGGACTTGGCGACGGCCTCGGCGCCGGTGAGGCGAACGGGGGAGGTGCAGCCGAGGGCTGCGATGGCGGCCGACATGGCGATGCGGTGATCGCCTGCACTGTCGGTTTTGCCGCCTGCGAGAATGGGGCGGCCGGTGATGATGAGGGTATCGCCCTCGATGCGGGCTTGTCCGCCGAGGTCGGTGATCTGCCGCGACACGGTCGCGAGTCGATCGCTTTCCTTGAGGCGGAGGCGGGCGGCGTCGGTGAAGCGGGTTTCGCCGTCGGCGAGGGCGGCCACGACGGCCAGAACGGGGACAAGGTCGGGAATATCGGCGACCGAGAGGGGGATGCCGCGCAGGGGGGCGGGGGAAACGGTGACGGTGTTGTCTCTGGTCGTGATGGATGCGCCGAAGCTGCGCAGAACATCGATGACGCGGCGGTCGCCCTGGCAGCTGTCCTGCGAGAGGCCGGTCATGGTGACCGGCCCGCTGATGGCACCGGCGCAGAGCCAGAAGGCGGCGTTCGACCAGTCGCCGTCGGCGATGATCCTGCCGGGCGAGCGATAGGAGGCAGCGGGGACGGTGTAGCCGGTTTCGTCAGCTTCGACCTGTACGCCGAAACGGGCAAGGGTGGAGAGTGTCATGTCGACATAGCCGCGCGATTCGAGCGGTGAGGTCAGGGTAATGCGGTTCGGCGCGCCAAGCAGCGGCAGGGCGAGCAACAGACCGGTGATATACTGCGAGCTGACATTGCCCGCAATGCGGTATTCGCCGGGGCGGAGTCCGCCCGATGCGGCGATGGGGAGCAGGTCGCGGTCAATCGTTGCCCCCCCGTTACGGAGCGCGTCGCAGAGGAGGGCGAAGGGGCGCTCGGGCAGACGGCCGTGGCCGGTGAGGGTGATCGGCGCAGATGCGCCAAGCACGGCGGCAATGGGGAGGAGAAAGCGTGCCGTCGAGCCGCTCTCGCAGCAGTCGCAGGTGACGGGCGCCGTCAGCGCCGCGCGGTTGATGGGGGTGACGCGCAGGGCATCAGCCGTCGCGGTGACGGTCCCGCCCAGCGCTTCGATGCAGGCCATTGTCGCGTGGATGTCGGCCGACAGCTCACCTTCGCCAACCACGATTTCTGTCGGGACGTCGGCGAGGGCGGCGCAGAGCAGAAGCCGGTGCGCATCGGATTTCGAGGGGATCGCGGCGATGGTGCCGCTGAGCTTCCCGGGGGCAATCAGACGATCCATGCGCAGACGTCCTCCATCAGTGCGCCCAGCTGTTCGACCGGCAGCGGATAGCGCACGCATTGGCCGATCCGCACGGGCAGAATGAGGTTGAGCGTCCCGCCTGCGCGCTTCTTGTCGTGCAGCGCGGCGGCGGTCAGCGCGGCGGCGGTGTAGGGCGTTGTGATCGGCAGATCAGCTGCCTCCAGCGCCGCCGTGACAGCGTCGGTGCAGTCCTCCTCGGCGACACCGAGCAGAACGGCCGCCCGCGCCGCCATGCGCATCCCGATGGCCACAGCCTCGCCGTGCAGGATAGTGTAGCCGCTGCAAGCCTCGATGGCGTGGCCGAAGGTGTGGCCGAGATTGAGCAGCTGGCGGTCGCCGCGGTCGGTGAAATCGCGTTCGACGACGGCCTGCTTGTGGGCTACGCAGCGGGTGATGGTTTCGGTCAGATCAGGGGGCGCACCGTGCGCGAGCAGCTCAAACAACGGCGCGTCGAAGAGGATGCCGTACTTGATCGACTCTGCCATGCCGACCGCCAGCTGTTCGGGCGGGAGCGTGGAGAGCGTCGCGGGATCGCAGAGTACACGGATGGGCAGATGGAAGGCGCCGACCAGATTCTTGCCGGCCGCCAGATCGATGGCCGTCTTGCCGCCGACCGAAGAGTCGACTGCGGCCAGCAGGGTCGTCGGAATCTGCGCAACCGCAACGCCGCGCAGAAAGGTCGCCGCCGCAAAGCCGCCGAGGTCTCCGATGACCCCGCCGCCCAGCGCCACAACCAGATCCGATCGCGTCAGCCCGGCCTTGGCAAATGCCTCAAGTAAGGCAATGTACTGCGTCCCGCATTTGGTCGACTCCCCGGCGGGAAGCTCCACAATCGACGGCGAAAATCCGCTTTCGCGCAGACTGTCCACCACTCGATCTTTATATAGCGGCGCAACATTTTCATCGCTCACCACCACAGTCCGACACGGCTCGATCACCTCGGCCAGCTTTACCCCGGCCTCGTCGATCAGCCCGCGCCCAATCAACACATCATGCATATCTTCATCCTCTAAATATATGAAAGTTTTCGCGGGGGCTTGGGGGAGCCTTTTTCAAAAGGCTCCCCCAATGGGGTATGGGGCAACGCCCCATTGCCTCAATACTTGTACGCCGCCGGCAGGATAGCTTTGATCTGCTTAGCCAGCGTATCGAAGGTATCGGGGGTCAGCGACTGCGGGCCGTCACAGACAGCGCATGCGGGGTTGTTGTGCACTTCGATAATCAACCCGTCAGCACCGACGGCAGCAGCGGCCAGCGCGAGGGGCGCGACATAGGCCGACTTTCCGGTTGCATGGGAGGGGTCGATGATGATCGGCAGATGCGTGCGCTGCTTGAGGACCGGCACGCAGGAGAGATCGAGCGTGTTGCGGGTCGCGGTCTCGAAGGTGCGGATGCCGCGCTCACAGAGTACGACCTGCGTGTTGCCGCCGGCCATGATGTACTCGGCCGACATCAGCAGCTCATCCAGCGTCGCAGAGAGACCGCGCTTGAGCAGGATGGGGCGGCGCAGCTTGCCCAGTTCCTTGAGCAGCTCGAAGTTCTGCATGTTGCGTGCGCCGACCTGAATCATATCAACTTCCTCGAAGAAGGGAAGCTGCGAAATATCCATGATCTCGGTAACGATGGGCAGACCGGTGTGGTGCTTGGCTTCGACCATCAGCTCGATGCCGGCGCCGCGCATACCCTGGAAAGCATAGGGCGAGGTGCGGGGCTTGAAGGCACCGCCGCGGAGCACCGTTGCGCCCGAAGCCTTGACTGCCTCGGCGATGGTACAGAGCTGCTCGCGCGACTCAACCGAGCAGGGGCCGGCGATCATGGCGAAGCTGCCGCCGCCGATCTTGGCAGTGCCGCCGACGGTCACAACGGTGTCTGTCGGGTGGGTCTTGCGGCAAGCCAGCTTGTAGGGCTCCTGGATGCGGGTGACATCCTCAATGATGTCCTGCGCATGGAGGTAGTCCTGGTCGACCTTGGTGGTGTCGCCGATGATGGCGATGACCATCGTTTCGCCGCCCTGAATGATCTGCCCTTTGACGCCCATTTCACGCAGGCTGGCAAGCAGCTGGTCAACTTTAGCGGAATCGGGGTTCTTGACGAGTTTTGCAATCATGATATGATCCTCCTGAAATTTACCGTGTGTGCGCTGCGAACAGAAAAGCCGCAGTGTCGTTTCACTGCGGCTTGATGATTGATGTTGACGGGTAGCGATCCGTTAAATCATACACTGGCAGTGGAACGACAAAAAGCCTTGCGAAAATAAAACGCAAAGCTAAAGAAAAAGAAAAAGTATGCAGTGTGCAACAGATTCATTTTCTCGGTTTCCTTCCAAAGTTAGTGCACTTTAACGTGATAGCGTGCTGTCTTTTGATTATCATAGCACAAAAAAGGGGGTTTGTCAACCCCCTTTTAGAATTTTTTAATGGCAGTCGGTGCAGTCGCCGCAGTCGGCACAACCATCGGCGCACGAACCGTCGCCCAGCGCGCCGCCCTCCTCGGCTTCGGCGACCTGGATCATAATCGCGCACTCCATGCGCTTCTTGAACAGCTCACAGCCGTAGGTGTAGGTGCCGGTGATCGAACCGGTCGCGTGGTAGGCGTTGGCTGCACAGCCGCCTGCGCACCACAGGCGCGCCCAGCAATCGGCGCACTCGGGTTTGGCATAGACGTTGCAGCGGCGGAACTCGTCGCGCAGTGCCTCATTCTTGACACCGTCCCAAATATTGCCCATGCAGAAGCGTTCGTCGCCGACGAACTGGTGACAGGGGTAGAGGTCGCCCCAGGGGGTGACGGCAAAATACTCACTGCCCGAGCCGCAGCCGGCGACCCGTTTATAGATGCAGGGCCCGTGGGTGAGATCGATCATATAGTGATAGAAGGTGAAGCCGCGCCCCTCTTTTTGGCGGCGGATCATCTCGCGGGCGAGGAGCTCATACTGCTCGAACAGGATGGGCAGATCTTCCGCGGTCAGCGCACTGGGATCATCGGGGGCGCAGACGACCGGCTCCATGCTGAGCTGATCGAAGCCAAGGTCGGCCATGTGGAAGATGTCATTGGTGAAATCGGTGTTGTGGTGGGTGTAGGTGCCCCGCATATAATAGCCCTCGCCCTTGCGGCTCTCGACGAAGCGCTTGAACTTGGGCACGATATTGGCATAGCTGCCCTTGCCCGCATAGTCGACGCGGAAGCGGTCGTGCACCTCGAGGCGGCCGTCGAGCGAGAGAACGACGTTGTGCATCTCGCGGTTGCAGAAATCGATGACATCATCATCGATCAGCACGCCGTTGGTGGTGAGAGTGAAGCGGAAATTCTTGCCGGCAGCTTCCTCAATCGAACGGGCATATTCGACCAGCCGTTTGACCACATTCCAGTTCATCAGCGGCTCGCCGCCGAAGAAGTCGACCTCAAGGTTGCGGCGGCCCTCGGAATGCTCGACTAGGAAGTCGAGCGCACGCTTTCCGGTCTCAAAGGACATCAGCGCGCGGTCACCGTGATACTTGCCCTGGCTGGCGAAGCAGTAGGAGCAGTTGAGGTTGCAGGTGTGGGCAATATGCAGGCAGAGCGCCTTGATACAGGTGTTGTTGGTCTTGAAGTTAACGGCCACATCGCGGAAGTTGTCGTCGGAGAAGAGCTTGCCGGCATCGCGCAGCCCCTCGATGTCGTCGATGCACTGTTCGATCTCGGCCTCGTTGACGTCATCGCGGTCGCCGTACTTCGCCATCATCTGTGCAACGATCTCGGCACGGGGCGTGGTCTCGTAGGCGGCGATGATGTCGTAGGCAACCTCGTCGACAACGTGGACGGCGCCGCTGTTGACGTCGAGGACGATGTTGTAGTCGTTGAGTTTATACTGGTGGATCATGGTTTAATTTACTCCGTTAGTGCTTTATATTGCGCGTAAACGCTGATCATTTCGCGCTCCCGCGCGAGTCGGGGCGGGACACATCTCAAACGCCGGGAGTTCCCGCTTTTTCTTCGCCAAAGCCTGACCCCCCACCTTCCTTGGCTGGGTGTCGCTTCGACGTTATTATGAGCAGAAAAATACCGCCCGGTGGGGGCGGTATTTCTTCGCCAACACTTACTTCTTGGCGTTCTTGTTCTCGCACTTCTGGTTGGCAACACCGCAGGAGGTCTTGCAGGCAGACTGGCAAGAGGTCTGGCACTCGCCGCAGCCGCCGTTCTTGACGCTCTTGGCAAGGTCACGGGTATTGATGGTCTGAATTCTCTTCATGATGTAACCCTCTTTCGCGTTTGGATTATTGATAGCTTATTATACCACGCAAAGGCACAGTTTGTCAATACCTTTGCGCAGATTTCGAAAAACAACAGCATTTGCCGCAGGGCGGCAAATGCTGCTGCGTATGAGCTTAGTTCTCGATTTTGGCGATGACCTGCATGGCGAACATTGGCTTGTTTGTCAAGAAACGGTGCGAATATACGCAAGAACGTTCAAATTTTGCCAAAATGGAAAAACCCCGCAGAAGTGATTCTGCGGGGCAAAATGGGTTAGAGCAGGACAGCAATCCGATCGGACAGGGCAACGCCGTTTCCGCGCAGAG